>DATJMR010000035.1:0-8681 GCA_035508595.1 Dyella sp.
CAACTGCACTGCCATTTGGCCCAGACCGCCGATGCCGATCACAAATACATGAGTGTCCGGTGTAAGGACGGGCAACGCAGCCTTGATGGCATGGTATGGCGTGAGCGCGGCATCGCTGAGCGGTGCGGCCTTCGCGGGATCGAGCTTGCCTAGGGGCACCAGCAACCGCGGCGAGGGCACCACCATATATTCCGCCATACCTCCATCAGAACCCAGACCCCCGCCCATGGTGCCCAATGCGGCATGGTTTTCACAGTAATTTTCGGCTGAAGTCTGACAGGTATGGCAGTGACCGCACCCCCATGGGCCGTACACCGCGACCGGATCGCCCTCTCTAAACCCCTCCACGCCCTGGCCGACACCAGCGATCCACCCCGCGTTTTCATGGCCCAGTGTGAAGGGGCCTTTTAATCCCAGATCTTCGTCCATAATGTGTAAGTCCGAGTGACAAACGCCGGCGCCACCGATCTTTACTAATACCTGTCCAGGGCCTGGGTGGGGCTGTGGGACATCAACGATCTGTGCAGGCTTTCCGACCTCGACGAAACGCACGGCCTTCATGGCATGGCTCCTTATGGGTAAGATGTTTAAGTGACGATGTCGACGACGCGATTTGCGTTGTTGACTGCCGCGATCAGGCGGGCCGCGTGCAGTTCGCGAACAGCTTCATCGACACGTGCTCGTCTGCGCTCGCGGCGGCGTGATTCGTACTGCTGACTTGTTCAAGACTTAGCAGGTGTCCAAGCTTCTCCTTCTTGGTCCGTAGATAGGGGAGCGAGTGCGAATTCGGCATTGCCTCACATGGGATGCGTTCGACAATTGCGATACCTGCGTTAGTCAATGCATGCGCTTTACGCGGATTATTCGAGAGCAGCCGCACACGCGTGACGCCCAATTCGTGCAGGATCGCCGACGCCAGGCTGAAATCTCGGTAGTCTGCGGCGAAACCGAGTTCCAGGTTGGCTTCCACGGTATCTAAACCGCCATCTTGTAGGGCATAGGCGCGCAGCTTTGCCATCAACCCGATGCCACGGCCCTCCTGAAGTTCGTAGATCAGCAGCCCGCACTTTTCAGATGAAATACGTCGCAAAGAGATTTGCAGTTGGTCGTTGCAGTCGCAACGCAGTGACCCGAAAACCTCACTAGTGAGACATTGTGAGTGAACGCGAAGGAGGGGGACACCGTCGAGCACGTTGCCGAGTATCAACGCGAGTGCGCCTTCGGTGCGCCCGCCACCACCCAAAGCAATGCGCTCGAACGCGAGCAGCTGAAACTCGCCCCACTGCGTTGGAATGTAAGTGGAGACAATGCGCTGGACCGAATGGGTCTGTGTCATGGAGATCGCGCCCTCATATTCGATCGCTGTCCAAATGTCTCAGTGCAGCTTCAGTTGTGGTCCGTTGCGCCGCGCAGTAGACCGCGCAATGACGCCAAGAAGGGCGCGCACGTTACCGTTGAGCGCGCGTTCGTGCATGATGCGCAGGGCGCGGTACATGATTCCGGCAAACGCACCTTCAACGAATAGGCTGCCACCGGTCAACGCGCCCATCAGGTTACCGACAGTGCTCCATTTGCCGATCGAAACCAGCGAACCAAAATCCCGATACTTGTAAGGCTTCAGCGGTTTTTCGCGTAGCCGACGCTCGATCTGGTGCACCATGTGCGCGGCTTCTTGATGCGCCGCCTGAGCTCGCGGTGGCACCAAAGCTGATATGCCGGGGCGCGGACACGCGGCACAGTCTCCCATCGCGAAGATCGCTGGGTCTTTTGTCGTCTGCAACGTCGAGGTAACAACCAGCTGATTAATGCGATTGGTTTCGAGCCCGTCGAGTTGCCGCAGCACTTCGGGGCCTTTGACGCCGGCCGCCCAGACGACTAACTCAGCCGCAATGAAGGAGCCATCGTCAAGCTTGATCCCCTGTGCGGTTACTTCTGCCACTTTGGCGCCGGTGTGGATCTCCACGCCGAGCTTCTCAAGCAGTTGATGTGCGGCCCAGGAAATTCGCTCTGGCAGTCCGGGAAGTACACGTCCCGCACCCTCGAGCAGCACGATGCGAATGTCGCGCTGTGGCTCGATGCGGTCGAGTCCATACGCAACCAGCTCACGCGTCGTACGATGCAGTTCGGCAGCCAATTCGGTACCGGTGGCGCCAGCGCCGACGATCGCTATATGAAGCTGACCGGGTCGGACCGGCTCCGTTTGCGTCTGCGCGCGCGCATAGGCATTGAGCAGACGTCGATTGAAGCGCCGCGCATGCGCCGTGGTCTCCAGAGGAACGGCATGTTTGGCGACTCCAGGTGTCCTGAAATCGTTTGTTACACTGCCGATTGAGATCACCAGCGTGTCATACCCGATCGCGCGCGCTGGCGTAACCGGTCGGCCGTCTTCATCAAGGGTTTCCGCTAAATACACCTCGCGCCTGCTGCGGTCGATACCAATCATCTCGCCAATGTGGTAAGCGAATCCGTGCCACCTCGCATGGGCGAGGTAGTTCACCTCGTACGCATCTGGGTCGATGCTGCCCGCCGCGGCGGCATGCAGCATCGGCTTCCACAAATGCGTGCGGGCACACTCCACCAGGGCGACCGATGCACGGTTTCGCCGGCCGAGGCGATGACCTATGCGGGTGACAAGCTCCAGACCCGCAGCGCCACCTCCGACCACGACGATACGATGCAATGTCGCCTTACGGATATCGGTGCGGTGCGGATCGATGTCGACCGGTGCTTCCGCACGTAGGCTGTCTGCATTAGTTTGAGGGCTGACTATCTCCGGCATACATCGCTCCTACTTTATGCTTCAGACGGCGATTGTGGAATTCTTGACTTGCGGCTGCTGATTCTTCTCGGCCAACGCCTTTCTCACACCGTTTGCATAGCGTGGGTCAGCTTTGTGAAAGTGGGCCAGCTGACGTTGGATAATTTCACCGGGCACTTCCGCCATGGCTGCCGCAATGTTCTTAAATAGGCGCCCTTGCTGTTCTTCGGTCATCAACCGGAATAGGGCGCCCGGCTGCGAGTAGTCGTCGTTGCCGGCACGATGGTCGTAGCGGTCGGCGTCGCCGGAAATCTTCAGCGGGGGTTCTGCGAAGCGCGCGTCCTGTTGCGGGCCGTTGAAGCTATTTGGTTCATAGTAGGCGTCCGTCGCCTTCGGTATGTCAAAACACATTGGGCCATCCCGGTTATACGTATTCACAGCGCATTTCGGTCGGTTCACAGGCAGCATTTCGTAGTGCGTACCGACGCGATAACGGTGCGAGTCGGCGTATGAAAAAATCCGTGCCTGCAAAACCTTGTCCGGCGACCAACTGATCCCGGGGACCACGTTCGATGGACTGAACGAGGCCTGCTCCACCTCTGCGAAGTAGTCTGTCGGGTTGGTGTTCAGTTCGAGCACGCCGACTTCGATCAGCGGATAGTCGCCGTGTGGCCAGACCTTGGTGAGATCAAACGGGTTCCAGCGATACGTCTCGGCATCTTGTTCCGGCATGATCTGCACGTAGAAACGCCACCTTGGAAAATCACCACGTCGAATCGCCTCGAACAAATCGCGCTGCGAGCTCTCGCGATCGTTGGCGATGACCTGGCCGGCCTCTTCGTTGGTCCAATATTGGTGCCCTTGCATGGTCTTGAAGTGGAACTTCACCCAAAACCGCTCACTGCGCGCGTTGATAAAGCTGTATGTATGACTGCCATAGCCATTCATATAGCGATAGCCCCGCGGCAGCCCGCGGTCGGACATCAAGATAGTCACTTGATGCAGGGATTCGGGGGAGAGTGACCAGAAGTCCCACATGGCTGTATTGCTGCGCAGATTTGTGACGGGGTGACGCTTCTGCGTGTGGATGAAGTCGGGAAACTTGTACGGATCGCGGATAAAAAAGACGGGCGTGTTGTTACCCACGAGGTCCCAGTTGCCTTCGTCCGTATAGAACTTGAGGGCAAAGCCGCGCACGTCGCGTTCGGCATCAGCCGCACCACGCTCGCCGGCCACCGTGGAAAAGCGCAAGAAACATTCTGTCTGCTTGCCGATTTCAGAAAACACGCTGGCTTTGCTGTATTTCCTGATGTCTTGCGTGATCGTCAGGATGCCGTAGGCTCCTGAGCCCTTGGCATGCACGGTGCGTTCTGGAATGCGCTCGCGGTTCTGGTGCGCGAGCTTCTCGATAAGCTGGTAATCCTGCATCAGCACCGGCCCACGGGCACCCGCGCTGAGCGTATTTTGATTGTCAGCGATGGGGTTTCCGCCCGTCGTGGTCAATTGCACCTTCTCAATGATCTTGGTCATGGCTGTGTCTTTCCTGCAAGTTCAAATTTCGCCTCGCTAGGCAAACCGCTGCGCCGGCGTAAGGACCCTAGCTCGACTGCCCGGATGCTCCTGCTACTTCGGCTCGAAGCTTGAGAAGCCCTACTATTACGCGGTTTTCGTCCTTGGCGAGCAGTTCTACCGAGCGCCCGCCGGCCTCACTCATTACGCCGTCTATGACTGTTTGTTTCAGCTCGGGCGTGATATTCGGAGTGCCCAGTGCTTTCATCATGCCCTCCAGTGGCCCCATTAAATGCTCCATGAAGTGCTTGATCCCGCCCGCACCGCCTCCGATGTGCCATTGCAGGCTTTGTCCCATGACACCCCAGCGAACTCCCGGCCCATAGCAAACAGCGGTGTCGGTGTCTTCGACGCTCAGTACACCCTGTTCGATCAGGTAAAGCATCTCGCGGTAAAGCGCCGCTTGCAGACGATTAGCCACGTGTCCAGGTAGTTCTTTTCGTAGCAAAATCGTCTTCTTACCGATTGATGTATAAAACTTCAGCGCTTGCTGGATGGCGTCGGGTGACGTCTTATTGCCACCGACGACCTCCACCAGTGGAATGATGTGCGGCGGGTTGAACGGATGTCCGATGAGTACGCGCTCAGGGTGCTTGCACTGCGACTGAATGACACTTGGTGTAATACCGGACGAACTCGAGGCGATGATCGAATCGGTTGGTGTCGCGTTATCGATATCTACAAAGAATTTCACCTTGAAATCCGGTCGCTCAGGACCGTTTTCCTGAACAAAGTCGGCATCCGATAATGCCTCCTGCAGGTTTGCTGCGAATGTGAGCCTCTCGCGGGATGCATCTTTGGAAAGACCGATGTCGGTCAAGTCCCGCCACGCTTCATCGACGTACTTGCGCAGTGCCACTTCTGCGTTAGGCGCTGGATCGGTTGCGACAACATCGAACCCGTGTGCTAGATAGTGCGCTGCCCAGCTCGCGCCGATGACTCCGGTACCTACGATAGCTATTTTCTTGATGCGTTTGTCATAAGACATGTTTGTCTCTCCTTGGAGATCTGCGTTCGGGCAATCATTGACCGTAACCTAGTGAGCCGGCACTTCGGCATAGGCAATGCCAGCGAGGTTTCCTTGTGCAGCGAGTAGCACTTTTTTCTCTGTTCCATCGAGTTTCGCGGTGTAAACGCTGCCCGCAAGGTCAGTGAGAAACAATCGGCCTCCTTTGAAATCAAGGGCGATGCCGATTCCTTCCATCAAATGGTTGAGCAGAATCTGCGGCTCCGGATGTTTGCTGAAGTCAGCATCCATCGATGCACGGTTCACGGTATTGCCGCGCGGCGGATCGCCGCGATCCGTCCAGTAGATCAGACGATTTGCAAGATCGAGCTCTATATCAATCGGCTCGGGAAGGCCGTCGAACAGCACTTCGATATCGCTGCGCTTCACTGGCGATTCCCCCGGGGGAATTTCGGTATTCGCGCGGAAGATTCGTCCCTGGCCGGCATCGTCCGGTCCCTTTTGCGTCCAATACATTTGGCCCCGGGCGGGGTCGACCGAAATGCCAACGCACCATTTCGTCGCATCGGGGCCCGGGCGGGAATCTCCGTCACTACTGTCAACCAAGGTTTCGACAGACGATCCATCGAGATTCGCGCGCATGACGCGCATACCTTCGCGATCACACCAGTACAACTTGTCATTTTGCTTATCGAGATGGAGCTGTTTCGGTGTGAAAGTGGCGCCAGAAGCTACTATCGTTTTGCGATTTGAGCCGTTCAAGTCGGCACGCTCGATCGAGCCATCGTTCTTCTTTGGGTCACCCATATTTGTCCAATAGACATGCCCCGTCCGGACGTCGATTCCTACGCCATCAGGCCAGTGGCAGTCGCTAGCTATGATCTTTTTGTCCGAGCCATCGGGATTAAGCGACAGAACGCGACCTCCGCCCAAGTCCAAGAGAAAGAGTCGCGCTATCGTGTGCTTGTCGCTTGCTGCGCGCTTGGAACCTGCTTTCTGTGTGGTACTCATGGATTTCACCTTCTGTACGAGGTCATGTTTGTTTGAACTATGCGTTTCAAATGTTCGAGTTTATGTGGGATCCTGCAGGGCCGGTTATGAGATGGTTGGTGCGGCGCTTTTGCGCGCGCTCTGAACGATGCCTTTCGTTCGTAGACTAGCGATCTCCGTCAGGCTGAATCCAAGCAGTTCTAAAACTTCATCGTTGTGTTCTCCGAGATCCGGAGCACGTCTTGCGGGCATCTTGCTTACGCCGTGCACATGAATGGGGCTGCTGATCGTTGATGTCAGCTTGCCGCCCGCACCTTCGAGCGGGACCACGATTTCATTCGCCCGCAATTGGGGATCTTCGATGACTTCCTGTGGTCCGCGCACCGCACCGAAAGTGACGTGAACACCACTGAACACTTCATACCAATACGCCATAGGCTGTGAGCCGAACAGCTCGTCGAGAATGGCGGTGAGCTTCGGCCGATTTTTCGCCAGGCTGGCCGGATCCGCGAAGCGCGGATCAGTCAGCAGATCCGGACGACCGATCGCTTTCGTAACAGCCGGCAGCTTGTCCGGCGTGACGATTAGAACAAACCAGATGTCGTCTGACGCACGATAGACGTTAAGCGCTGCGTTCGCCGGTTGCGTCCGGTCATGCAACCCAAAGAACTTCGCGCCGCACAGCGCGGCCTGAATCGAAACGCTCGCCGACCAGACACCTTCCGCGAGCAGGGACGTGGTGACATAGGCGCCTTCGCCAGTGCGCTCGCGACGATAAAGTGCCGTAACGATCGCCGAATAGAGACCGACGGCGGTCGCATTATCACCACTACCCGCGACCGGCCATGTCGGCGGCGCGCCGGCATCGCGGGTCATTGATAGAAGGCCGCTTCGCGCCCAGTAAGCCGTGATGTCAAAACCTGGTAGATCAGCGTCGGGGCCTTTTTCTCCGAACCCAGTGAGATCCGCATAGATTAACCGTGGGTTCCATTGCGCGACGTCCTGATATTCAAGCTTCAACTTCTTGCGCGCAGGGTGTGGCGTGTTGACGATGAGCACGTCGGCCCACCTGACTAAGCGCTCAAGGACCGTTTGGGCTTCGGGAGATTTTAGATCAAGGGTGATGCCCCGCTTGTTGCGATTGGCCAGATGCCACTGATAGGCGTCGTCCGCCTGAGGTTGTGGTGGCAGCTTGTTGGCCATTCTCCAGGCATCCCCAGCGGGCGGTTCAACTTTGATCACATCCGCACCGAAGTCGGACAGGATCACTGCGGCACTGGGACCAGCGATGAATGTAGCCAGATCCACGACTTTCAGGCCGGAGAAGATATTATCGTTTGCCATTGGTCACTCTCCTAAAACACAACCGAGTGGAATGTGTCGCTCAGCGTCCGTGAAATTGTGGAGCGCGCTTTTCTAGAAAGGCGGATGTGCCTTCATTCTTGTCATCGGTAGCGGCGCAAATGCCGAAGAACGAAGCTTCCAGCGCCTGGCCTTGGGCGAGGCTGGTGTCCAATCCTCCGTTTACCGCAGCGAGCGAATAGCGCGTGGCGATGGGAGCATTGCTGAAAATCTGGTTTAGGATCTCTTCGGCGCGGCTAATAAGAATGCTGGACGGGACCACTTCATTAACCAATCCGATGCGCCACGCTTCTTGCGCGGAAATCACCTCGCCGGTGAGGATCAGTTGCAGGGCTCGCCCCTTTCCGACCAACCGCGGCAACCGTTGCGTGCCGCCACCGCCGGGCAGCAATCCCAACCTAACTTCGGGCTGTCCGAATTTTGCAGTTTCCGAAGCAATGCGAAGCGTGCACGCCATGGCGGTTTCGCAGCCGCCACCGAGCGCAAAACCGTTGATGGCGGCGACAACCGGTTTACCGAGGTTTTCGATTAGGTCGAGCACGGCCTGCCCATTGCGGCTAGACCACTCGGCTTCCACCGCTGACAGGTGTGCAACCTCGCTGATGTCTGCTCCGGCGATGAAGGCTTTGTCACCGGCGCCGGTCACAATAACACCATGCACGTCCCCATCACTTTGGGCTTGCGTAAACGCCATTCGGAGGTCCGTCCACGTCCCTGCGTTCAGCGCATTCAGAACGTTAGGACGATTGACCGTGATGTATGCAATGGCGCCTTTTTTTGCGTACAGAACATTCTCAAGCACTGGCGCCGTCTCGATCGGTTTCACTGTTGTCGTTGTCATCGGGGTCATAATGTCGTTCCTGTTTCGGCGTTGTACCTGCTGTCAAATAAAGGCACTCAGACCCGTAATGGCCTTGCCGACGATGAGGTTTTGCATTTGGAACGTGCCCTCGTAGGAGTAGAGCGCTTCAGCATCTGCGAAAAAGCGTCCGACGTTGTAGTCGGCGGATATGCCGTTTCCGCCCAGAACCTCGC
>DATJMR010000036.1:0-5140 GCA_035508595.1 Dyella sp.
GCAATTTCCACCTCACCGTCATTCCGGCGAAGGCCGGAATCCAGTACGAAAATGCCGCGCGAAGCGCTCGACATAAAAATTATGGGTGCTTCGCACGGCGTATTTAAACTGGATTCCGGCCTTCGCCGGAATGACGAGCAAATTATGCTTCAGGCCGCATATACGGAAACAACAACACATCGCGAATCGACGACGAATTGGTGAACAACATCACCAGACGGTCGATGCCGATGCCAAGCCCACCGGTGGGCGGCAGCCCCACTTCCAACGCGCGAATGTAGTCGGCATCGAAATGCATGGCTTCGTCGTCGCCCGATTCCTTGGCGTCCACCTGCGCTTGGAACCGCGCGGCCTGGTCTTCCGGATCGTTCAATTCCGAGAACCCGTTGGCGAGTTCCTTGCCGTTGATAAACAGTTCGAAGCGATCGGTGATGCCCTTGTCGACATCGTTCTCGCGTGCCAGCGGCGACACTTCGACCGGATGGTCGATGATGAAGGTGGGTTGCACCAAGGTGTGCTCCACCGTTTTCTCGAAAATTTCCAGCAGCAGCTTGCCCCAGCCGTAACCCGGCTTCACATGCACGCCCAGACGTGCGGCATGTGCGGCCATGGCATCGCGATTGCGTAGCTGTTCGTGCTTGATTTCGGGATTGAGTTCGAGCACGGCGTCTTCCATGCGCCAGCGGCGGAAAGCAGGACCGACGTCGATTTCTGCGCCTTCCCATGCCAGCTTGGTCGTACCCAATACGTTTTGAGCCGTATCGCGGATTACGCTCTCGGTGAGATCCATGATTTCGTGATAGGTGGCGTATGCCTGGTACAACTCCAGCATGGTGAACTCGGGGTTGTGCCGAGTCGACACGCCTTCGTTGCGGAAGTTGCGGTTGATTTCGTAAACGCGATCGAAGCCGCCGACCACCAGGCGCTTCAAGTACAACTCGGGTGCGACGCGCAGATACAAATCGATATCCAGCGCATTGTGATGCGTGATGAAGGGGCGCGCCGTGGCACCGCCGGGAATGATATGCATCATCGGCGTTTCCACTTCCATAAAGCGCCGTGGTTCGGTTTCGAGCCACTTGCGCATGTAGCCGATGATCTTGGAGCGCACCATGAAGGCGCTGCGCGCCTCTTCGGTAACGATCAGGTCGACGTAACGCTGGCGATAGCGCTGCTCGACATCGGCCAAGCCGTGCCACTTGTCCGGCAGTGGGCGCAGGCTCTTGGTCAGCAACCGCAGTTGATGCACCTTTACCGACAGCTCGCCGGTCTTGGTGCGCATTAGCACACCCTCCGCACCGACGATGTCGCCCACGTCCCAACCCTTGAAGGCTTCGTAAGTGGTTTCGCCGACCGTACCCTGATGAATAAAGAGTTGGATACGGCCGGTGAAATCCTGCACCTGCACGAAGCTGACTTTGCCTTGCACGCGCTTGAGCACGATGCGTCCAGCCACTTTGACCGTACGTGCGGCCGCTTCGATCGCTTCGGCGGTATATGTCTCTTTATCGGCGAACTCGGTCTGCAAGTCGCCCGCGAAATTTCCGACTTTGAAATCGTTCGGGAACGCGATGCCTTGCATGCGCAGCGCGTTGAGTTTTTCGCGGCGCTCGGCGATCAGCTTGTTCTCGTCGACAATCGGGGTATCGGTCGGTTCGCTCATGGGTTTGCGGGTGTCTTGTAGTAGTGGTTGAACTGGAGTTTTTAGGCTCGTCGTTTCTGCGCAACCAGGAATCCAGCGCCTGTTGTGCTTGAGATCCGCGGGCGCCGAGCCCAGCCTTTGCCGAGACGACCGACCAAAACCCGGTGTGACTCAAGTTTTGCTCAATGGCCTTTGCCGAACACTTTCTTGGTCGCGTTCTTGGTGGCATCCCAGCCTTCCTTCGCGCCGTGACCAATGGCGACACCAGCGTCCCTGGCGCCATGGCCGACGGCGATACCGGCCTTCTTCGCGCCATGACCGATGCCCTGGCCTGCATGTTTTGCACCATGTCCTACCGATGTGGCGGCATGCTTGGTGGCGTGCCCGACGTCGCGCGCACCATTGCCGATATCGTGCCCGACCGTCTTTGTATCTTGCTTGACGGTCTGGCCGAAGCTACCGGTCTCAGCGTCCGCAGTGCAGCTAAAAGCCGCGAGCGCAGCGAACGCGAACAGGGTTGTGCCGATAATCTTGCCGTTCATGCGGTGACTCCTCGATCGGTGGTCAGGCGCGTTCGCATCACTTATGCATCGAGACGCTTGGCGCCGGCATCCAGACCCGCTTTCAAACTGGCTTCCACGAACTCGTCCAGATCGCCATCCAGCACCTTTTGCGTATCGGTGCGTTCGATGCCGGTGCGCAGATCCTTGATGCGGCTCTGATCAAGCACGTAGTTGCGGATCTGGCTGCCCCAGCCGATGTCGGATTTGGTAGCTTCCAACGCATCTTTTTCCGCATTGCGTTTCTGCATCTCCAATTCGTACAGCTTGGCGGCCAGCATCTTCATCGCGCGATCGCGGTTGGCATGCTGGCTTCGTTCGGTCTGGCACGCTACCACCACGCCGGACGGAACGTGCGTGATACGCACGGCCGATTCGGTTTTGTTGACGTGCTGGCCGCCCGCGCCGGACGACCGGTAAACATCGGTTTTCAAGTCCGCCGGATTGATCTCGATGTCGATGTCGTCGTCGACTTCCGGCGAGACGAACACGGACGTAAAACTAGTGTGTCGACGATTGTCGGAGTCGAACGGGCTTTTGCGCACCAAACGGTGCACGCCGATTTCGGTTTTCAACCAGCCGTAGGCGTAATCGCCTTCCACGCGGAACGTGGCGGATTTGATACCTGCCACGTCACCCGCGCTCACTTCCATCAGCTCGGACTTCCAGCCGCGCGATTCGCACCAGCGCAGGTACATGCGCAACAGGATTTCCGCCCAGTCCTGCGCTTCGGTGCCGCCGGCGCCAGCCTGGATATCGACGAAGGCATTGGCCGAATCCATCTTGCCGGAGAACATGCGCTGGAATTCCAGCTTGCTCACCTCGGCGTCGAGCTTGGCGACATCGCTCTGCACCGATTGCACGGTGGCATCGTCGCCGTCGTCGGCGGCCATCTCCAGCAACTCGCCGGCGTCGCCCAACCCTGCCGTAATGCGGTCAATACCGCTGACGATGGTATCGAGGCGGGCGCGTTCGCGGCCCAGTTCTTGTGCGCGCGGCGGATCGTCCCAGACGGTGGGGCTTTCCAGTTCGCGGCTTACTTCTTCCAGACGCTCGTGCTTGGCGTCGTAGTCAAAGATACCCCCTAAGCGACTCGATGCGGCTCTTGAGGTCCGCGATCTGCGCAAGGATCGGATTGGTTTCGATCATGTTGGATTGAGCCTGATAGGCCGTCGCAAAGACGGCACGAGATAAACGGGTATCGTAGCAAACCGGGCGCGAAAGCGCCTAGCCGATGCCTTTGCCGCCAGCACGCCCGGCTCCACACGGCGCAAAAGCGGGCCGCACCGTCATGCGGCCGCTTTCCTTCCCGAACGGCGCTACGCTCCTACCTCACGGCGCGGTCTGAAGTGCATGTGCGTGCACGTCACGCACCGCCCGCCCCGATGGATCGGCCATCGCCGCGAATGTCGGGTCCCATGCCAGCGCTGCCGGCGACGAACACGCAATCGACTTGCCGCCCGGCACCGTGGCGGCACATGCTTCGCCTGGAAAATGTTTCTCGAAGATGCGGCGATAGAGATACGCCTCCTTCGTGGCAGGCGTGTTGAACGGAAAGCGCGAGGCCGCCGCCGCGAACTCGCGATCGCTCACCGCTTGTTCGGCATGCGCTTTCAAGCCATCGATCCACCCGTAACCGACGCCATCGCTGAATTGTTCTTTCTGCCGCCACAGAATCGATTCCGGCAACGCACCCGCAAACGCTTCGCGCAGCACGGCTTTTTCGATGCGGCCGCTGCCGGCCATCTTGTGCACGGCGTCCATGCTCATGGCCGTTTCCATGAATTCCAAATCGAGAAAAGGCACGCGCGCTTCCACGCCCCACGCCATCATCGATTTGTTCGCGCGCAGGCAATCGTAGCTGTGCAAGGCGTCGAGCTTGCGTACGGTTTCCTCGTGGAAGGCCTCGGGAGACGGTGCCTTGTGGAAATAGAGATAGCCGCCGAAGATTTCATCCGAGCCTTCCCCGGATAACACCATCTTTACGCCCATCGCCTTGATGCGCCGTGCGAGCAGGTACATCGGCGTAGACGCACGGATCGTGGTGACATCATAAGTTTCGATGTGACGAATCACTTCCGGCAGCGCGTCCAAGCCTTCCGCGAAGGTATAGACGAAACCGTGATGCACGGTGCCAAGCGCATCGGCCGCCACCTTCGCGGCGGCAAGATCGGGGGAGCCGTCCAAGCCGATGGCAAAGGAATGCAAGCGCGGCCACCAGGCTTCGCTGCGATCGTCATCTTCCACGCGTTCGCGCGCAAAGCGTGCGGCACAAGCCGCAACCAGGGAGGAATCCAGACCGCCAGAGAGCAATACGCCATAAGGCACGTCGGTCATCAACTGTCGATGCACGGCTTGTTCGAACGCTTTGCGCAACTCATGGGGCTGAGTACCTTTCGTTGCGGCGTAGTCGCGCCACGGTCGGTTGTAGTAACGCTGCAGCTGACCGGTTTCGCTGTCGTATACATGGCCTGGCGGAAATGGCGCCACATCTGCACACACACCTACCAGGGCTTTCATTTCCGACGCCACGCACAGTCGCCCGTGTGCGTCATGCCCCCAATACAGCGGGCAAACACCCAGCGGATCGCGCGCAATCAGATAACGCTTGGCGTCGCCATCCCACAGTGCGAAAGCGAAAATACCGTTGAGTTGGTTTAGGAAATCCGTACCTTGTTCCCGGTAGAGCGCGTTGATCACTTCGCAGTCCGAGCCGGTGGTGAAATCGTAGCTGCTGTGCGCGCGCAACTCGCGGTGGTTGTAGATCTCTCCGTTCACCGCCAATGCCAGATGGCCATCGCGGGAGCGTAGCGGTTGTGCGCCGCTCGACGGATCAACGATGGCAAGACGTTCGTGCACCAAAATGGCGCCTGCGTCGACGAAGACGCCGCTCCAATCCGGGCCTCGATGGCGCTGCCGCTGCGACAGTTCCAGGGCC
>DATJMR010000037.1:0-9797 GCA_035508595.1 Dyella sp.
CAGCAATTTTTCGATGCGCGTCGATGCCGATCACGCCGCGATAACGATTTCCGGGCGGGACAAAGGCAAGCTCGGGCGCGAGGACATCATGCTGGTGGATATGCACGGCAAAGCCGTCGGCACCGCGTCACGGCCCAGCGCGGAAACGGAACTGCACACGCAAATCTATCGACGTTGGCCGGATGTGAACGCGGTGTTGCATACGCACTCGCGCACGCAGAGCGTCGCCTCGCGCCTGTTCGCCGCCGATGGCGTCATTCGACTGGAAGGCTGGGAGCTGCAGAAAGCGATTCGCGGACACACCACTCACGAAAGCGTGTTGAACATCCCCGTGTTTCCCAACACGCAACATATGCCCGAGCTGGTGGCGCAGGTGGATGCGTGGATCGATGCCGGCAAACCCTTGCACGCTTACTTGATCAACGGCCACGGCATCTACACCTGGGGTCATGACATGCCCGAAGCGCGCCGTCATCTCGAAGCGCTGGAATTTCTGCTTGGCTGCGAACTCGATCTGAGGAGACTGAACGCATGAGCCGCCTGCGCATTTTCGACGAGCAACGTCCGCAGCATCCGCTCTGGGTGCACGAAACTCACGCCGACATCGCCCGAGAACTCGGCAAGGTGGGCGTGCGCTTCGAACAATGGAAAGCCAATCAACCCGTCGCGCCCGGCGCAAGCCAGGATGAGGTTATTGCCGCCTACCGTCACGACATCGATCGCCTGATGCGCGAAGAAGGCTATCAGTCGGTCGACGTCATCAGCTTGAAGCCCGATCACCCGGATCGCTCTACCCTTCGCCAGAAATTCCTGAGCGAACACACCCATAGCGAGGACGAAGTCCGTTTCTTCGTCGCGGGGGCGGGTCAATTCACCCTTCACATCGGCGATAAGGTCTACGACGTACTTTGCGAGCAAGGCGACTTGATTGGCGTCCCGGACGGCACCCGGCATTGGTTCGACATGAGCGAGGCCCCGTATTTCGTGGCCATCCGTTTGTTCACCAACAAGGACGGCTGGGTCGCCAACTTTACCGGCTCGCAGATCGCCGACCAGTTTCCACGCATGGTGCCTCTGGCAACGGCAGCCTAAGCGCCTCCCGCACGCTACCTTTTCTCATTTCAAGTACTTAGCCGCTTGCGCTGGCGTACGCGCGGGTTAAGCTTGGGAGCCCATTTTCGCCGTTGCCCCAATGACCGCCATCCGCGCCATCGTCACCGATATCGAAGGTACCACCAGCTCGATCAGCTTCGTGAAGGACGTACTGTTTCCCTACGCCCGTAGGCGCCTGCCAGCCTTCATCGAAACGCACGGGGACAAGCCCGAGGTGCAACACTGGCTGCACGAAGCCGCCAAAGAAGCCGGTTTCATCGAAGCCGGCCGGCAGGAAGTGATCGACATGCTGCTGCGCTGGATCGACGAAGACCGCAAATCCACGGCCTTGAAGGCGCTGCAAGGCATGATCTGGCGCGAAGGCTACGAAGGCGGCCAATACCGTGCCCATATGTACCCCGAAGTCGCTGGCCGCCTGCAAGCCTGGCGTGGCGAAGGGCTTCACTTGTATGTGTATTCGTCCGGGTCGGTTCCTGCGCAGAAGCTCTTCTTCCGCTACAGCGAAGCCGGCGACCTCACGCCCATGTTCGCCGGTTATTTCGATACCGAGACCGGCCCCAAGCGGGAACAAGCTTCTTACGAGCGCATCGTCGAGGAAATCGGCGAGCGCCCGGAACATGTGCTGTTTCTTTCCGATGTCGTCGAGGAGCTGGATGCTGCTCGCGCAGCGGGCCTTCACACCGGCTGGCTACTGCGCCCGCCGTTGCGTGTTCCGCCTCAACCCAAGCACCCGGCTTACGCCGATTTCGACGCGATCGAGCTCTGAGTCAATCTCATGCGCACACTCTTGACTGCCCTGCTCGCCTTCGCCGCTGGCGTTTTGCTGATGCTGCTGGTCACCCGCCACGGGTCCTTGCACAACGAGCAAGCCTCGGGCATCGCACCTGCCAGCAGCACCGCCGCGCCGGCGCCATCTTCGTCCACTACCGACACAGACGACAGCGACAGTGGCGACAACTGGCCGAGCCAAGGTCCGTCACCCGAGCAAGTGATTTATGCACAGCCGTCCCTGGTGCGCCAAGCCATCTCCAAACTTTCACCGCGCGTCCCAAACAAGACCAACCTTTATGTGGTCGCCTTCGCCGGCGACGGCGGCGAAGACGTATTCCGCAACGAAGCCGAATACGCCGAGCAATTGTTCACAAAGCGATTTGGCCCCACCGCCCATGCCGTGGTGCTGGAAAACAATCCGAGCACGTTGCAAACGCATCCGCTCGCGGACTGGAGCAATCTGGAGGCAACGCTCGATCAGCTCGCCAACGTCATGAAGCCGAATGAAGACGTCCTGGTGTTGTACATGACCTCGCACGGCGACGAAGACCACAACTTGCTGGTCGATATGGACCCGCTGCCGCTCGATCAGATCGGCGCCCCCGATCTGGGCGGTATCCTGAAAAAGCGTCCGTTCAAATGGAAAGTGGTGGTGGTCAACGCTTGTTACTCCGGCGGATTCGTACCGGATCTGCGCGGCCCCGGCACCTTGGTGCTCACGGCGGCGCGCGCGGATCGCAGCTCGTTCGGCTGCGGCAGCGATTCCGATGTCACGTACTTCGGCAAAGCATGGCTGGTGGATGCGCTGAACAAAACCGACAACTTCGTCGATGCGTTTGCGCTAGCCAAACACGATATCGCCGACTGGGAACAACAAGACAAGCTCACCCCGTCCGAACCGCAGATCGATGTCGGTCAGGGCATCGCACAGCAATTGGCATTGTGGCGCAAAGACGTCGCACCAGGACCCGCGGTGCCGTTTACGCCACCACCGCCCTCGACAAGCAGCAGCACCTCGGCGGCTCAGTAATTCGCTTCGCCCGATACGGAGAAGGCTTTTCACGTCGAGAAAGCCTTCCAATGCTTATCCGTGCCGTTTCATCAACACCTGTGTCACATCCGCCAAGCCGAATCCACGCGCGCGCAGCAGCACGGTGAGATGAAAGACCAGATCGGCGGCTTCTTCCAGCAGTTCTTGATCACCTTGCGCTACCGACGCGAGTGCCGTTTCGACCGCTTCTTCACCGACTTTCTGCGCGATATGCCGGGTTCCGCTGTGGAACAGCTTCGTGGTGTAACTTTCGTCGGGAAGTTGTTCTTTGCGACTTTCCACTAACGCGTCCAACTGCGCCAAAAAGCCGAGCGGCGGCCGCACGGCATCGCCAAAGCAGCTGCGCGTGCCCAAGTGGCAGGTCGGTCCATGCGGGTCGGCAAGCACCAGCAAGGTATCGCCGTCGCAATCGACGCGAATCGACTTCATGTGCAACACATGCCCGGAGCTCTCGCCTTTGGTCCAAAGACGTTGCTTGCTGCGGCTGTAGAACGTCACCTTGCTGCTGGTTCGCGTGAGCGCAAGCGCCTGTGCATCCATGAAGCCCAGCATAAGCACTTCGCCCGTCTGCCAGTGCTGCACGATCGCAGGCACCAGTCCTTCCATCTTGTCCCAGTCGATTTGGCTTAAATCGAGCGGATCGAACCCGTTAACTATTTCAGTCATCGCTAGCCATCTCTTGTAAACGAATCACGACGCCTTCTTGCTGGAGATAACGCTTGAGATCTGGAATGGCGATCGCGCCGCCATGGAAAACACTCGCCGCCAAGGCTCCATCAACACGAGCTTGCGTGAACGCATCGCGAAAATGCTCCATCGTCCCTGCACCGCCCGACGCAATCAGCGGCACCCGGCAAACCGCACGCGCGGCGGAAAGTTGCACCAGATCATAGCCTTGGCGTACGCCATCGGTATCCATGCAATTGAGGACGATTTCGCCCGCACCGCGATGCTGCGCCTCGACCATCCAGTCCAAGGTACGCCGCGTCAATGAACGTGTCTTAGACGGGTCGCCTGTGTACTGACGGACACGCCATTCGCCATCGTCCTCGCGCATGGAGTCCACACCGACCACCACGCACTGCACGCCGAATGCGGCCGCCAACTCGTCGATCAAGTCGGGGCGTTCCAATGCGGGAGAGTTGATGGAAATTTTGTCTGCGCCGGCATGCAACACCGCGCGTGCATCCGTGACCGAACGAATGCCGCCGGCCACGCAGAACGGGATATCGATAACCCGTGCCACGCGTTCGACCCAGCTACGGTCTACGCTGCGCCCTTCCGGGCTGGCTGTAATGTCGTAAAAGACGAGTTCGTCGGCGCCTTCGTCGCGATAACGCAAGGCGAGATCGACGATCTCGCCCATCACCACATGATCGCGAAAACGAACGCCCTTGACGACCTTGCCGTCGCGCACGTCCAAGCAAGGAATGATGCGGCGACTTAGCATGCCAAAGCGTCCTCCAGCTTAAAGCGCCCTTCCAGCAAGGCGCGCCCGAGAATCACGCCGCGTGCGCCTGCGTTGCGCGCTGCGCGAATGTCGTCCAGCGATCGCACGCCGCCCGATGCCTGCACCGCAAGCTGTGGAACGGTTTTCGACAAATGACCGTACAAGTCCAGATTGAACCCGGCCAACATGCCGTCGCGCTCGATATCCGTGCATAGCAAGTGCCGTGCACCGCGTTTCGCGTACCACGGCCCCAATTCGTCCAGCGTACGCGCCTCGTCTTCGGTCCAACCTGCACTGGGCAAGGTCCAAACCTGGCCGCGACGCCGTGTATCCAACGCGATGGTGAAGCGATCCGCACCGTGGTCATCGAGCCACGACGCAACCAGCTCCGGATCGCGGATCGCCACGCTGCCGACAACGACTCTCGCCACACCGGCGCCAAATAGCCGACGCACATCTTCTTCCGTACGCACGCCGCCTCCCGCCTGAACCTGCATGCCGGCTTTAACCAGCGCCTCGATCACGGACAGGTTCGCCAGATCGCCTTCGCGTGCGCCGTCAAGGTCGACGACATGGAGCCAGCGTGCGCCGGCTTGCGCATAACGCGTCGCGAGTTCGACCGGCGTGGTGTCATAGTGCGTTTCTTGCGCATAGTCGCCTTGCCGCAGGCGCACAACTTGTCCGCCACGCAAGTCGATCGCGGGTATCACTTCGAAGTTCATAGTTCGAGAAAATTCTTCAATAGCTTGGCGCCGACGCTGGCCGAACGCTCCGGGTGAAACTGCATCCCATGAAAATTGCGGTGGGCGATGACTGCCGAGAACGGGCCGCCATAGTCGCTGGCGACGAGCGTGTAGCTTCCGGTCGATACGGCATAGCTGTGTACAAAGTAGGCCCAAGCGCCGTCTTCCAAATTTTTCACCAGCGGATGTTCGCCCACAGGCGACAAACGATTCCAACCCATATGCGGAATGCATAACCCAGAGGCATCGTCGAATCGTGAGACGCGCCCGGGAACGACGCCGAGGCACGCCGTATCGCCCTCGTCGGAATGCTCGCACAGCAATTGCATGCCAAGGCACACGCCCAGCACGGGCTGCGTCAGCGATCGAATCACGTCGGCAAGTTCCAGCTCGCGCAGTCGGGCCATGCCGGGACCCGCGGCACCGACGCCCGGCAAAATGACCTTATCGGCCGCGCGAATGTCGCCAGCATTCGAGGTCAATGCCGCATCGATGCCAAGACGTTGCAACGCATAGCGTACCGATCCAATGTTGGTGCCGCCGGCATCGACCAGGACCACGCTCATTACAATGCCCCTTTCGTACTCGGCAACTCGTCGCCTTCACGACGGATCGCTTGGCGCAACGTACGCGCCGTCACTTTGAAGCAAGCTTCCACCATGTGATGTGCGTTGTCGCCTTTCACGGCCAGGTGCAGATTTGCCCCCAGCGTGTCGCATAGGGAGCGAAAGAAATGCGGCACCAATTCGGTAGGAATGTCGCCCACGCGCTCCCGCGGAAAAAGGCCTTCGAATACGAAATACGGACGACCGGACAAATCCAGCGCTGCACTTGCCTGCGATTCGTCCATCGGCAATGTGAAGCCATAACGGCCAATGCCGCGCTTGTCGCCCAGAGCCTGTCGCAACGCCTGGCCGAGCGCAAGCGCGCAATCCTCGATGGTGTGGTGCTCGTCGACGTTGGTATCGCCGTCACATTCGATGGTCAGCGCAAATCCGCCGTGTTTGCCGATCTGTTCGAGCATATGGTCGAAGAAACCAAGACCCGTGTGCACGACGGGTTCGACTTGTCGATCCAAGTCGACTCGCACTTTGATGCGCGTCTCCTTGGTGTTGCGCACCACTTCGGCCGTGCGCGGGCGATCCAGCAACTGATGCGCGACATCGCTCCAGTCCATGCCTTGCGCACCGACGCGAAAGCCACGCACGCCTATATTTGCCGCAAACTGCAGATCGGTCTGGCGATCCCCCACCATGGCGGACTCGGCACGCACCCAGCTATCGTCGGCAAGATACCGATGCATCATGCCGATGCCGGGCTTGCGCGTATCGAGTCCTTCGCTTGGAAAACTGCGATCGATCAGCACTTCGCGAAAACGCACGCCCTGCGAAGCGAAAATACGCATCAGCAAATCGTGCGGGCCGTCGAAGCGGTCCTGGGGAAAGCTTTCCGTGCCCAGGCCGTCTTGATTGGTAACCATGACCAATTCGTAGCCGGCGGCGACGATGCGCTGCAGAGCGGCCACAACGTTTGGCAATAAAGACAGCTTTTCAAAGCTATCGATCTGCTCGTCGGCGGGCTCTTCGATAAGACATCCATCCCGGTCGACAAAAAGTATCTTGCGGCTCATGCACCTTCCTCATTCAGCACGGCGAGCAACCGTGCGTTTTCTTCCGGCGTACCGATGGTGATGCGCAATGCATTCTGCAACTTGGGGTAACGTCGGATATCGCGTACGACGATGCCTGCTCGCAACAACCGCTGATAAATCGTGCCGGCTTCATCAAAGCGAACCGCGAGAAAGTTGGCATCGGAGGGCAGTATCTCTTGCACGCCTGGCAACCTGGCCAACGCATTGCGCATCACCGCGCGTTGCTCGCGGACAATGGCAATGTGATCGCGCGCCGCGTCTTGACCGGACGACGATAGCGCCGCCAAGGCCGTGACGACGCAAGGCAGGGGCAGCGGATACGGCGGCATGATTCGCCTGATCAGGGCGATGACGTCCGGGTGGGCAAGCAGACTACCGATGCGCGCGCCGGCCAGCGCCCACGCCTTGGACAAGGTGCGCAACACGGCGACGTGCTCATAACGATCGATCAAATCGACCACGCTGGGTTGATCGGAAAACTCGATATACGCTTCGTCCACCACCAACAAGGCCTTACCGGCAAGCGCTTGCGCGATGTGCTCGATATCCGTCCGTGAAATGGATTTTCCGCTTGGGTTGTTGGGTGTGCAAAGGAACACCAGCTTCACCGTAGGCGTGACCGACGACAACAACGCCGACACATCCACACTGAAATCGGCCGCAAGCGGCACCTCGATCACCGCCGCATTCTGGATGCGCGCACTGACGGCATACATGCCGAACGTAGGCGGTTGAATCACGACCGCATCTTGCCCCGCCCGGCAAAAGGCACGCACAAGCAGATCGATCGCCTCATCGCTGCCACGACCCACGAACAATTGCTCAGAGCGCACGCCGTAGAGTTTTGCCAACGATTGCAGCAAGACCGCAGGTTGCGGGTCCGGATAGCGGTTGTATCCCAGCCCGG
Organism: Dyella sp.; assembly: GCA_035508595.1. Lineage (GTDB taxonomy): Bacteria > Pseudomonadota > Gammaproteobacteria > Xanthomonadales > Rhodanobacteraceae > Dyella_B. The sequence continues at coordinate 7,687 of DATJMR010000037.1, forward strand.
CGTCGCCCATCGGCTCCCAGGGCGATTCGTTTGCATTGAGCATGATCTGTCCACCGCCCGCCTCCATGCGTGCCGAGGAATACGGCTGCAAGATGCGGATGTCGGGGCGCGCCAAATCCAACACGCTCATAGACGCACCCCCAGCGCGGCCAACCGTAGCGTTACCGCCCTGCGATGAGCTTCAAGCTGCTCCGCGGCCGCCAGCGTCGCGGTACACGGACCGATGGCGCGTAAACCGTTAGGGTCCAATTCCTGCACCGTAATCTGTTTTTGAAAGCTCGCAACGGATACACCGCTGTAGCTTCGCGCATAACCATACGTCGGCAATACGTGGTTGCTGCCGCTGCAATAGTCGCCGACCGATTCCGGCGTCCACGCTCCGACAAAAATCGAACCCGCGCTTTCGATGTCCGCGACCAGTTCACGCGCGCCAGCCACCTGAAGAATCAGGTGCTCCGGCGCATAGCGATTGCTTACCTCCACCGCTTGGGCCAGCGACTGCACTTCGATCAGTCGACTTTGCGCGAGTGCCTTCTTCGCGATGGCTTCGCGCGGCAATTGCGCGCACTGACGTTCCACCTCGACCGCCACTTTGTCGAGCAAGCTGGAAGACGGACTTACCAGCACCACTTGAGAATCCGGGCCATGCTCCGCTTGCGAAAGCAAATCCGCCGCGACAAATTCGCAATTGGCTTGCGCATCGGCAATCACCAGCACTTCGGAAGGGCCCGCGGGCATGTCGATGGCGGCGCCATTCGGGTCGGAAGACACCTGCAATTTGGCTTCGGTGACCCACGCATTGCCGGGACCGAACAGCTTGTCGCAACGTGGAACGCTTTGCGTGCCATACGCCATGGCCGCGATGGCCTGTGCGCCGCCCAGCTTGAACACGCGATGGACACCCACCGTCCGCGCGGTAAACAGCACGGCTTCGTCGCATGTGCCATCGGCGCGCGCGGGCGAGCACAACACAATTTCGCGGCAACCTGCGATGCGTGCGGGCACACCCAGCATCAAGGCGGTGGAAGGCAGCGGCGCGCTACCCGCCGGCACGTAAAGCCCGACACGGTGGATGGGACGCAACACGCGTTCCACGCGTACGCCTATGGCCGTATTCACGCCCATCGGCTGCGGCGCGGCGGCGCTATGAAAGGCTTCGATGCGGGCCGCGGCTTCGCGAATCGCGGCTTTCAATTCCGGTGCAAGTTTCGCTTCGGCGGCCGAAAACTCTGCTTCGCCGACTTCAAGCTCGTCCAGCGCGCAACGGTCGTAGCGTGCGGAAAGTTCGCGCAAGGCCGCATCGCCTTTGTTGCGCACCTCGCCGATGATTCCTTCGACGCCGCGGCGTAGCTCGTCCGCTCGGGACTGTGCAGGTCGTGCCAACGCAGCCATGCGTTCGGCTTCGCTCAAAGTGTTCCAGTTGATCCGTTTCATCCAGCGTGTCTCAGGCAAGCATTTTCTCGACCGGCAACACGAACATTTCGCGCGCACCGGCCTTCTTGATTTCTTCCAGCTGCCGCCAGCTCACCTCGCCCGCGCACAGCGCTTGCAACATGAGTTGATCCGGTTGTCCGGCGACAGGCAGCAAGGTCGGCTGCGGGCCGCCAGGCAACAAGCGCGTCACGGCGTCGAGCGAAGTCAGCGAGGTTTGCAGCAACAGCAAACGCGATTCGCGCACTTGAATCACGCCGTCCAAGCGTTTGAGCAGCAAATCGATCATGTCGCCGCGCTCGTCGGCGGGAAGCGCCTCGGGACCGGCCAATACAGCTTCGCTCTGCAAAAGCACGTCCGTTTCGCGCAATTGATTGGCCACCAACGTGCCGCCGCTTTGCACCAGATCGCAAATCGCATCGGCCGTGCCGAGCTTGGGGGCAATTTCCACCGAGCCCGCCAACGTAACGACTACCGCATCGACGCCCTTTTCACGCAACCATGCGCTGAGCAAGCCGGGATACGACGTGGCGATGCGCAGGCCCGCCAGATCCGTCGCGTCTCGGTAATCCATGTCCTGAGGTACGGCCAGGGATAGGCGGCAACGCCCGAAACCCAGCGGGCGCAGCTCTGTCAGCGCAGCCGCACCATCGCCCGTCGCGCCCTTGAATTCGTTCAGT
>DATJMR010000038.1:0-7714 GCA_035508595.1 Dyella sp.
AAGAAGCAGCCGGGGGCCATTCTCTTCATCGACGAGATTCACACCATCATCGGTGCCGGTTCCGCGTCGGGCGGCACGATGGATGCCAGCAATCTGATCAAGCCCATGCTTGCATCGGGCGAGTTGCGCTGCATCGGTTCCACGACGTTTCAGGAATTCCGCGGCATCTTCGAAAAAGACCGCGCGCTTGCGCGTCGCTTCCAGAAGATTGATGTGGTTGAGCCCAGCGTTGCCGACAGCCTGGAAATTCTGAAGGGGCTGAGGTCACGGTTCGAAGAGCATCACAACGTGTCCTATACCCTGGAAGCGTTGAAGGCCGCTGTCGATCTATCGGTGAAGCACATTCCGGATCGTTTGCTGCCGGACAAGGCGATCGATGTCATCGACGAAGCCGGCGCGCGTCAGCGTTTGTTGCCGGTCGACCAGCGCACCGGCAAGGTCGATGTGCCGGAGGTGGAATACATCGTGGCCAAAATGGCGCGTATTCCCGCCAAACAAGTATCGGCTTCCGATCGCGATGTGCTGAAAAATCTGGAGCGCAACCTCAAGATGGTCGTGTTCGGTCAGGACCCCGCCATCGAAGCGCTGGCCGCGTCGATCAAGATGGCGCGCTCAGGCCTGGCCGATCCATCCAAGCCGATTGGCTGTTTCCTGCTCGCCGGCCCCACTGGCGTTGGCAAAACGGAAGTGACCAAGCAGTTGGCGATGCAGCTCGGTATCGAGATGATTCGCTTCGACATGTCCGAATACATGGAAGCGCACTCGGTTTCGCGTCTGGTGGGTGCGCCTCCGGGTTACGTCGGTTTCGATCAGGGCGGTCTGCTTACGGAAGCGGTTACCAAACATCCGCATGCGGTGTTGCTGTTGGATGAAATCGAGAAAGCGCATCCGGATGTCTTCAACATTCTGTTGCAGGTCATGGATCGTGGCGTGCTGACCGATACCAACGGTCGCGAAGCGAACTTCAAGAACGTGATCGTGGTCATGACCACCAATGCCGGTGCGCAGCAAGCGTCGCGTCGCAGCATCGGTTTTGTAAAGCAGAACCACTCGATGGATTCGATGGAAGTGATCCGCCGTAGCTTCACGCCAGAGTTCCGCAATCGTCTGGATGCCATCATCCAGTTCAATCCGTTGGACTTCGAGCACATCCTGCGCGTGGTCGACAAGTTCCTGATCGAGCTGGAGTCGCAACTGGGCGAGAAACACGTGGCACTGGACGTCGACGCCGATGCGCGTCGCTGGCTGGCCGAACATGGATTCGACCCGCAAATGGGCGCCCGTCCCATGGCGCGCGTCATCCAGGAAAAGATCAAGCGCGTACTCGCCGACGAGTTGCTGTTTGGCAAGTTGGCCGAAGGCGGCAAGGTCGTGCTGAGCGTGCGCGAGGGCGAGTTGCAAGTGAACACGGAAGCCGCCGAACCGGTGCCTGCGACCATTTCCTGATCGCGTGTTACGACAACGAAAAAGCCGCGCATCTGCGCGGCTTTTTTTACCGGATGCGCCGAGCGCCGCCGGAACCGATGCTTATTTCATGCGGTAGGTGATGCGGCCCTTGGTCAAGTCATAAGGTGTCATTTCCACCTTGACCTTGTCGCCGGTAAGAATGCGGATGTAATGCTTGCGCATGCGGCCCGAGATGTGAGCAATCACGGTATGGCCGTTTTCCAGCCTTACTCGAAACATGGTATTGGGCAGGGTTTCTACAACCGTGCCGTCCATTTCAATGACGTCGTCTTTGGCCATGCGTTCCGGAAGATTCGCGCGGGCCACCATGGCCGCGTAAGCCTTTAATTATGCCACGTTTCCGGGTCCGGTCAAAGAAGTCAGGCAAAATGCTCGTCCAACTTGCGCCGGATTTCCTGCTCGATCATGGCTTTGAGCGGCGAAAGCAGCATGCCGAGCTGGGCGGTCACGTGGATTTCATCAGCTTCTACGGCGATTTTGCCGTTGATGCCGGATCGCTCGAAGGTCAACGTATCGCTCTGCCATTGCGTCCGGACGTCAAATTTTTCCCGCATGCGGGCGGCGACGCTGTCGATGACGGCGTGGGCCTCGGCGGGAGACAGGCGATGCGGGCGGCGGATGTCAATGCTCGGCATGATGAAACTCGACGGCTAAACCGCACATCATAAACGGACTTTGACGATATTTTTTGCAGTTCTGGTAGAGTCGCGCCGTCACGTCGTTGGTCATTTCATGCGCATCGAGTTTCCTCACTCAGATCGGGCGGTTTTCCGCTGGAACCAAGCGCTGTTGCGCATCGGCAGCGCCCCTGATAACGACCTGATTCTCGCGGCGAGCCAAGCTGCGCCCAAGCATCTGTTGATCAGTCTGGACCGTCGCGGCTGGGTGCTCGATGTCCTGCCCGACGCCAATCGCATCTACGTCAACGCCCGTCCGGTGCGCGAGCGCGCGATCGTGCGCCCTGGCGACACATTGAGCATCGGCGATTGCCGCATGCTGCTTTGTGCAGACGAAGCTCCGACAGGCCGTATATCGCCCGATATGCCCGAGCAGGAACGTTGTACCGTCGCATTGCGCGCCGTAGCGGGGCCGCTTTCGGGGCAGGTGCTGGCCGTGGCAGAACGGTTGGAGCTTGGAACACAGGGGGCGGTGCCGCTCGATTTGCCTCAGGGCGAAAACGCCTCCATCACCATTTTCTGGCGCGACGGTCAGCTGTCCATGGAAAGCAGCCAGACCGTCGACTCGCGTTACCCGGTAAGGGTGAACGGTACCGCCGTCCAACAGACGGCGCTTTTGCCGGGGGATCACATTGGCCTGGGCATGCATCGTTTCCTGATCGATGCGCCAGGATTGGAGCCCGAGCCGGAGATCGTCGCACCACCACCTCCCGCCGATCGCTTGCCTGAGGATGCCGCAGGCCCGCGCGGCGAAGTCTGGTGGCTGATCGCTACCGCCGCCGCGATCGCCCTGGGCATCGCTTTGCTTTTGCTGCTGCATCCCTGACAAGCCTTCGCTTATGGCCATGCGCCATTGACGCCGTGTTGCTGCGTCGCGGCATAATGCGGCGATCATCCACGACAGGAACCGCTGTGTGAGCAGGGTATGGAATTTCAGCGCAGGACCGGCGGCGTTGCCCTTGCCGGTGCTCGAACGCGCGCAGCGCGAACTGCTGGACTGGAATGGCAGCGGCGCATCGGTGATGGAACAGTCGCACCGCGGCAAGCGCTTTATCGCCATGACCGAACAGGTCGAAGCGGATCTGCGCGGGCTGATGGACATTCCCTCCGAATACGCCGTGTTGTTCGAGCAAGGCGGGGCCACGCAGCATTTCGCCCAGATTCCCATGAATCTCGCGCGGGAAGGCGACAGCGCCGACTACATCATCACCGGCCATTGGAGCGAAAAGGCCGCCAACGAAGCGGCGCCCTATGTCCGGGTGCGTGTCGCCGCGACCAGCAAAGCCGATGGCTATCTGCATATGGCGCCACGCGATACCTGGCAGCTCGATCCGGCAGCGTCCTACATCCACATCGCCACCAACGAAACCATCCATGGCGTGCAGTTCCAGCAAATGCCGGACGTGGGGCAGGTGCCGCTCGTCGCGGATATGTCTTCCGATATTTTGTCGGGTCCCGTCGACGTCGGCCGATTCGGATTGATCTATGCAGGCGCGCAGAAGAACATCGGACCGTCCGGTCTGGTGCTCATGATCGTTCGCCGCGATCTACTTGAACGCCCAACGCGCCCGATGGCGAAAATTTTCCGCTATGCCGAGCACGCCGCCAGCGACTCGATGCTCAATACGCCCAATACCTGGGGCTGGTATCTGGCCGGTCTGACCTTTCAGTGGTTGAAAGAGAACGGTGGCCTCGCATCAATGGCCGAACGCAATTGCCAAAAGGCTCAATTGTTGTACGGAACTATCGATGGCTCTGGTGGTTTCTACCGCAACCCGATCGACCCGGCCGTGCGTTCCCGCATGAATGTTCCTTTTACCCTACACGATAGCGCGCTCGACGCCGCATTTTTGCAGGAGTCGGAAGCGGCGGGCCTGCTGGCCCTCAAGGGGCATAAGGCACTCGGCGGCATGCGCGCATCGCTTTACAACGCGGTCCCGCTTGAAGCTGTAAGGGTGTTGGTGGACTTTATGCACGATTTTTCGCGCAGGCATGGGTAACGCCGAGGATGTCCGATACGGACAATTTGGCGCATTTCGGGCACTATGTGCCTAGATAGACTTCTTTACGTTTGGACATCCATCGCATGAACGACCCTAAGCTATCGCTGACGCAGGCGCGGGAGCGCATCGACAGCATCGATCGGCAGATCCAGGAGCTGATCTCCGAGCGCGCCAACTGGGCCCGCGAAGTGGCCAAAGTCAAAGGCGAGGGGCTTTCCGCGATCGACTATTACCGGCCCGAACGCGAAGCGCATGTATTGCGCATGGTGGTGGACCGCAATCATGGCCCGCTCTCGGATGTGGAGATGGTGCGATTGTTTCGCGAGATCATGTCCTCGTGTCTTGCGCAGGAAGACCCGCTCAAAGTGGGTTATCTCGGCCCGGAAGGTACGTTCAGCGAGCAGGCGGTGCGCAAGCATTTCGGGCATGCCGCGTACGGATTGCCATTGGGTAGCATCGAGGAAGTCTTCCAGGAAGTTGCTGCCGGGCACGCGGATTTCGGCGTGGTGCCGGTGGAGAACTCCGGGCAGGGCATGATCCAGGTCACCTTGGACATGTTTCTCACCTCCGAAGCGCGTATCTGTGGCGAGGTGGAGTTGCGCGTACACCAGTGCCTGCTTTCGCAAAGAGAGTCCTTGCAAGGGATCAAGCGCGTCTATGGTCATGTGCAGTCGTTGCAACAGTGCAAGACGTGGTTGCGCGTGAATTTGCCCGACGCGGAATGCATTCCGGCGCACAGCAACGCAGAAGGCGCGCGCTTGGCGCGTCACGCCGACGACGCGGCGGCTATAGCAGGCTCCACCGCCGCGAAAGTTTACGGATTGAAAGTGATCGCGCAGGCCATCGAGGACCGCGCCGACAATACCACCCGTTTCTTGGTGATCGGGCGCTCGCTCTTTCCACCCTCGGGCAACGACCGCACGTCGCTGCTCATTACGGTCAACGATAAACCGGGCGCGCTCTACGACGTATTGAGTCCGTTCGCCAAACACGACGTCAGCATGAATCGCATCGAATCCAGGCCGGCGCATACCGGCAAATGGCAATACGCTTTCTTTATCGACGTGTCCGGCCATATCGACGATGCCGCGCTGCAAGCGGCGTTGAAGGACATGGGGCCGATGGCCACTCAAGTGCGCGTGCTCGGTTCCTACCCGGTGGCTTTGCCATGAGCGGCGTGCAGCGTTTGAACTGGGTCAGTCGACCCGCTACAGGATTGCGCGGCACCGTCATCGTGCCGGGCGACAAGTCCGTCTCGCATCGCTCCATGATGCTGTCTGCCATTGCCGAAGGCACCTCGCACATTCGAGGCTTTCTCGAGGGCGAGGATACGCGCGCGACGGCGGCGGTATTGGCGCAACTGGGTGTTTCCATCGAAGCACCGTCAGCAGGCGAACGTATCGTGCGCGGTGTGGGCCTGCACGGATTGCGCGGATCGAGCCAGCCGCTCGACTGCGGCAATGCCGGCACGGGCATGCGCCTGCTCACGGGGTTGCTTGCGGGGCAATCTTTCGACAGTAGGCTGGTGGGCGACGAATCGCTTTCCAAGCGCCCGATGCGGCGCGTCACCGATCCGCTCACGAAAATGGGCGCGCGGATCGACAGTCAGGAAGGTTTGCCGCCGCTTCATGTGCATGGGGGCAGCGTGTTGCACGGCATTCGTTATGAATTGCCCGTTGCGAGCGCGCAAGTGAAATCCGCCTTGCTGCTGGCTGGCTTGTACGCGCAAGGCAGCACGGAGGTGATCGAACCGCATCCGACGCGCGACTACACCGAGCGCATGCTGGCTGCATTTGGTTGGCCGATCGTGTTTTCGCCGGGCCACGCCAAACTTGAAGGCGGACATCGTTTGCGCGCGACGGATGTGGCAGTGCCTGCGGATTTTTCTTCCGCCGCGTTCTTCCTGGTTGCGGCGAGTATTGTGCCGGGCTCCGAACTGCGTCTGCCTGCGGTCGGTTTGAATCCGCGGCGCACCGGCCTGCTTGAGGCCTTGCGTTTGATGGGTGCCGATATTCGCGTTGAGAACCAAGGCGAAAGCGGTGGCGAATCGGTGGGCGATCTGGTTGTCCGTTACGCGCCGTTGCATGGCATCGAGCTGCCCGAAATTTGGGTCCCCGACATGATCGACGAGTTTCCTGCGTTGTTTGTCGCAGCGGCTCTCGCCAAAGGCCGTACCGTTGTCCGCGGAGCGGCGGAACTGCGCGTCAAAGAGTCGGATCGTATTGCGACCATGGCGGCCGGGTTGCGCACGCTCGGTGTTCGTATCGAAGAAACACCGGACGGGGCGGTGATCGAGGGCGGCGCCATCGGCTCTGGCGACGTGAACAGTCGCGGCGATCACCGTATCGCGATGAGTTTTGCCGTGGCAGGGCTGGTCGCGCAAAGCGCAGTGACCATCGGCGATTGCGCCAATGTGGCGACGTCGTTTCCGGGTTTTTTGGAGTTGGCCAATAGCTGCGGATTCGACTTGCGTTAATCTTGTCGGGTATGAATAGCCGCTTGTCGCCCCATAAACGGCAAGCGACGAGACTTTGCCGCTTTCAGCTCACCAACATGCTATGTCCGTCCACATGCCCGCTTTCATCGTCGCGATTCCCGCCCGTTACGGTTCGACGCGCCTTCCAGGCAAGCCTCTGCGCCCGATTGCAGGGGTGCCGATGATCGTCCGCGTCGCCCAGCGTGCGCTACAGGCAGGCGCTACGCAGGTCGTCGTGGCGACCGACGATGAACGCATCACCGATGCGTTGGCGGAGCATGATGTGGACGTCTGCATGACCCGCGGCGATCACGCCTCGGGCAGCGACCGTTTGGCCGAGTGTGCCGCGTATTACGGTTGGCCTTCGGACACCATCGTCGTGAATCTTCAAGGCGACGAACCCTTCGCACCGGTCGCGGGCATTCGCGAGGTGGCGCTGGCGCTTTCCGAAGACAGTGCGCCCATGGCAACACTCGCCACGCCGATCGCCGACGCACACGAATTGTTCGACCCGAATGTGGTGAAGCTGGTCAGCTCCTCGCAAGGGCGGGCAATGTATTTCAGTCGCGCGCCGTTGCCTTGGGCGCGCGATGCGTTTGCCGCAGATAGACAAGTGTTGCCGGAAGGGTTTCCATTCCTGCGGCACATCGGTATCTACGCGTATCGCGCGGGCTTCTTGCAGCAATACACGAGCCTGGCCCGTACGCCGCTTGAGCAAGCCGAATCCCTGGAACAGTTGCGCGTTCTGGAGCACGGCTATCCCATCGCCGTGCGGTTGACGCCAGAGCCGTTCCCGCCCGGCATCGATACCGAGGCCGACCTGCGGCGTGCCGAAACCTGGGCAAGCCGTCGGTGACAATCCGCCGCGTTTTGTTCGTTTGTCTCGGCAATATTTGCCGTTCGCCGCTGGTCGAGGGCGTCGCGCGTAAGCGTTTGATCGAGGCCGATCTCGATATCGAGGTCGCTTCGCGCGGAACCGGCCATTGGCATGTGGGTGAGCAAGCCGATTCCCGCATGCGCGCGGCGGCGGTCGAGGCGGGTTATGAATTGGAGATCCATCGCGCCCGACAGTTGGCTTTTGCCGATTTTGA
>DATJMR010000039.1:0-6215 GCA_035508595.1 Dyella sp.
TCCTTCGCCACGCCGCCCAGATCGCGCCCTTGCACCGAGGCGTAGATGTCGAAGGATGGCGCGATGTTGTAGTGCGTGACCACCGCCGGGCTCGCGGTGCGCTTGATAGTGGCCAGCGCGCCGAGAATCTGCCGAGCGCCGGTCGCCGACGAGGTAACCGGCAAGCTTTGCAAATCCGCGAACGTATCCATGCGGTATTGCGGCGTTTGCGCCACCACCGCGTAGGACACGCCGTTGGACGGATTCAGCCAGAATACCGGCGCCACCTGCAGACTGCCGGCAAGCGACGCGACCATGCTGTTGGTGACATCGTGCTCGGTGATGCCTAACTCATCGGCACGCACGCGATCGACATCCACGTTCAACTGCGGCGCGCCCGTGGACTGCTGCAGGCGAACGTCGGCGATGCCGGGGATCTTGCGCATTTCACGCAACAAGCGGATCGCGTACGCCTCGTTCTCCGCGTTGTGACGGCCGGATATTTTCACGTCCAGCGGCGCGGGCGCGCCGAAGTTGAGAATTTCGCTGGCGATGTCGGAAGGCAGGAACGCGAAACTCGTGCCTGGAAATTCACGCGGCAGCACTTCGCGAAGTTTTTTGACGTAGTCGTCGGTGGAACCATGGTTCTCGTTCAACAACACCTGGATGTCGCCGTCTTGCGGACCGATGGTGCCGCTGTTGTTGTAGACCATGTTGGTGCCGCTCAACGGCAAGCCGATGTTGTCGATGATGCTGTCCAATTGGTCCGGCGGAACGACATGGCGGATCGCCGCTTCGATGTGATCGAATTCGGCGGCGCTTTCCTCGATGCGCGTGCCGACGGGCGCACGAACGTGGATGGCGATGGCATCCGATTCCGTCGTAGGGAAAAAGTCTTGCCCAAGGAACGGCAACAGCACGAAAGACGCCACCACCACGGCGAGAAAGCCGAGCACAAACCGGCGGCGCGCACCCAGCGCCAGCGACAAACAGCCGTAATATGCATCGCGCACTTGCGAGAAACGTTGTTCGAAACGTTGCTGGAAAACGACCAGCGCAAGGCGTATCCGGCTGCGCTTCACAGCGGGATGTTGATCGCCCTCGTGGTGATTGATGTAAGCGTCTTCGGGATGATCGCCCTTCCCAGCTTCCGTTTGATGCGGCTTGAGCAGATACATCGCCATCGTCGGCACCAGCGTGCGCGACAGCGCGAACGAGGACGCCATCGCAAAGATCACCGCCAATGCCATCGGCCGGAACAGGAAACCGGCAACGCCTTCGAGCATGAACATCGGCACGAACACGATACAGATGCACAGCAACGACACGAATGCCGGCGTCACAATCTGTTTGGCACCATCCATGATCGCCGTGTGTACGTCTTTGCCTTGCTCCAGGTGCCAGTTAATGTTCTCGATGGTCACCGTGGCGTCGTCGACCAGAATACCTACCGCAAGCGCGAGCCCGCCCAGCGTCATCACGTTGAGCGTTTGGCCGAACACCGCGAGCAAGGCAATCGCAGACAGCACCGCCAGCGGAATGGATACGGCAATGATGACGGTCGAACGCCAGCTGCCGAGGAACACCAGAATCATCACGGAGGTAAGCAGCGCCGCGATAATGCCTTCGCGCGCCACCGATGCGATCGCATTGCGCACGAAGATCGACTGATCGCCCAGCAACTTGATCTTCATGGACGGAGGCAGCGTCTCCTCCGCGAGCGGCAGCAGCTTCTTGATGCCTGCGACCACATCCAGCGTGGAGGCGTCGCCGCCTTTCAAGGCAGGCATCAGTACGGCGCGATGCCCATCCACGCGTACCACGTTGTTCTGTGGCGGCGAACCATCGCGCACATGCGCGACTTGGCCGATGGTGATCGTGGCGCCGTCCACCGTCTTGATCGGAAGATTGTTGAGCTCCTCGATCGCCGTGGGGCTGTCGTTGAGCTCAACCGTGTACTCGTAGCTGCCGACCTTCACGTCGCCGACCGGCACGATCTGATTTTGCGCGGCCAACGCATTGCCTACGTCCTGCGCGGAGAGTCCTTTGGCAGCCAAGGCTTGCGGGTCCAGATCCAGCATGATCTGACGCTGCTTGCCGCCGTAGGGTGTGGGAATGGCCACGCCCGGCACCGAAATCAACATCGGCCGCAGGAAGTTCTGGCCGAGATCGCGAATGGTCTGTTCGCCGAGCTTGGTGCTCGACATCGCCATCTGCAGTACCGGCACGGTAGATGCGTTGTAATTGATGATCTGCGGCGGCGTGATGCCGGGCGGCATCTGCTTGAGCACTGTCTGCGAAATGGAGGTCACCTGCGCGGTCGCCGTGCGCACGTCCACACCGGGCTGGAAGAAAATCTTCACCACACCGATGCCCGGCAGCGACTGCGATTCGATGTGTTCGATGTCGCTGACGGTCGAGGTGAGCGAGCGCTCGTAATAGTAGATCACGCGGCCCGACATCGCGCTCGGCGACAGGCCGTTGTAGGTCCACACCACGCTGATCACCGGAATACCGATGTTGGGAAAGATATCGGTAGGAGTGCGCAACGCGGCCAATGGGCCAACGATGAGAATGAACAGCGCGAGGACAACGAAGGTATAAGGGCGCGCGAGCGCGATTCGTACGAGACCCAGCATGCAACAGCTTCCAGCGACACGGGCAAGCGGAGGCTGCATTATCGAAAAACGCCTGCCGCGGCGCCTTTCGCTGGCATGAAGATTCTTTCATAAAGGGTGACATGCCGCTGCAACAAAGCGAGGGAGTCCCTAACGCGCCTCCCTCGGAGCAAGCCGGCGGGAGCTACGCGATCAGCCGCGGGTTCTGCAACCGGCAGCGCATGCCGATGGACGTACCGTTTTGGCCCTCGCCCAGCGACAGTTCGAAATCGTGCAGTTTGGCGATGGCCGCGACAATGCTTAACCCCAGCCCGTGGCCCGGAACATCGCGCCCGGCGTCGCCGCGGTAGAAACGCTGCCAGATAACCTGGCGCTGCGCCTCGGGGATGCCCGGCCCGCTGTCGACTACGTCGATCTGGGCAAACGCCGCATCGAGGCGCGTCGCACTTAGCGTCACCCGCCCCCCCGATGGCGTGAACTTGATGGCATTGCTGACCAGATTGCCCAGCGCTTCGAAAAGCAGATCGGGGTCTGCCTGCACGATCAAGTCCGGATCGACATTCAGCACGAACTGCAGATGCTGATCCTCGGCCAACGGCGCGTACAGTTCATGGACGTGCTGCAACGTCTGACCCAGATCGGCAGCAACGAAGCCTTCGCGCCGGCGGCGGTCTTCCAGCTCGGAGATGCGCAGCAAAGCGCGGAAGCGCGCAAGCACTTCGTCGATGTCGCTGACGCATTGTTCGATCAGCACCGCGTGGGGATCGTCTTCCTTCATCTGCTGTTGCACGCGGTACAACTGCGAACGCAGACGCGTAAGCGGTGTACGTAGATCGTGCGCGATGCTGTCGCAAACGCCCTTCACCTCGCCCATCAGCCGCTCGATCTGATCGAGCATGTCGTTGACGATGGCGGCGAGCCGGTCCAGCTCGTCGCCACGTTCGCCCACGGGAAGACGGCGATGCAAGTCGCCGTGCATGATCGGCTGCGTGGCCGATTCAATCTGACGAATACGCCGACGTGGCGCCCGATTGAGGATCAAGCCGCCGATCAAACCGGGCACCAACGTAAATGAAAGCCCCCACCACAAGGCATGCAGAATGATGTTGCCCACCCGCGCCGCGATACGCGTGGTATGCGCCAATACGAGAATCTGTCCGTTGTCCAGGCGCGTGGCGATCACCGAAAGCGTGGGTGTTTGCGGCGCAAAGGGGCCGCTCACAACTTTTTCGGTGGGCAATCGCAAGGTCACCGAATCGGGCGTGACGCCTTCGGGTATTTGCAGGACATCGCCGTAAATCCATTTGCCGTGCGCATCGAACAGTCCCCACGCGTTGTAGTTGGTTTGCTCGAGCACCACATAATCGTTCAAGGCAATCAGCATGTGATCTTCGTTCAAGCTGCGCAGATAGCCGATCTGCTGCTTGAGCTGCGTGTCCGTGCGATTTTCCAGATAGTGGCGCGCTTCCCAATAGATGGAGCCCAGCAGCACCGTGCCCCAAATGACGAAGAACACACCGTAAGCGAGCAACAGACGCGACGTGGTGGCGCGCCAATGAATGCCCAAATTTTTACCCGGATTAGCCAAGGCGATATCCCGATCCGCGCATGGTGCGAATCAGCGAAGGCTCGCCTTCGTTATCGACTTTGCGACGCAGACGTGCGATGTGCACGTCGATGAGGTTGGTGCCGGGATCGAAGCGCAAACCCCACACGCTTTCGAAAATCATCGCGCGCGTAAGCACCTGACCCGGATAACGCATCAGAAATTCCAGCAGGCGATATTCGGTGGGAAGCAACGTGAGCTCGCGAGGGCCGCGGCGTGCCGTGCGCGAAATGATGTCCAACTCCAGGTCGGCCACGCGCAACTTGGTCTGCGCCGGTTGCTCCTGCCGATGCCGGCGCAACAACACTTCGATGCGCGCCGCCATTTCGTCGGGCGCGAACGGTTTGGTGAGGTAGTCGTCGCCGCCGGCGCGCAGCCCGCGTACACGTTCGTCCACGTCGCCCAAGGCACTGATCATCAGTACCGGGATGGTGATGCCGCGCTCGCGCAATTGCTTGACCAGGGTCAGGCCGTCCATGCCCGGCAGCATCAAGTCCAAGGTGATGGCGTCGTAGTGCGGCTCCTGCGCGCGCTGGAAGCCTTGCGCGCCATCGTGCACGCGGTCGGCGCTGATGCCGTGCGCGGCCAGCTCCAGCACGATTTCGCGCGCCGTGATCTCGTCGTCTTCGATGACCAGGATGTGGGGCATGGGCGTCCAGGCGGCAATTCACGCGGGACTTAAACACAAAACGGCCTCCACGAGGGAGGCCGTTGCGAGAAGCGTGTCAGAACCGCTTCAGGCTGCGAACAACGAACGCATTTTCTTCATGGCGTTGGCTTCGACCTGGCGGATGCGTTCGGCAGAGACACCGTATTCATCGGCAAGATCTTGCAGCGTGGCCTTGTCTTCGTTGAGCCAGCGGCGCTGGATGATGTCGCGCGAACGCTCGTCCAGCTTTTGCAGCGCGGAGGACAGGGTTTCGAGCTGGTTGTCGGACTGGTCGGCGTCGGCCACGTTTTCGTACGGATCGGCGCCTTCGTCGATCAGAAACGCTTCCGGTGCCGGCTTGGCGTCTTCTTCGGCGTCTGCCGGTGCTTCGAAACCGATGTCACGGCCGGACAGGCGCGATTCCATCTCGCGCACGGTGGCTTCCGGCACGCCCAGATCCTTGGCGACCATGCGCACTTCCTCGGCATTCATCCAGCCCAGGCGCTTCTTGCTCTTGCGCAGGTTGAAGAACAGCTTGCGCTGCGCCTTGGTGGTGGCCACCTTCACGATGCGCCAGTTGCGCAGGATGAACTCGTGCATTTCCGCGCGAATCCAGTGCACGGCGAAACTGACCAGGCGCACGCCCTGGTCGGGATCGAAACGCTTGACCGCCTTCATCAGGCCGATGTTGCCTTCCTGAATGAGGTCGGACAGCTGCAAACCGTACCCGTTGTAACCGCGAGCCACGTGCACCACGAAACGCAGGTGCGACATCACCAGCTTGCGGGCCGAGGCGAGGTCGGCGTCCGCATGGTACCGACGCGACAGATCCTGCTCTTCCTCTTGGCTGAGCACGGGGATGCGATGGACGGCCGAGATATAGGCATCCAGACTGCCGACGACGCTAGGGACCGGCAGATTGGCCGTTACCAAGGCTTGGGACATGTTGGAACCTCCTGAAATATGGGGTTGAGCTTAGCACTCTGATACTTGGAGTGCTAAAGGCACCGATGAGTTCCGGCGCCTTTTGTGTACTAAATAGTACACGAATACCCCGGACTTGTCCATGCGGGATGGCGCCCCACGGCAGGGGTTTCAAGCGTGACTTCTGGGGAGTTAGGGGGACTTCAGGCTTCCCCGAGCTGGCTGCGGGGCGGCAGGGACCAGTCGATGGCCGGCCGGCCCTCAACCTCAAGATAACGGTTGGCTGCCGAAAAGTGCCCGCAGCCGAGAAATCCTCGGTGCGCCGACAAGGGCGAGGGATGCACCGATTTCAGCACCGCGTGGCGGCCGGTGTCGATCAGCTGCCCTTTGCGCTGGGCATACGAGCCCCAGAGCATGAAGACGATCCCCTCGCGTTCCC
>DATJMR010000040.1:0-11850 GCA_035508595.1 Dyella sp.
TCCAGGCCGTCTTGGGCCGCGTCGCTCATAGGGAAGCTTCTCGCGCCTTGGCCTGGTTGAGATCCGCCAGATAGGTGTCGCGGATCGCATGCCACGCTTCGCGGATCGGGGCGATCAGGCGTTCGCATTCGTCCAGCGCACGCAAATCGTCGTTGAGCTGCGCATGCAGAAGACGGCGATTGATGTAGTCGTACAACGCATCGAGGCGGCCGGTAAGGGTCGGCTCGACGCTGTGATCGAGGCTTTCGCGCAGCGCGCCCACGATGCCGATCGCTTTGCCGAACGCCGCGCCTTTGGCGGCGACATCCTTATGCAAAATATGGCCGCGCGCCTGGCTGATACGGTCGACCAGACCATCCAGCAACATCGCCAGCAGTTGATGGCGATCGGCGCCCTCGATGCTGCCTTGTGCGCGGGTTTGCGCATACAGTGCACTACCGTTTCGCGACATATAGCTCATACATCAACTCTTGCTGCTGCTGACGTTGTTCATCGCATCCATCGACTGCGTGAGATAGGAGCTGGTGTTGTTGAGCGAAGTCATCAACGTACTGAGGCTGGTGTACTGCTGCACCAACTGCTGCTGATAGACCGCCATGCGCTGATTCAACGCCGTCTGCTGGGTCGCCAGATTGCTCACCGAGGTATTGAGGCTGTTGATGCGCGTCTGCAACACACCGGTGCTGCTGTTGAAATTGGTGACCAGCGAACTGAGCTGAGTGCCCAAGCCGTTGGTGCCGGTAAACAAGCCCTGCACCGCCGACGGATTGTTGGCCAGTGTATTGGCCAGCGTCGTCGAGTTCAGCGACATGGAACCGTCGGCGTTGCGGGTGATCCCCAGGCTTGCCAGGTTGCCGATGCTATTGCCCGTGACGTTGCTGCCCAGCACCTTGGAGAGCTGGCTTTGAATCGACGAGAGCGTCGCGTCGCCCAGCAACACGCCGGCCGTTTTGGTGGAACTGTCGTAACTGTCGAGCTGATTTACGGTGGAGGCGTAGCTGTTGTACGCCGTCACGAAATCGTTCACGGCCGTGCTGATGGGCGCGCTGTTCTGGGCGATGGTGAGCTGGGAACTGCCGGTGGACGTGAGATTGAGCGTCACCCCGGTAAGCGCGCCGCTCACACTGTTGTTGGCGCTGCTGACGGAAATCCCGTCGATGGTCAGCTGGGCATTGGCTGCCGCCGTGCTCGGCGTGTTGAGCGCGCTGGCCAGCGCCGAAACGCCGCTGCTGCTATCGCCGCTCGCGCTCACGCTGAACGCATTGGCCGTGCCCGTGCTGGTGGAGGTAAGCACCAATTGATCGCCGTTCACGCCCGACACGATGGTGGCGGTTACGCCTGGATTTCCGCTGGCATTGTTAATGCTGCTTGCGATCGACGATAGCGTATCGCTCGCACCCACCGACACATTGACGGTTTTGCTGCCGACCGTGATGTTGAGCGTGCCGGTACCGACCGTGGATGTGCTCGATTGCGCCGCGCTGACGCTCTTCTGCGCCGTGGCAAGCTGGGTCACGTTGATGTTGTAGGTGCCCGGCGAAGCATCCGGCAAGGTGCTGGTCGTACCCAGCGAGGTGTTGGACAGCGTGGCGTTGTAGGTGCTGTATGTATTGCTTGAGGTCAGCTCGTTGAGCGCGGACTGAATGCCGCTCAACGCGGTTTGCAATGCGGTCAGGCCGGCAATCTGGTTGTTGTCCAGATTGGTCTGGTTGGTGATCTGCGCCTGCGGACCCGATTCTTGCGCGTTGACCAGCGCCTGGATGATCGAGTTCACATCCAGCCCCGTGCCCAATCCCAGCGAGCTCAACAGACCCGTGCCGCTAATGCTGCTGCCGCTCGATCCCGTGCTGGAGGTGGAGGCGGCACCGCTGATCGCGCTGGAAAGCGCGCTGGAGGTACTACCTACGCTGGAAATGCTGCTCATGAAAGGCCTCGTTGAAGTTTCTGGCCACCGAACCGCCGGCAAAACTCGCTCTTTTCGACTTGCCGAGTGAAAGCTTTACCTGCTGCTCGCGTGGTTTTTCTGACGGACGACGTGCCGCCAGACCTCTTCAAGCAAAATCCCGGCCATGGCGATGTCGCCATGGCCGGGATACCTCTGTTACTGCAACAACTTGAGGATCTGCTGCGGCTGGGAGTTCGCGGTGGCGAGCACCGAGATACCTGCCTG
This sequence comes from Dyella sp., assembly GCA_035508595.1. Classification (GTDB taxonomy): domain Bacteria; phylum Pseudomonadota; class Gammaproteobacteria; order Xanthomonadales; family Rhodanobacteraceae; genus Dyella_B. Next base: position 2,171 of record DATJMR010000040.1, read on the forward strand.
TTGCAACACCTGCGCCTTGCTCAACTGTGCCGTGGTCGCCGCGAAGTCCGTGTCTTGAATCGAACTTTGCGAAGACGTCAGGTTGGTTTGCTGCGCACTCAACGTAGCGATCGTCGACTGGAAGCGGTTCTGCACGGCGCCCAGGGTGCTGGAGAACGTGCTGACCGTGGTCAGTGCGGCGTCGACACGCGAGATCAGGTTGTTGGCGTCATCGACCGTCAAAACATCGCCGCCCGTCAACGAACCCGACGCGGTGATCACCGAACCGTCGGTGTAGCTGGCGCCCGTGGCCGCAAAGCCCGAAGCCACCGAACCCACGCCGCTGGCGCCGTACGCCACTGCACCGGTGGTGAGGTTGAACGCCGTACCGGCCGCACCCGTGAGTGCCGAACCGGAAACCGCCAGCTCGCCCGTGGAGTAGATGTTGATACCGCCACTGGCATTTACTGCCGCGCTCACACCGGCAATGCCGGCCGCATTGATCGCATCGGCCACGCCCTGTGCGCTGTTGGCCGTGCCGCCGCTCAAGCTGACGACATTGCCGTCCGAACCTTCGATGGACAGGCCGCTCAGGCTGATCGACTGACCGGACGCACCACTGGCATTGACGAACGCACCGCTGATGTCCGCGGTGGAGATCTCGGAGATCTGACCTACCTGACCGGTGGTAACGCCTTGGCCAAGCTGCACATCAATGGACTGACCGACGTTGGCGCCGATCTGGAACGACAGGCTGCTCACCGAACCGTTCAACACGTTGGTGCCGTTGAAGGTGGTCTGGTTGGCAATGCGGGTGATTTCCGACAGGTACTGCTGCACCGAGGTGTTGATCGCGGAGCGGTCGGAAGCCTGATAGGTGCCGTTGGCCGCCTGCACCGCCAGGTCGCGGATCGACTGCAGGTTGGAGGTGATCTGGCTCAGCGCGGAACCCGCGGTCTGGGACAGGTTGATGGCATCGCTGGCGTTGGTGCTGGCTTGGCTCAGGCCACCGATCTGCGTCTGGAAACGCGTGGCAATGGCATAACCGGCTGCGTTGTCGGCGGCGCTGTTGATCTTCAGACCCGAGGACAGATCCTGGGTGGCCGTGCTCAACTGGCTGGTCGACTTGTTCAGATTGTTCTGAGCCTGCAGCGAAGCGATGTTGGTGTTTAGAACGAGTGACATGGAAGTCTCCTGGAACCGAATAAGTGGTACTCAAGCCAGCGGGGTCCAGTGACTTGCTGTGCCGACCGCCTCGGAAACTTTTTCGGCCCCTTGGCGGATTACTTGAGCGGCGCCTTGAAAAATTTTTTCAGTCGTAGCAAGGAGATGGATCGCAAAAATGTGATCCGACGCGCTAAAGGTTTTGCGGCGAGTGCCGACGCGCACACTCCGTTGGAGATGCTGATGCCACTTCGCTTAGCGAAATTTTCCCGCTGATCGCGCCGGCGAAGGCCGTACGACGAGCTTGCCGTTGGCACCAACATTGCTGCCTACCTCGCAAATCCGGCGTTTTGGCACCGGACGCGTCGGAATTCCGACGCCCGTGCCTGCGCCTTATCGATCAGACGAGGAAGACCCATGCGTTGCGTGCTTGCCATTTGCGCGGTGTTTAAGGACGAAGCGGCGTATCTGCGCGAATGGGTGGAGTTCCATCAGCTCATGGGCGTGGAGCGTTTCTACCTTTACAACAACAACAGCTCCGATCGCTATCTGGATGCGTTGCAGCCGCATATCGCCTCCGGCGCGGTGGTGCTGCACGAATGGCCACAGCACCCGGCGCAATTGCAGGCGTACGAGCACTGCCTCAAAGCGCACGGCAGCGAAGCGGACTGGATCGCCTTTATCGACGTGGACGAATTCCTGTTTTCGCCCGGCGCCAAGCTGTTGCCGGATGCGCTGGCCGAATTTGCCGATCATCCGGGCGTTGGCGTGAACTGGGTAATGTTCGGTTCCGGCGGCCATAAACAAAAGCCGCAAGGCGGCGTGCTGGAAAACTATCTGCGCCGCGGCGATCTCGACGGCGGCGTGCGGTATGCGCATCTTCGCCTGCCAGACGGCAGCTATCGTTCGGAAAACGCACACATCAAAAGCATCGTGCAGCCGTCCAAAGTGATCGGCTGCAAGAACGCGCACTTCATGCTGTACGCCGATAACGGTCGCGCGGTCGATGAGAACGGTCAACCGATCGACGGGCCGTTCTCGTCCAAGGTGTCGGTCAACAAGCTGCGCATCAACCATTACTGGAGCAAGTCGGAAGAGGAATGCCGCCACAAGTTCGACAAGGGCTTTGCCGACGGCAAGGGCTCGCGCGACTGGAACGAATTCCTGCTCCACGAAAACATTCTCAACACCACGCACGACGACGCCGTGTTGCGCGTCGTCGCGCAGCTGGGCGTGTTGCCGCCGACATGGCCGCTGGAATCGTTCGTCCAGAACGAGGAAGGCGTGTGGCATTCGCCGTTGCGCGATCGCCCCTCGCATAAAGCCCTACATCCTCTCGCCACGCAGTTGTTCGAGACGGTGCGTGAGGCGAGCGACACCAGCGTGTATTCACCCGCTCTGGCCAAGGAAATTCACAGCCGCACCAGCGCGCTGCATCTGTCGCCGCGCCGCGCCAATCTTCTGCATGCCTTCGATACATTCCCTGAAGGAACACGTGCGCTGGAAATCGGCTGCGGTGGCGGCGTCCTTACGCGCGCATGGGCCGAGCGCGGCAGCACGGTGGATGCGATCGAGTTCACGCCGCACTGGGCGCGCGTCGCCGCCTCGCGCGTTCGCGACTTTCCGCAGGTGCGCGTATTTCAGGCCAGTCTGCGCGAGTTGGCGTTGCAGCCCCAATACGACGTGGTTTCGCTGACCGTCGGCGACGACTACGCCGAAGCGTTTCCACGTACGGATGCGTTGCGCGAAGCGATCGCCCTCGCCGCCAACGCCTTGAAACCCGATGGCACGCTGGTGTTGACGGTGCCCAATCGCCAGGCATCGCCCGAACGCCGCGATATCCCTACCCGCGCCAAGATCGAAGCCGCGCTGCGCGCCGCGGGACTGGATGAAATCGACCTTCAACTCGCTTTCCCCGATGCCTGGCTGCCGGAAGTGCTGATTTCCGCACAAGCCGCTACGCGTGCGCCGGACATGCGGCTGGACGATCTGGTCGCGCTGCGCCCCTTGCTGCGCGATGCCGGCAAGGAGGCCGCCTATTGGGACATGCACTTCGAGGCCGGCACGTTCGTCGACCACGCGCCGGGACTGCTGCTTGTCGCACGCCGCCCCGGCACGCCATCGCCGCTGCGTGCCAAAGTATTGGCGCAATCGTTCGCCGACGACCGCGTGCCGTCCATCAACACCGTGACGGACTACGTGCTGGAAGACGGTGCTGTGCAGGTAGTGCCACGCTTGATGTGGCCTGACCAGACCTGGATCGGTTCGGCGTTCGATCTCGCGCTGGAGCCGCGCGCGCTTCCCGTCGGCCGTTCGCTGCTGGTGCAGATACGCAAGGCGATCCACGCACAACGCGCCGATGTGCTGATCGCCTTGCTGCGCAAATGGGGCGCGCTGATCTACGCGCAGGCCGATGAAGACGACAAAATTCCGGGCGAATGGCTCGATGCCCTGCCCGCGCACGTTTATTTGGAAACCGACGGCGAAAGCCTCGGTTTCCATGGCGGCACCTGGCGCGCGCGGCAACCGGTCGAGAAACAGATTCCGGTGTATGTCGGCTTGTGGCAAATCGCTTACGAAGCCGGTCTGGAGGCGCTGACAGGTCTGGCGTCGCCCGTCGAACGCGTGACCTGGCTGTGCAAGCGTCTGTTGATCGATGCGTCCGCCGAGTGGATCGGACATGGGCGCAACATCAACGAAGCATTCGCCCGCGAGATCCACGACGGCGATTGCTGGAACCGCACCGACCGGCACCTGAAGATCATTCCCGAGTGGCTGATCCCGCCGCCGCCGTCGGATCTCTACAAACATTGGCAGGCGAAACTGCAGCTCAGCGAGACGGCCATCGCCCAGGCCATGCGTCGTATCGAAACGGTCGGCGCACCGCCGCGCATGCATGTGATCGTGATCGATACGTCCAACGATGGTGACGCCATGCAGGCCACGCGCGCGAGCCTCGACGCGCAGCACTATCCGCATCATCAGCTCAGCGTCATCAGCGGCGGCGACAATGTGATGCAGCCGTTGCGCGATGAAATCGCCGCCAGCGACGCCGACTGGGTGCAAATGCTTTACGCCGGCGACCTGCTGCATTCGGCCGCGCTGTTGTTGTTGGCCGAGCGCGTGATCGCGCATCCTTATCTTCGCGCCGTGTATTACGACGAAGACGTGCACGCGAACGGCCTGTTCCAGCATCCGGTGTTCAAGCCGGATTTCAATCTCGACATGCTGCGCAGCTATCCGTATCCGGGACGCGCCCTGGCTTTCAGCCGCCAGCGTTGCGTGGAGCTGGGCGGATTGACCGAGCGTTACGGCGACATGGCGGCGTTCGATCTGTTGTTCCGCCTGATCGAAACGGACGGACTGCAATCCGTCGGCCACATCGCCGAAGTAATGCATCGCGCAGCGCTGCCGTACGGTCAATGGTTGGCGTCCGATACGGTGAAGGCGCATAGCGCACAGATCGTCTCCGAGCACCTGTCGCGTATTCGCGTTGCGCACACCATGGAGCCGGGTGCGCTGCCTGGCTTCAACCGTGTGATGTACCAGCATGCGCACAAGCCGCTGGTATCGATCATCGTACCGACCAAGGACCAGCTGCCGATGCTCAACGGGCTGATCGACAGCCTGCTGTCCAAAACCAGTTACGTCAACTATGAATTGCTGATCGTCGACAACAACACGGAAGAACCGGCCGCGTGCGCGTACCTGGACGGCATCGAACGCCTGAACAGCGCGCAGCTGCGCGTGCTGCGTTATCCGTATCCGTTCAACTATTCGGCCATCAACAATTTCGCCGCGGCGCAAGCGCGCGGCGAATATCTGATTCTGCTCAACAACGATACCGCCGTGCTGCATGCCGAGTGGATCGAGGCGCTGCTCAACCATGCGCAACGTCCCGAGGTGGGTATCGTGGGCGCCAAGCTGCACTTCCCCGACGGTCGCATTCAACACGGCGGTGTGGTGCTGGGTTTGCGCGGGCCCGCCGATCACCCGTTTATTGGTCAGCCGATGGAAGCGGACGGCTATATGCATCGTCTGCGCGTGGACCAGAATTACACCGCGGTCACCGCGGCCTGTTTGATGATCCGCAAGTCGGTCTACGACGAAGTTGGCGGCCTGGACGAAGAAAATTTCAAAGTCTCCTACAACGACGTCGACCTGTGCCTGAAAGTGCAGCAGGCCGGCTATCTCACCGTGTGGACGCCGTATGCGCGCCTGATGCACGTGGGCAGCGTCAGCCAGACCAAGGTGGACAAGACCGCGCAGGAAGCCAAGCAACAGCGTTTTCAGGGCGAGCAAGGGGCGATGTACCGCAAGTGGATGAAACAGCTTGCGCGCGACCCTGCCTACAGCGTGAACCTCAGCATCGATGGCACGGGTTTCGAGTTGAATCCGCTGAGCAGCCACGCATGGCAACCGTTTGCCAGTCCGCTGCTTCCGCGGTTGTTCTGCGTGGCGGCCGACGAACACGGTTGCGGCCACTACCGCATCCGCCAGCCGTTTGCCTCGATGGAGCGAAACGGATTGGTGGAAGGCATCATCGCGGGCGTGCACTTGCAGCCGGTGGCGTTGGAACGATTCCAGCCGACGTCGCTCATTCTGCAGCGCCAGATCAACGAGCATCAGATCAAGCTGCTGGAAAACTACCGGGATTTCTCGCGCGCGTTCAAAGTGTTCGAGCTAGACGACTTGATTCAGCAGATTCCGGTGAAGAGCATGTTCCACGGCATCATGCCCAAGGATGTGGTCAAATCGCTGCGACGTGCGCTGGCGACGGTGGACCGCTTTGTGGTGTCCACCGATGCGCTGGCCGAAGAGTTCAAGGGATTCCATGGCGATATCCGCGTGGTGCTCAATCGCCTGCCGGTGGATTGGTGGAGCGACTTGTCCGCGCAACGCCGTGTGGGACGCAAACCCCGCGTCGGGTGGGGTGGCGGTTCCAGTCATCGCGGCGATCTGGAACTGATTGCCGATGTAGTGCGCGATCTTGCCGACGACGTGGAATGGGTGTTCTTTGGCATGTGCCCCGACAAACTGCGTCCGTACGTGCACGAGTTCCATACCGGCGTGCCGATCGGGGAATACCCGCGCAAGCTCGCTTCGCTGAATCTGGATCTTGCGCTCGCGCCGCTGGAAGAAAATGCCTTTAACGAGTGCAAGAGCAATTTGCGCTTGCTCGAATACGGCGCATGCGGCTTCCCCGTGATCTGTACCGACATGGTTTGCTATCAAAACGATCTGCCGGTGACGCGCGTCAAGAATCGCTACAAGGATTGGGTGAGCGCGATCCGCATGCACCTGGACGACCTGGATGCCTCGGCCAAGACGGGCGATGCGTTGCGCCAAGCCGTGTTGAAAGACTGGATGCTGGAAGGCGACACCTTGACGGCCTGGCGTGACGCCTGGCTGCCCAACTAGCCGCTTTTCTTGCTGGGAAGAGGCCACGAGTTGGGGCCGTCTCGCAAAAGGCCGCGCCGCAGGGCCCATTTCCACATAGTTGACTAAGTCAACTATGTGGACGTACGCTCCGGGACAGCTCGCGAGGTACGCCCCATGCCCCTGTCCGAATCGCTTTCCCAACAAGCCGAAGCTGTCCGCCGCTTCAACCGCTTCTACACCCGCCAGATCGGCGTGCTCGACGAAGGGCTGCTGGCCAGCCCGTTCTCGCTGACCCAGGCCCGCGTGCTGTTCGAACTGGGCACGCGCAAAACCGTCACCGCCAAGGAAATCGGCGAGCTGCTGGGACTGGACGCCGGCTACCTCAGCCGCATGGTGCAGAACTTCCTATCCGAGGGCTTGGTGACGCGCGAAGCATCCAAAGACGATGGCCGCCAATGGCGGCTTTCCCTGACCCGCGACGGACGCAAGGCGTTCCGCGAGCTGGATAACGCCTCGCACAAACTCACCGCCTCGCATCTTTCCCGACTGTCGGAACCGGGGCGGCATCGGTTGCTGACCTCGATGCAAGAAGTGCAGCGCCTGCTGTCTCCTACCGGCAATGCTGGTGAAGTAACGATTCGTACGCATCGCGTCGGCGATATCGGCTGGGCCATCGAACGCCACGGACAACTCTATGCCGACGAATTCGACTTGAACGAAGAGTTCGAAGCCTTGGTGGCGACATTGTTCGCCCAATTCGCCACCAAGCATGACCCCGCCAAAGAGCGCATGTGGATCGCCGAGGTGGATGGCGAACGCGCCGGTTGCGTTTTCGTGGTGCGCAACGCCGACGATGCCACCGTCGCACAGCTCCGTTGCCTCCTTGTCGACCCCAAAGCGCGCGGCCTCGGTGTCGGCAAACGGTTGGTGGACGAATGCATCGCCTTCGCCAAAAGCGCCGGTTACGCAAAAATGATGCTATGGACCAACGATGTCCTGGTGTCCGCCCGCCGCATCTATCAGGCTGCCGGTTTTTCGCTAGCCTCGGAAAAACCACACCACAGCTTCGGCCACGATTTGGTCGGGCAGATATGGACGCGCGAACTTGCATGAGTTTTAACCACTTAGCCGACCTATTTCGAAGATGAACGGGGCGAGCCGCTGCCCCGTTGGGCGCGAGGCCCTGATAGGCCGATACCCGGCAACCCAGGCCATGCGGTAAATTGGCGCCGGGGCGTTCCGGTCGTCAGCCGACCGTCGCCGACGGGGGACATCGAGATGGAATACAGAAAGCCGCCGCTTAATCGCGGGGTCAATCCTTTGAAAATGAATTGGCTTTGGCGACTGACCTGTCAGGTCGGGTATGTGGCCGTGGACGACGTTATCGCCGCATTGAGCGAAGCGGGTATACGACCGAGCCGCGAGCGAGCGCTGGGCTGGCTGAAGTCCGAAGGCGACGACGGTTATTTTCCGCTTTCCATTGCGGAGCTGGAGCAAAACCTGCGCGCGCTCGAGAAGGCCAGGTCCAACCGGGACGACGAAATACTGAGTCGCATCGTTAAGCAGCACCCCAAAACCTAATGCCCCCGGCCCAGGGAGAGGGAGTTGGAGACGGGTTACGAGAGCCTGAACAATTTCCCAGGCACGTTTTGAAAATTGACCACACTCGCCAGCATCGTGCCGCGGTGGTAAGAAAAACTTTTATCCGTGGTCGGCTGGAAGAATTCGATAAAGTCCAGGCTGCGTTTGCCGAGCACGAAGCCGCCGATCAGCGGCGGGCTTACGGCATACATCATCGGAATCAAAGCCATCATCGATGAAGCGGGCACGCCGATGAGATGTTCTTCCAGGTCGCCTGCTTGCTGGCTGTCTTGCGGATAGAACCACAGCGGCGTGCTGATAAACAGGAACGAATCGTTGCCCATGCTTGTGAGCAAGGTGCGCAGCAGCCATTTGGCGGTGTCTGCGGTGAGGTGTTCGATCACATCGAGCAGGCAGATGATGTTGTATTGGGCGAAACGCTCGGAGGGAATGCTTTGCGCGAGGCCGTGCCACACGTTGCGATAGATTTTTCGCTCGAACAACGCCGGGTTGTTGCAGCTGCCTTCGAAGCCGTCCACGCCGTCGACATGCCAATGCGCGCTTAGCGGACTGGCTTTGAGCATTTCGCCAAGACCGCCTTTGCCGAAGCCGATGTCCAGTACTTCGACCGGTGCGGCGTTGTCTTTCATGATGTGAAAGATCAACTCTTTCGGCGACGCGGATTCGCCGCCGGGAACCCGCGTCGAATTCACGATGGGATCGATCACTTGGTAGTCTTTGACGATTTGCCGAAACATGGCGACTCTTTAAAAAGTGAGTGATGCGTCAGCGCAGGTAATTGAACAGGCTGGTGTTTTGCATCTGCGCAAACATTTGCTGCGACGCCTGCAACGCGGTCGACTGCAACGACAGATTGCTGATCGCCGTGGCCATGTCGACGTTCTGTACGTCCGATAATGCACTCTGATACGTCACGCTGAGATCGGAATAACTGGTGCTTTGCTGCTGCAGCGTGTCGATGCGGCTACCCACGGAAACCTGCGTGTTGGACACCGCATTCATCGCATTGTTGAGCGACTCGAGCTGACGGTTGAGCGTGTTGGTAACGGATGCCGTACTGCCGCCGCTCTGCAACGCGCTGATCATGTTGTTGAGCGTGGTGAAGACATCTTGCGTGTTGGACGACGTATCCGATTGCACGTTCACCGTGTCGCCGGCCGCTGGCGTGCCGCTCATGGAGATGGACATGCCGTCGAAGCTGATGCTGCCACCGTCGGTATAGGTGCCCGTGATCGGGTTGCCGCTGCTGTCGGTGACCGGATTGCCGGATGCGTCAGTCACGCTGTACGTGCCGTTCGCCCCGAAGGTGATGGTGTCGTTGATGGGGCCTGATGCCTTGGCCGCATTCCAGGCCGCGGTATCGGTGACGCTGTTGGCGCCCACCACCAACGTACCGGTGTTGCCGCTGCTTGCGCTGGCAACGAACGAACCGTTGCCGGCCGGCACATCCATGAAGAGCGAAGCGCCCGGATCGCTGTTGGCGACTTGCAAGCCGGAACCGATCGCCGTGAATGGCTGCTGATTGTTGCCGGTATAGGTAACGGCGCCGCTGC
>DATJMR010000041.1:0-8816 GCA_035508595.1 Dyella sp.
AGCGTCAGCCTTGGATGTACGGCGCGACAGCCGAGCAGGCCGCTGGCGACGCGATTCGCCTGCGCTACGCGCTGATTCCCTACATCTACAGCTACGAGCGTATGGACACCACCAAGGGCATCGGCCTGGTGCGTCCATTGACGTTCGACTATCCCGACGATCCGCAGGTACGCGACGATGTCGATGCGTGGATGTTCGGCGAAGGCTTGCTGGTGTCGCCCGTCGTAGTGAAAGGACAAACCGAAAAGAATATCTATCTCCCTGCCGGCCGGTGGACCGACTATTTCACCGGCAAGGTGTATCAGGGTGGGCAGACCATTCGTTACGCGGTGGACAGCAAAACCTGGCACGACATTCCGCTCTTTATTCGCGAAGGCGCCATCATTCCTACACAGCCGGTGATGGATTACGTCGGCGAGCACCCGGTCGCCACCTTGACGGTGGACGTATTTCCCGCCGAGCACGCCACGCATTTGGACTATTACGACGATGACGGCAGCACCTATGCGTACGAGCATGGCGCTTACTTCTCGCAACGGTTGACGACGCAACGCGATACCGGCGGCGCGCAATTGGACATCGACGCGGCTCACGGCAGTTACAAGCCGGCCTTGAAGTATTACCTGGTGAAGATGCATGGCGTGACGGCATCGGCCGTGAAGGTTGGTGCCAAAGCACTCGCGTCGTACGCCAGCGCGGATGCGTTGCAGGCGGCCAAGGGCGAGGGCTGGGCTGCCGATCACGATCGTTATGGCAGCGTGACGATACTTCGCCTTGCCGCCGGTCAAGCTCGACGCGTTGCACTGAATGGGGCCGATTCGCACTGAGCGATGTTTTCCTCAGGGATTGCGCTCTCGCTCCTTCCGTCGCTTAAAAGGGGAGGGAGCGAATGCAACAGGCGTGAATATGCACCATGGCATTGAATCGGCCGCCTCTTCTGTAAGACACTTGGGGCTTGGGAAGTAAACGTTTACATAGCCGTAAATGCCTGAAGGAATCGTCATGTCCCGCTCGACTTCATTGCGCCGCATTGCATCAAGCCTGACACTCGCCACGTCGCTGGCGCTAGGCGCCGCTCATGCGGCGACGCCTGGCGCAACCGATACCGTCGGCATCAAAGTGGATGCGAAAGCGACGGGCACGGCCTTCCCGCACTTCTGGGAGCAGATGTTCGGATCGGGCCGCGCGGTGCTCGCGCTGCGTGACGATTACCGCAAAGACATCGTCGATGTGCATCAGGCGACGGGTTTCAGCTTCGTGCGCTTTCACGGCATCTTCGATCGTGATGTCGGCGTGGCGCAGCGCGATGCGGACGGCCATATCAGCTACAACTTCTCCTATGTGGATCAGATCTACGACGGTCTGCTGGAGCGCGGCGTAAAGCCGTTTGTCGAACTCGGCTTCATGCCGCCCGAATTGAGTTCGGATCCCACGAAACAGCATGACTTCTGGTATCACCCGAACGTGATGCCGCCCAAAAGCTACGCCGAGTGGGACGCGATGGTGCGCGCCTTCGCCGAGCACCTGATCGCGCGTTACGGCATCGACGAAGTGTCCTCGTGGTACTTCGAAGTATGGAACGAGCCCAATCTCACTTTCTGGGGCGGCCGTCCGGAGCAGCCCACGTATTTCGAGTTGTACGACCACACCGCGCGCACGCTGAAAGCGATCAGTCCGCATCTGCGCGTGGGCGGCCCGGCGACGGCGCAGGCCGCATGGGTGCCGGATTTCCTCAAGCACGTACACGACGCCAAGGTGCCGGCGGATTTCGTCAGCACGCACGTCTACGGCGACGACACCGCGCAAAACGTGTTCAAGACGAACGAGAACATTCCGCGCGCCGACATGGTCTGCCGCGCGGTGGACAACGTGCATCGCCAAATCGTTGCATCGCCTTATCCGAAGATGCCGCTGATCTTCAGCGAGTACAACGCCTCCTACGCCAACCTGCCCAACGTGACCGACTCGGTATACATGGGTCCGTGGATGGCGAACACGATTCGCGAATGCGCCGGCAAAGTCGACATCATGAGTTACTGGTCGTTCTCGGATGTCTTCGACGAGCAAGGCGTGGTGCGTACGCCGTTCTACGGCGGCTTCGGATTGATGGCGGCCGATCGCATTCAGAAGCCGGCCTTCAACGCGTTTGCGATGTTGCATCGTTTGGGCGACACACGACTGCCCGTCGCTTCCGATAGCGCCTTGGCGACGCGCCGCGCGGATGGCACGGTGGTGCTCGCGCTATGGAATTACGCGCCGCCGGTTGGTGACACCGCGGCTTACACCAAAGGCGAACCAAAAGGCTCGATCAAGCATTTCGATATCGACGTTGCGCACCTGAGCCCGGCCGCCAAGGCGACGGTGTGGCGCGAAGACGAGCACCACGGCAACGCCGTGGCGGCGTTCGACGGCATGGGACGTCCGGACTTTCCCAGTCGCCAGCAGATCGTGCAATTGCGTGACGCAGGCAAGCTGGCGGCGCCGGAATCGGTGGCAGTGCAAAGCGGACATTTGCATCTCGATATTCCGCCGCAGGGTTTGGTGGTGCTTGAGCTGCACTGATGCGGTTTTCCTCTCCTTGTGGGGGAAGGGATAGACACGCGATGTATGAATACGTATGCACAAAGCGGCCAGCGCTCGCTGGCTTGCCTACCATGCGTGATTCCTGCGCGACATCGTGCTCGTCATGCTGCAGTTGCAGCATGCGCATCGTTGAAGCCATGACATAGCAGGGGAAACGCTGCCATCATCGGCAGCTTGAAGAAAGCTGGAGTGCGCATGCTGAGCGTTGTGATGATGGCTGCATTGGCTGCCGGGACCCAAGGGGACGTGTGGCGCGATCAGATCGCCTGGCGCGGCGAGCAAGCGCATATGGCCACCACGAAGGACGGGCGCTTCACCCTGACCGGTCCGTTTGGCCAGCGCGACATCGGCGTGCAACGCATGCGCGTGGACACAGCAAGCCCCATGTTCGACGGCTTGTTCGCCATGGCGCAGGACGAACTGACGCAGAATTCGGTCACCGCCATCCGCGACGGTGCGTTCGATCACGGCCAGCCGATTCCGTGCACCTGCTTTGAGACCGGTGCGAAGTGGCCGTACGTATGGACGCGCGATCTCTCCTATTCGGTCGATCTGGGCGTATGGAAGATCGATCCGCTGCGCGCGCGCAACGGCTTGAGTTTCAAGCTGTCGGATGTGCGCGATGCGTCGCCGAAACAAGGCTTGTACGTGATGCAGGACACCGGCTCGGGTGGCAGCTGGCCGATCAGCACCGATCGCGTGGTGTGGTTCCTGGGCGCACAGCATCTGCTGGACGACAAGCGATTTGCCGACGAGGTGTATCGCGCGTTGAACGACACGCTGGCGCAGGATCGTCAATACGTGTTCGATGCGAACAAAGGCTTGTATCGCGGTGAAACCTCCTTTCTGGATTGGCGCGAGCAAACCTATCCAGCATGGACCGCGGACAACGTGGTGTTTATCGCGCAATCGTTCGCGCTCTCCACCAACGTGTTGCACTTCCAGGCGCTGCAACTGGCGGCGCATCTGTCCGCGGCACACGGCGATGCAGCCAGCGCGAAGCGTTACGAAGAACAGGCTGGCGCACTCAAGAAAGCGATCAATGCGCACTTCTGGCGCGAGGATCGCGGCATGTATATGAGCTACATCGGCGGCGATGGCGCGCCGTTCGATACGTACGATTTGCTCGGTACGGCACTTGCCATCACCAGCGGCGTGGCAGAGGGCGATCGCGCGCGCGAAGCGTTGGAAAACTATCCGACCTGGCCGGCAGGCAGTCCGGTGATCTGGCCGGAGCGCGCCGACCAGCCGATTTACCACAATCGCGCGATCTGGCCGTTCGTCAGCGCCTACGCACTGCGTGCCGCGCGCGCGATCAACGATCCGGCGCGTATTGCGCACGAACTTCGCTCGATCATGCGCGGCGCGGCGATGGCCGGATCCAACATGGAGAACTACGAGCTCGTCACGCAGTCGACGCACGTCGACGAGGGCAAGCTAAGCGGGCCGGTGGTCGATTCGCCGCGTCAGTTGTGGTCGGTGGCGGCGTATCTGGACATGGTCGCAGAAGGCGTCTTCGGTCTCACGGAAGACGGGCGCATCGAACCCAAGCTGCCGGTATCGCTGGTGCCGATGCTGTTCGGTGATCGCGACAGCATCAGCCTGCAAGAGTCTGACCGCACGATCACGCTGCGTCGTCCGCGCAGTATGCATGGCGATCTTCTGGTGGCGGATCGAACCAAGCAGCGCGGCCGGGATGTCGTGGTGACGCTGAAGGCCGTCGACGCGCCCAACGCGCAATTGCGCACCGACGCCCCGCTTTATGCGCCGGCCGCACCCGCCGCACCGACCCTCGCGCGCGACGACAAAGGCTGGCGCGTTCAGACCGATGGCAACGTCGTGCTCTATGCCGATGGCCAGCGCGTGGGCAATGTCGAAGGCAGCACGTATATCGCGCAAGGCGCAAAGCCGCCGTGCGTGAGCGCGACGCGTGTTGGCGAACAGGGCATCGAGTCGTTGCACAGCCCCACGGTGTGCGGTGGCGAGCCGACGGCGATCGGGGACGGCTGGCCGCGTTCGTGGACGGCGCCGGCAGCCGGACGTTATCGCGTGACGCTTCGCTATGAAAACAATCACGGATCGATCCAAACGGGCGTAACGGCGGCCGTCAAAATGCTGGTCATGCGTTGTGGCAACGACGAACCGCAGCGCATGCCGATCGTGATGCCGCACAGCGTGGGCGAGCAATCGTCCACCTACGGCGTGATCTCAGTGAAAGCCGGCGCCGCGTGCCGCTTCGACTTGGAGCAGGGTTTCAATATGAGCGACCTCAGCCATTTCGCACACTACACTGGCGGAAAAGGTGGTATCGATGGTCCGCTCAACGATGCGCGGATTGGCGATCTCTCGATTGTGCCCGCGACAGGTACCCCATGAATCGCAAACCCAGCCTGTCGTTTTGGCAAATCTGGAACATGTGTTTCGGCTTTCTGGGTATCCAGTTTGCCTTTGCTTTGCAGAACGCGAACGTCAGCCGCATTTTCCAAACGCTCGGTGCGAGCGTGGCGGACATCCCGGTGTTGTGGATCGCCGCGCCGCTCACCGGGCTGATCGTGCAGCCGCTGATCGGCTACGCTTCCGATCGCACGTGGGGACGTCTGGGGCGTCGTCGTCCTTATTTTCTCGCCGGCGCCGTGCTTACCACGGTAGCCTTGTTGTGGATGCCGAACTCCAGCGCCTTGTGGATGGCGGCGATGCTGTTGTGGGTGATGGATGCCTCGATCAACGTGTCGATGGAGCCGTTCCGTGCTTTCGTCGGCGATCAGTTGCCCACGACGCAGCGTCCGCTGGGTTATGCGATGCAGAGTTTCTTTATCGGCCTCGGCGCCGTGGTGGCGTCGCTGTTGCCGTATGTGCTTGCGCATTGGGGCGTGAACAATGTGGCGGCGCCCGGCGGCGTGCCGGACACGGTGCGCGATTCGTTTTATGTGGGCGGCGCGGTCTTGCTGGTGTCGGTGGTGTGGACGGTGATATCCACCCAGGAATATCCCCCCGAGCAGCTTCGCGTATTCGCTGACGAGCCGCTCTCCACGCCCGCACCGATTCGACCGTCGCGTGCCATGGGCTACGGCTTGCTTTGGCTGGTCATCGGCGCGGTCGGCATCTGGCTGGTGCATGCGTATCGTCTGGAGCGCGAGCTGTATCTGTTGACGGGCGGTGTGGCGGCGTTCGGGTTGTCCCTGTTGTTGCTCGGCGTGGTGCGTGGCAAGGGCGTGTTTACGCAAGTGATGACGGATCTGCTCACCATGCCCGATGCGATGCGTCGCCTCGCCTGGGTGCAGTTGTTTTCCTGGTTCGCGCTGTTCGCGATGTGGATCTACACCACCGCCGGCGTGGCGCAGGTGCATTTTGGCAGCAGCGATCCCAATTCGGCGGCCTACAACACCGGCGCCAATTGGGTGGGCGTGCTGTTTGCGGCCTATAACGGTTTTGCGGCGGTCGCGGCGCTGGTGATTCCGCTGATGGTGCGGCGTTGGGGTTTGCGCGTCAGCCATTTGATCAATTTGTGGCTGGGTGGCGCGGGACTGGTGTCGTTTCTGCTGATTCGCGATCCGGATTGGTTGCTATTGCCCATGGTCGGCGTGGGATTCGCGTGGGCATCCATATTGTCGCTGCCGTACGCGCTGCTGTCGGACAACCTTCCTGCGGAGAAGATGGGCGTCTATATGGGCATCTTTAATTTCTTCATCGTGATTCCGCAATTGCTGGCGGCGAGCGTGCTGGGCTTCTTGTTGCGCGTGTTTTTTCACGGACAACCGATCTATGCGCTGGTACTTGGCGGCGCCAGTTTGCTGGTCGCCGGGTTCAGCGTGTTGCGCGTCAACGAACCGGCATCTTCCAAAGCGCTGCCTCAATCGGTGTAACCACCCGATGCCGTTCCGGCGACGGATGGAACGAGGCTAGGCAACGAGGCGAGCTGGGGTTCTGCGTTAACGAACTACGATTGACGTAACGCATCGCTGCACGCGGCCGCGCGCTGTTGCAGCAGATGGCGTTCGCGCGTGTTGCGTGCCAGCGATGCGGCGCGCTCGAATTCGTCGCGTGCCTCGGCATGCCGTTGCAGACGGCTGAGCAGGTCTCCGCGCACGCTCGGCAGCAGGTGGTAGTGGCGCAGTTGCGGTTCGTTGACGAGGGCGTCGACCAATACCAATCCGGCTGCAGGCCCGGAAGCCATCGCGACGGCGACCGCGCGATTGAGTTCCACCACCGGTGACGGCATGATTTGCGCCAGCGCAGCGTAAAGCGCGGCGATATGCGGCCAGTCGGTGGTATCGACAGAGCGCGCGCGTGCATGGCATGCGGCAATGGATGCTTGCAGCGCATAAGGGCCACGCGCTTGGCTGAGTTTTTCGATGCGTTCCAGCGCGGCAAGGCCGCGGTGAATCAGCAGCGGATCCCAGCGGCTTCGATCCTGATCCGGCAGCAGAATCGGCTCGCCGGTCGAAGTGGTGCGTGCGTGCAGGCGCGATGCCTGGATCTCCATCAGCGCCATCAAACCCAGCACTTCCGGTTCTTGCGGCGCGAGGCCCGCCAGCACGCGGCCCAGACGCATCGCTTCGTTGCAAAGTTCGGGACGTATCCAATCGTCGCCGGAGGTGGCCGCATAACCTTCGTTGAAGATCAGGTAGATCACTTCCAGCACGGAGGCGAGACGTTCGCCGCGTTCATCGCCGCGCGGTACTTCGAACGGGATCTGCTTTTCCGACAAAGTGCGTTTGGCGCGCACGATGCGTTGCGAAATGGTGGGTTCGGGTACGAGAAAAGCACGCGCGATTTCATCTGTGGTTAAACCGCCAAGCAAGCGCAAAGTAAGCGCGGCGCGCGCTTCGGCGGAAAGCACCGGATGGCATGCGGTAAAGATCAACCGCAGCAGATCGTCGCCTATGTCGTCGTCGAGCATGGTTTCGAGTTCCGACCGTGTATCCGCGGGTTCGAATTCCGGTTCGTGGGCGAGTGCTTCATGCTTGCGTTCGATGAGTTTCTTGCGGCGCAACTGATCGATGGCGCGGTGCTTGGCGGCGGTCATCAACCACGCGCCGGGATTGTCCGGCACGCCGCTTTCCGGCCAACGCTCCAGCGCGGTTACCAGCGCATCCTGCGCCAGTTCTTCGGCCAGGCCCACGTCGCGCACCATGCGGGCAAGACCGGCGATAAGCCGCGCCGATTCGATGCGCCATACCGCTTCGATCGTGCGATGGATGTCGGTGGTCGTCATGACTACCGATCACAGCACTTGCTTGGCGGCGGCGCAAGGTCGGCGTGCCGCATCACGCCGCCGATTGGCGCGGATCGTCAAAGCCTTCGGCGGCCTTGCGCACGTCAGGCGGGAAATCCGTCATTTCGAAAACCTGGCGGATTTCGATCGTATCGCCTGGGGCGAGCGGACACCGCGACGCCCACGCAACGGCTTCATCGCGCGAGCTCACATCGATCATCCAATAGCCACCTACGACTTCCCTGGTTTCGGCGAACGGGCCATCGACGATCTTCACTTTGCCGTCGACCGAACTGACGCGCACGCCGGCCGAGGGCGGATGCAATCCGTCCAACGCAAGCAGCACGCCGGCTTCTTGCAGCGATTTGTTGAATCGCATCATTTTTTCCACGGCCTCGGCACTTGGTCGCGCATCGGGCGCGGCCTCGCAGTGACCGGCGGGCAGCATCAGCATCATGAAACGCATGGTGTTCTCCTTATTGCTCGCCCGGAATGATCACCATCCAGTGGATGCCGAAGCGATCGGCCACCATGCCGAAGTAAGGCGAGAAAAATGTCGGGCCCAGCGGTGCATGCATCTGGCCGCCGTCGGCGAGCGCGTTGAACGCGCGGTCGGCTTCGTCCTTGGTTTTGACGGTGAGCGACAGCGAAAATCCCTGAAACCTGGTGTTGGTGTTGACGCAATCGTCGGACGCCATCAGCACCGTATCGCCGATGGTGAAGTTGCTGTACATGATGTGTTCGCCGTTGGCGTTGGCGGCGGGGCCGTCGCCTGGAGGGGCTTCCTTGTAGCGCATCTTCGCGTTGACCTTGGCGCCGAGGTGCTTCTCGTAATAGCCGAGGGCTTCCTCGCAGCGACCGTTGAAGAACAGATAAGGCTGGACGTGCATGGTGCTTCCTCCGTGGACGGGCATGGGGTGAGCCGGAGCTTTCCGGGCCTTTCGGATAAAAGACGAAGCTGAGGGGCGCAAATCGACAAACGCCTTCCAAGTTTTATCGGAAGGGCGATACGGATGAG
>DATJMR010000042.1:0-7719 GCA_035508595.1 Dyella sp.
GGCAATTGCGCGATCATAGCCGATCGCACCGTTGCTTCGTCGCGAAAGGTTATCCGCAATGCAAACCAACCAGACCGGCTCCCTGTGGGTCGTCGCCACGCCGATCGGCCATCGCGACGACATTTCCGCGCGTGCTATCGAAACATTGCGCAACGTGGCGGTGATTGCTGCGGAAGACACGAGGCATAGCCGTCCGCTGATGCTTCAGCACAACATCGGCACGCCTTTGGTGGCATTGCACGAACACAATGAACGTGAAGCCGTGGCCGCGCTGGTGCGTCGCCTGGAGCAGGGCGAGTCCGTGGCATTGATTTCGGATGCGGGAACGCCGTTGATTAGCGATCCGGGTTTCCGTCTCGTGCGAGCAGCGCGCGAGGCGGGCATTCGATGCATACCGGTGCCGGGCGCGTGCGCCGCGATCGCCGCACTTTCGGTGGCGGGATTGCCTAGCGACCGATTCGTTTTCGAGGGTTTTCTTCCACCTAAATCGGCGGCGCGGCGCAGTCGCCTGGAAGAACTTGCGGGTGACCCGCGCACGTTGATTTTTTACGAATCTTCGCATCGCATCGTGGAAAGCCTTGCCGATATGCGAGATATCTTGGGCGCACAACGGGAAGCCGTGTTGGCGCGCGAACTCACCAAGGTATTTGAGACCGTGCTGGGCGAGCCGCTGTCGGAGTTGGCCGCGCGCGTCGTGGCCGATCCCAATCAGCAGCGCGGCGAGTGCGTGATTCTCGTTGCCGGCCGCGGCGAGGACGCGGACACGAAACTTGCCGAGGGGCAACGCGTATTCGCACTCTTGCGCGAAGAACTTCCGCCGGCGAAGGCGGCAAAATTGGCGGCGGCGATTACCGGCGCGCCAAGGAAACTGCTTTACGGCGATAAAGGCGTGGGCTGAACAGCCGCGTGTTTTTTGCTTTTTTTCGAACGTCTTTCGTTTTGGGCGTACGCGCGACCGCTATAATCATCGACGGAGTCGGCCGGGCAGTCGCGTCGCGCGCAAGCGCGTCGAGGAAAGTCCGGGCTCCATAGGGCAGGGTGCCAGGTAACGCCTGGGCAGCGCGAGCTGACGGCCAGTGCAACAGAAAGCAAACCGCCGATGGCCTCAAAAGGGCACAGGTAAGGGTGAAACGGTGCGGTAAGAGCGCACCGCGCGCGGGGACAACGCCGCGTGGCACGGTAAACCCCACCCGGAGCAAGACCGAATAGGGGAACGATAACGCGGCCCGCGTTGTTCCCGGGTAGGTTGCTGGAGCCAGGCGGTGACGCCTGGCCGAGAGGAATGACTGCCGCGCCGCAAGGCGTACAGAACCCGGCTTATAGGCCGACTCCACCTCTTCCAGTTGTAGGCAAAACCGTCTCGCGCGTGTCGGGAAGGTTTCGTCCGATGCCCCGCCATTCGCATGAACAGATGGTTCATGCGAATGGCTTTCTGGCGCCTGGGCGAGTCTGTCGCGAAAGGCTTCGGCGAGCAAAAAATCCACCATGATCAAGCACCTCGGAGTGCTTTCTAGAAATTGCTGGAAATTTAGCCACACTGTTGCCTTTCTCTTTGATTCTCAAGCAAAAATTGCTTGACAGTCTCAAGGGGCGAGACTATCGTGGGACCCTGTGTGAAATCGTGGGATTTCGTGGAGTTGCAGGGTCGTGTTCCAGGGCGAAACCGCCATCACCGTCGATGACAAGGGCCGACTGGCTATCCCGACTGCGTATCGGGAGCTGGTGACGGAGGCCTGCGCCAATCGGCTGGTGATCACCTACAACCCTTTCGAGTCGGGCTGCCTGTGGCTGTTCCCGCATGCCGAATGGGAGCGGGTGCGCGACCAGGTGAACGCGTTGCCGAGCGTCAAGGCCGTGCACCGCGCCTTGCAGATGAAGTTGGTCGGTGCCGCAGCGATGGTTGAGCCGGACGGTGCGATGCGCATCTTGTTGCCGGGCAGTCAGCGCACCGCCGCAGGCATCGAAAAGAAGGCGGTTTTGCTGGGTATGGGCAACAAGTTCGAGCTGTGGAGCGAACAGTCCCACCTGGCCAAGATCCGCCAGACCATCGGCGAAGACGAAATCAGCGATGACATGGCGGACCTGCGGCTTTGACCGGTGACGGCCAAAGACGGGGCGGAGACGAATAAGAGCGGGAGTGCGGCATGGCTGAGCGTCAGCACATCCCGGTGATGCTGAATGAAGCGGTGGAGGGTCTCGCCGTGCGGGAAGGCGGGCGTTATCTCGATGGCACTTTCGGACGCGGCGGTCACGCCCGCGCCGTGCTGTCGCGCCTGGGCCCCGATGGCCGTTTATTGCTGATGGATCGCGATCCACAGGCTATCGCTACGGCGCAAAAGGAATTCGCATCCGATCCGCGCGTGGCGATTCGCCACGGCAATTTTTCCGCCTTAGCCGAATGGGACGAAACCGCGCCGGGTCTGGATGGCGTGTTGCTCGATCTGGGCGTGTCGTCGCCGCAGTTGGATGAAGCCGCGCGCGGCTTCAGCTTCATGGCCGATGCGCCGCTGGACATGCGCATGGACCCGACACAAGGCGAAAGCGCGGCGGATTTTCTCAATGGCGCCGACGAACGCGCTATCGCCGACGTGCTGTGGATTTACGGCGAGGAACGTTTCAGCCGCAAGATCGCTCGCCTCATTGTCGAGCGCCGCAACGAATCGCCGATTACCCGCACCGGCGAACTGGCCGCATTGGTCGAACGCGCCATCGGTCGCCGGGAGCCGGGCAAGCATCCGGCCACGCGCACGTTTCAGGCGCTGCGCATTCGCGTGAATGGTGAATTGGAGGCTTTGCAGCACGGACTCGACGCCGCGCTCGCTCGCCTCAAGCCCGGTGGCCGCTTGTCGGTGATCAGTTTCCATTCGCTGGAAGATCGCACGGTGAAGTTGTTCATCCGCGATCACTCCGGCCGCGTGCAAGGCAGTCGCCGCGGTCCGCCGGTTGCGGCCGCGCCGGCTCGATTGACGGCGGTCGGCAAAGCCCGGTTTCCGTCCGAGGCGGAGCAGGCCGCGAATCCGCGCGCACGCTCGGCGGTGCTTCGCGTTGCGGAAAAAGTGCCAGAGGAGGGCCGCGCTTGAAGGCGATTGGCATCTTCTCGCTTTTGCTGCTACTGGCTGCCGTCATGGTGAGTGCGATTGCCGTTGTCTGGACGCGGCATCAGAGTCGCGCGTTGTTCGTGCAGCTTTCGCAGCTGCAAAGCCAGCGCGACGCGCTGAACATCGAATTCGGTCAGCTCGAGTTGGAGCAGGCCACCTGGGCAGAGCCGCGCCGCATCGATAGCGAGGCGCGCACCAAGCTCGGCATGTTTACGCCTCGTCCGCAAGACGTGCAGTTGGTGCGGCCATGAACCGGCTGCAGCATCCTGTCGCCAAGTCCTCCTCGCGTCGCAAGGGTGCGGGCCCGACCACGCGTCAGCGCATGCTGCTGGTGATCGGCGTGCTTGGCGTGGCGTCGCTGGGCCTGGTGGCGCGTGCTTTCGATCTCCAGGTGGTGCGCAAGCAGTTCTATCAGGATCAAGGCGATGCGCGCTTCTTGCGGGTGGTGCCGATTCCGGTATCGCGCGGCACGATTTTCGATCGCAACGGCGAGCCGCTGGCGGTATCCACGCCGATGGTCTCCATCGTTTGTGTGCCGTCCGAAGTGCTCGACAATGCCGACCGCATTCCCGCGCTTGCGCAGGCGCTCGGTACCACCGCCGACGATTTGAAGTCGTATCTCGAACAGCGTTCGGACCGCGAGTTTGCCTATTTGCGTCGGCAGATGAGCCCCGAGTCGGCGCAAGCTGTGCTGGCGCTCGGTGTCCCTGGTGTCAACGGTCAGCGCGAATACAAGCGCTATTACCCTTCCGGCGAAGTCACCGCACACGTGCTCGGTTTCACCAATATCGACGACCACGGTCAAGAAGGCCTGGAACTTGCCTTCGACAACTGGCTGTCCGGCAAGCCGGGTGCCAAGCGCGTGATCCGCGATCGCATGGGGCGCATCGTGGAAGACGTCGAGCAAGTGCATGCACCGCAGCCCGGCCAGAATCTCACGCTGAGTATCGATCGGCGCATCCAGTTCCTTGCCTACAGCGAGCTGAAAAAGCAGCTGCAAGATCTCAATGCCGATTCCGGTTCGATGGTGATCTTGGATATACGCACCGGCGAGATTCTCGCCATGGTGAGTTTGCCCACGTACAACCCCAACGCCGTAACGGGCAGTCAACCAGCGCAGCGCCGCAATCGCACCGTGACCGACGTGGTGGAACCGGGTTCGACCATGAAACCCTTCACCATGGCGGCGGGTCTTGCCAGCGGCAAATACACGCCGACCGCGCCGTTGATCGATACCGGCAACGGCCACTGGATGTTCATGGGCAAGGATATCCGCGACGTGGAGTCGGGCGGCAACGGCATGCTGACGCCGACGGGCGTGCTCACCAAGTCCAGCAATATCGGCGCGGCCAAGATCGCGCTGTCGCTCGATACCAAGTTTTTGTACGACACCTATCGCGCATTCGGTTTCGGCGACAGTACCGGCAGCGGTTTCCCGGGCGAATCGTCCGGTTTCCTCAAGGTGGGGCACAGCTGGCGTCCGATCGAAAAGGCGACCATGGGTTACGGCTACGGTCTCAACGTCACGCCGCTGCAATTGGCCACGGCGTACGCCACCTTGGCGGATAACGGCGTCATGCATACGCCGACCTTTATCAAAGGCGGCGGCGATGCGGGCAGGCAGATCATTTCGCCGCGCATCGCGCGGGAATTGGTCGACATGTTGGAAACCGTGACGGCGCCGGGCGGCTCGGCCACGCGTGCGCAGATCGCCAACTACATCGTCGCAGGCAAAACCGGTACGGCACACCTTGCCGCGGCCGGTGGTTACGCCAAGAACAGCTACAACTCGTTGTTTGCCGGCATCGTGCCCGCCACCGATCCGGTGATGGTGGGGGTGGTGGTGATCAACAATCCAAAATCCAGCATCTATTACGGCGGCTTGGTTTCCGCGCCGGTATTCCAGAGCGTGATGACCGGTGCGCTGCGTCTGCTCGATGTGCCGCCCGACAACATCGGCCGCTGGTATGTGGGCGGTCCGCTGCAAGCAGGCGGCGGATTGGCCGGGTCGGTGCCCCAGCAAAGCGACCAGGACGATGCCGGCGCGGTGGAGATGGCCGAGCCATGAGCAGCCAGCGCCTCGACCACTTGTTGCAGGGTATCGCCGAGACGAAGACCATCGGACCGATGGTGGTCTCGGGCCTTGCGCTCGATTCGCGCCAAGTACGTAACGGCGATGCGTTCTTCGCGCTGCGCGGTACGCGCGGACACGGCATCGAGTTCGTGCATGGCGCCGTACAACGCGGCGCCACCGTCGTGTTGGCCGAAGCGCCGCCGCCCAATGAGCTTCAGGACCCGGGCGTGCCCGTGCTCTGGATCGACGGTTTGCACACATTCGTGGGCGAAATCGCCGCGCGCTTCTTCGGCCGTCCTTCCGAATCGATGTGCGTGATTGGCGTGACCGGCACGAACGGCAAAACCTCTACCGTGCAATTGCTGGCGCAGGCGCTGGAAAAACTGGGTTCCCGCACCGCTACCATCGGCACGCTGGGTGCGGGTTTGCACGGCGGTCTGCGCGAAGGCGAACGCACGACGCCGGATGCGATCGCCGTGCAACAACTGTTTGCGGAATTTCATCGGGACGGCGCGACGCACGTCGCGATGGAGGTTTCTTCCCACGCGCTTGAGCAAGGGCGCGTGGCGGCAACGGCTTTCCAAGTTGCGGCCTTCACCAATCTCACCCGCGATCACCTGGATTACCACGGCAGCATGCAGGCATACGGCGCGGCCAAAGCCAGACTCTTTGCGTGGCCGGGACTCAAAGCCGCGGTGATCAACGTGGACGATGCGTTCGGCCGTGAATTGATCGGCAAGTTGATGCCGGCCGTACATGCATGGCGCGTGAGCGGTGCCGGGGACGCGAACGCCGACATCGCCGCCAGCGATATCGTGACGTCGGCTGAGGGTGTTGCATTCCGGCTGCGCACGCCATGGGGAGAGCGGCAGGTGCGCAGTCATTTGCTCGGCCGCTTCAATGTCGCCAATTTGTTGACGGTCGTAGGTTGTCTCGGTGCGCTCGGCGAGTCGTTGGATCGTATCGTCGACGCGATCGAAACGCTGCAGCCGGTCAATGGCCGCATGAACCGCATCGGCGGCCTGCTAGGTCTGCCGTTGGTGGTTGTCGATTACGCGCACACGCCGGATGCCTTGGAGCAGGCGCTCAACGCGCTTCGCGCGCATTGCCAGGCACGGTTGATCTGCGTGTTCGGCTGCGGTGGCGAGCGCGATGCGGGCAAGCGTCCGCAGATGGGCGAGATTGCCGAACGGCTGGCCGATGTGGCCATCGTCACCGACGACAACCCGCGCGGCGAGGACGGCGATCGGATCGTCGCGCAGATTCTCGCCGGCATGACGGCGCCGCAGGCAGCCACCGTGCAACGCGATCGCGAAGCCGCGATCCATGCGGCACTGAAGATGGCCCGCACGGGAGATGTCGTATTGATTGCCGGCAAAGGCCATGAAACGTACCAGGAAGGCGCAAGCGGCAAGCGTCCGTTCGACGATATGGCCGTGGCGCGTGCCGTATTGGAGGGACGCGCGTGATGCAGCTGAGCGCCATCGCAATGTGGACGCACGGACACCTGACCGGTGCCGATGCCAGCGTAATGGGCGTCGCGATCGATTCGCGCAAAGTGAAGCCGGGCGATTTGTTCGTGGCGTTCAAGGGTGAACGCGTAGACGGCCATGCTTACCTCGCAGACGCGAAAGCGCGCGGCGCAGTGGCTGCGCTGGTGGAACATCGCGTGGAAAGCGATTTGCCGCAGGTAGAGGTAAAGAGCGCGGAGCTGGCGCTGGGGGATCTCGCCAGTGCGGTACGCGCTCAGCGCAACGCGCGCGTGATCGGTATCACCGGCTCCAATGGCAAGACCACGGTGAAGATGCTTACCGCGTCCATCCTGTCGCGCCACGGCCGCACGCACGTAAATACCGGCAGCTACAACAACGAGATCGGCTTGCCGCTCACCTTGTTGTGGATGCCGGAAGACACCCAATACGCGGTGCTCGAAATGGGCGCCGGCAAACCGGGCGATATCGACTACCTTGCCGCCATCGCGCGGCCCGATATCGGCCTGGTGAATCTCATTGCGCCGGCACATCTTGAGCGCATGGGTACGATCGAAATGGTGGCGGAAACCAAGGGCGCGGTATATCGCGCGCTTCCCGCGGACGGCGTGGCCGTGATCAACGCCGACGACGCATTCGCCGCCTTCTTCACGGGCTTGGCCGGTGGGCGCCGCGTACTGCGTTTCGGTCTGGATCACAAAGCGGATGTCGGTGCGGACATTCTGGAGCAGCGCGTCGATGGTTCGCATTTCGTGCTGAGCACGCCGCATGGCGATGCGGACGTTCAACTTCCGCTGCCCGGTCGCCACAACATCGCCAATGCGCTCGCTGCAAGTTCGATTGCGCTGGCGCTGGATGTGCCGCTCGACACCATCGTAGAGGGTTTGGAACAGGCGATCGCGGTCGAGGGACGCTTGAAACGCATCGCGATGCCGGACGGTTGGACGCTGATCGACGACAGCTACAACGCCAATCCCAGCTCGATGCATGCGGCGATCGATACCTTGGCGCTGGCCGAAGGTGAGCGCTGGCTGGTGCTGGGCGACATGGCGGAACT
>DATJMR010000043.1:0-20564 GCA_035508595.1 Dyella sp.
GAAAAACCCGGCTCAGTTTTCGGCGGAAATCAACAGTATGGGGATGTATTGGAGCTTCGGTACGTTTTTATCGCAAAAAAAGCGCTCCGGTGGCATAACCCATCGCATAGCAACTACCCCGCATCTTGCTAACCCAGAACCAACCGTACAACGGCTTGGATGCGGTTCACAATACTCATTCCGACCATTTAGCACCTCACTATGTCACATAGTGAAATACGATGGTTTCGCTAGCCTGGTTGTAGCCGCGCTGACGCAAACGGCGCACATGCAGCGGCACGGGAAGAATGAGTTGCGGCAAGGTCGAAGGCGGCGACGCGCGTTGCCACATCGTTGCCAACGCACGACCTGACGCCAGGTCGCGACCGAACTTGAAGCGCGTTTCCAGCCGATCCAGCGGCCAGGTGTAACGAAACGGCGACCATGCCGCATCCCACGGCGGCGCCCTGCGCTGACATCGGCCGCACTGCGCGACCGATATCGGCAACGGCAGCGCACATCGTTGGCAACAGTACGTATTGCGCGGCAACTCGGCCGCGCATTCGGCGCACAAATCCGCTCCGTTGGCGCCGACATCGCCACACAGCAGGCAGCGCCAAGGCAGAAACCAGGTTTGCAGCGCGGCAAGTGTTCGACTCAGCGCATCCATGCGCAGACCGTTGTCAGTTATTCGGCTTGAAGAGCGCGGCGTCGATAATCGACCAAAGATGGATGATCCAACCAAGCCAGAAGAACCACAGGACCGCCGCCAGCACGAACATCACCAGGGCCTTCAATACGCGTCCTTGCACCAATTGGCCTAGCCCGGGAATGAACAAACTGCATATCGCCGCGAGGACATTTCCGGCGCTGCCCTGACCTGTAGTCATGAATCGACTCCTTCGATGGATGATGCCTGGATGTTAGCGGTTCCGGCCGATCTTCTCGTCAACCATTCATGGGCGTATCGAGTTGACAGTCTATCGGGCGGCTTCCACACTGTGCGTCTGTTTTTCGGAGTCCTCCCATGACCGCAGCCGCTCTTCGCCACGACTGGGCCCGCGACGAAATCGTTGCCTTGTTCCAGCTCCCCTTCAATGAGCTGCTGCATCGTGCGCATAACGTGCACCGCGAGCATCACGATCCGAACGCGGTACAAGTGTCCACGCTGCTTTCGATCAAGACCGGCGGCTGCCCCGAGGATTGCGGCTATTGCCCGCAGGCAGCGCGCTATCACACGGGTGTAAAAGCGGAAAAATTGATGTCGGTGGACGCGGTGGTCGCGCGTGCGCAAGCGGCGAAAAATGCCGGTGCCAGCCGTTTCTGCATGGGCGCCGCGTGGCGTAGCCCCAAGGATCGCGACGTGGCCCAGGTGGCGCAGATCGTTTCGGCCGTTAAATCCCTTGGCCTGGAGACGTGCGCTACGTTGGGCATGCTCACTGGCGAGCAAGCGCAGACGCTGAAACAGGCGGGCCTGGATTACTACAACCACAATCTGGATACCGCGCCGGAGTTCTACGGCGAAATCATCCACACGCGCCAATACCAGGATCGCCTGGATACGCTCGAACACGTGCGCCAGGTCGGCTTGAAAACCTGTTGCGGCGGCATCGTGGGCATGGGCGAAACACGCGATCAACGCGCTGGCCTGC
This sequence comes from Dyella sp., assembly GCA_035508595.1. Lineage (GTDB taxonomy): Bacteria > Pseudomonadota > Gammaproteobacteria > Xanthomonadales > Rhodanobacteraceae > Dyella_B. The sequence continues at coordinate 1,632 of DATJMR010000043.1, forward strand.
TGCAGACGCTGGCCAATTTGCCGGAGCATCCGCAATCGGTGCCGATCAATCAGCTCGTGCAGGTGGAAGGCACGCCGCTGCACGGCACCGAAGCGCTGGACCCGTTCGAGTTCGTGCGTACCATCGCCGTCGCGCGCATCCTGATGCCGGCGTCGATGGTGCGCCTCTCCGCCGGCCGCCAACAGATGGACGATGCCGTGCAAGCGCTGTGCTTCTTCGCTGGCGCCAACTCGATTTTTTACGGCGAAAAACTGCTCACCACCGGCAACCCGGACGTCGAACACGATCGCGCGCTGTTCCGCCGTCTCGATCTGCATGCACTGGAAGTGACGGAAGAGACCGATACCGTGCATGCCGACATTATGGAAACGGACGCTGGCGGCTGCGATCAAGGCTGTGGCTGCAGTGCCGCGGCCTGATTTGCTCGAACGATTGGCCGTCCAAACGGCCGAACGTGCACAGGACCAACTACAGCGCAGGCTGCGCACGATCACCTGCGCCGAAGGCCCGTTTGTGGAAAGCAAAGGGCGGCGCTTGCTTGCCTTCTGCACCAACGACTATCTGGGACTCGCTCAAGATACCCGCCTGATCGCGGCGCTAAAACAGGCTGCCGATGAAAGCGGCGTGGGCAGCGGCTCGGCGCATCTAATTTGCGGTCATCGGCGCGAACACGCGGCACTCGAAGAAACATTGGCCGAATGGACGGGGCGCGAACGCGCATTGCTGTTTTCCACCGGTTACATGGCCAATCTCGGCGTCATGCAGGCGCTGCTGCAGCGCGGTGAGCTGTGCGTGCAGGACAAGCTCAATCACGCCTGCCTGCTCGATGGCGCGCAACTGGCCGGTGCGGCGTTGAAGCGCTATCCGCATGCCGATGTCGACGCCGCCGCACGGCCGTTGCGCAACGACACCGAAAGCAGCGCGTTGCTGGCAACCGATGGCGTGTTCAGCATGGACGGTGATATCGCGCCGCTGCGTGAACTGGCGGCGCTGTGCAAACAAGAAAACGCCACCTTGATGGTGGACGATGCCCACGGGCTGGGCGTGCTCGGTGATAACGGCGCCGGCAGCATCGCCGAAGCCGGCTTGAACGAACGCGACGTGCCCGTGTTGATGGCAACGCTCGGCAAGGCACTGGGTTGCAGCGGAGCGTTCGTCGCAGGCTCGGCCGCGTTGATCGACGGACTGATGCAGTTCGCGCGCACTTACCTCTACACCACGGCCACGCCGCCCGCCCTGGCTGCTGCCGCGCGGCGCGCGGTCACCATCGCGCGCACCGAAGACTGGCGGCGCGAGAAGTTGAGTCAGTTGATTCAACGCTTCCGCCGCGGCGCGGAAGAACTCGGCCTTCCGCTGATGCCATCGCGCACCGCGATTCAGCCGCTCTTGCTCGGCGGCACACAGCAAGCGCTGGGTGCGGCCCGGGCCCTGGAAGACCAAGGCTTGCTGGTGGTCGCCATTCGCCCGCCCACCGTGCCGCACGGGCAGTCACGATTGCGCATTACGCTGTCGGCAGCCCATGAGGAGGCTCATGTGGACCGCCTGTTGGCGGCGCTGGCATCCCTGCGCCTGGAAAAGGCCCCGGTATAATGGCGGCTTGAGCTTTCCGTAACGTCTATGTCGATTCTGAATATCTCCGCCTATCGCTTCGTCAGCCTGGACGACCTGCCCATGCTGCGCGAGCGCGTGCGCGAGCGCTGCCATGCACTCGCGTTGAAAGGCACGATCCTGTTGGCGCCCGAAGGCATCAATCTTTTTCTCGCCGGCCCACGCGAAGCGGTCGATGACTTTCTCGATTGGCTGCGCGCCGATTCGCGCTTTACAGATTTGCAGGCCAAGGAATCCGCGTCGGACGGCGTGCCGTTCAAACGCATGCGCGTACGCCTTAAGAAAGAAATCATTACGCTGCGCAAGCCCACGATTCGCCCCGAAGGCGGTCGTGCACCCGCCGTGGATCCGATCACGCTCAAGCGCTGGCTGGATCAGGGACACGACGACGAAGGACACGATGTCGTGTTGCTGGATACGCGCAACGCCTACGAAACCGACATCGGCATGTTTCCGCACGCGGTGGACTATCGCATTGCGAGCTTCACCGAGCTGCCCGATGCGCTGGCGGCCGATCAAACGCGTTATGCCGGCAAGACGGTCGTCTCCTATTGCACCGGCGGCATTCGTTGCGAGAAAGCCGTGTTGCATATGCAGGACATCGGCATGCAGCGCGTCTATCAGCTCGAAGGCGGCATCCTGAAATATTTCGAAGAAGTTGGCGGCGTACACTGGCAAGGCGACTGCTTCGTATTCGACGAACGCGGCGCGGTGGACAAAGCCCTCGCGCCTTCCGCACCGGCTGACGAGAACATTCACATCGAGCACTCTTCCGGAAGCGCCGCGGCATGAGTTTGCATATCGAAACGTCAGGCAGCGGCCCGATTCCGCTGGTGATGCTGCACGGCTGGGCCATGCACGGCGGCGTGTTCGCACCGCTGGTGGACACGCTCAGCGATCAATGCACCATGTATCTGGTCGATCTGCCCGGGCATGGTTACTCGCGCCAATGCGGCCTGCCGCTGGAACCGCACGCTTGTGCGCGCGCCATTGCCGAGGCGACACCGCCCGCGTTCTGGTTGGGCTGGTCGCTCGGCGGACTGATCGCGCTTAGCGCGGCCTTGGATGTCCCAAAGCATGTCCGCGGACTGGCCATGCTCTGCGCAACGCCGCGCTTCGTGAGCGCCGCTGATTGGCCGCATGGGCGCGATCCGTCGCTGGTACGACAGCTCGCCACCGATCTGGAAACGGATTATCACGCCACCATCGAACGGTTTCTGGCGTTGGAAGTGATGGGCAGCCCCGATCCTCGCGGCGAATTGCGCAAACTGCGCTCGGATGTATTTTCGCGCGGCGAGCCGGATCTGCGCGTTTTGCAGGAAGGCATCGGCATGCTCGATCAAACCGATCTGCGCGCCTACCTGCCGGGCTTGAAGCCCGGAAGCAGTTGGTGGAGTGCCGGCCGTCTGGATCGCCTGGTCCATCCCGATGCGATGCAATGGGCCGCGCAAGCGAGCAAGGGCGAGTTTCATGTCATTGCTCGCGCTGGACATGCTCCCTTTCTCAGCCATGCGCCGACGGTCGCGCAAACCTTGCTGCCATGGTTGGAGGCCGCCGCATGAGCGATTTCCAACTCGACGCGCGCCGCATACGCGCCAACTTCAGCCACGCCGCCGAAAGCTACGAACAGCACGACGCGTTACAGCGCGAAGTTCAACAATTGCTGCTCGAACGCTTGGACTTTTACTTGCAGACGCCCGAACGCGTCATCGATGTCGGCGCCGGCACGGGTCGCGGCAGTGCGCTGCTGAAGAAGCGCTACAGCAAGGCACAAGTCATCGCCGTCGATGCTGCGCTGCCGATGCTGCGCGCCGCCAAGTCGCACGCAAGTTGGCTCAAACCTTTTGTCCGCGTGTGCGGCGAAGCGACCGCTTTGCCGCTGCCCGATCACAGCGTCGACGTACTGCATTCCAATCTTTGCTTCCAGTGGATCGACGATCTACCCGCTTTGTTCGGCGAATGCGTCCGCGTGCTGAAACCAGGCGGCATGTTGGTATTTTCCACATTTGGCCCGGATACGTTGCGCGAACTGCGCGCGGCCTGGGCGTCGGTGGATCAGTACTCGCACGTCGGCCGTTTTCTGGATATGCACGATCTGGGCGATGCGATGATCAATGCCGGCTTGCGCGATCCCGTGCTGGATGTCGACCGTTTCACGCTTACGTACAGCGAACCCAAAGCGCTGTTGCGCGAACTGAAGGGGCTCGGCGCCACGCACGCCGATCGCGGGCGCGAACGCGGCCTTACCGGCAAGCATCATTTTCAAGCCATGCTGGCCGCTTACGAGGCGATGCGTGTGGGCGGCCATATTCCCGCCACCTGGGAAGTGGTGACCGCGCACGCCTGGGGTCCGGCTCCCGGCCAATCGCGCCGCGTCAAAGGCGGCGGGGAAATCGCAAGTTTTTCGGTCGATACGTTGCGCGGTACGCGGCGACGCTGATTACTTCTGCGTCGCGGGCACGCTGGCGGACGATGCGGAGGCTGCCGGCGCCGGCGCACTTTCACCCTGCCGCTGCTTGGGCAAATAGGTCATGCTGACATTGCCCGTACCGGTGAAATAACTGGTGTTGGTGTTGTAGGTCAGCTTGTCGGCATGCGCGTCGCCCATGCCTTGCTGGGTGACGACGGCGTTGGGCTGCAGCACGGCAATCCCGTTGATGTTGTCGTAATCGAGTGTCGGCGCTTCGCCGGTCATCAGGTGATTGTTGTCGTCCAGTTGCTCGATATGCGCCGGACGGCCCTTCATGACGATCCGGGCGACCTGGCTGTCGTTGTCCATATAAAGCTGCGCGACGTCGCCCTTGGCCTTCATGGTGCCTTGCGTGACAACCACGTTGCCGGTGAGCGTGGTGATCGTATTGGGCGCATTGAAGCCGGTGACGGAGACCTGCGAAGAATTCATGGGCTGGTTGCGGTCGCCGGTCTTGGCGTAGGCCGCCAACGGCAGGATCAGCATCAACATGACGTACAGCCGGAGCATGGAGCCGCTGCCGTAACGCGAGCGCGAATCGTGAATCAGCTTCATGTACGGCATCTCCGTTGGCCCTGGATAGGTGTCATTCTAGCGCGACCGGCCGCATCTCCCGTCATCACTTTTTGGCCGCGCAGGCCTTGTGCCGAAAGCACTCCACCAGGTGATCGTTGACCATGCCGGTCGCCTGCATGAAGGCGTAGCAGATGGTGGTACCGACGAAGCGGAAGCCGCGCTTTTTCAGCGTTTTGCTCATGCGGTCCGACAGCGGCGTACTGGCCGGCACGTCGCCCCGCGTGCGCCACTGGTTGCGAATCGGTTTGCCGTCGACGAAGGACCATAAAAAGGCGTCCAGGCTGCCGAATTCGTCGATGGCCGCCAAGGTCGCGTTGGCGTTGTCGCGCATCGCGGTAACCTTCAAACGATTGCGAATGATGCCCGGATCGAGCAGCAGCTTTTCCAGCTCGCGGTCCTTCATGCCTGCCACACGCGCGATGTCGAACTGATGGAACGCGCGCCGATAGTTGTCACGCTTGTGCAACACCGTGCGCCAAGACAAGCCCGCTTGCGCGCCTTCCAGGCACAGGAATTCGAACAGCGCCTGATCGTCGTGCAAGGGCACGCCCCATTCGGTGTCGTGATAGGCCTGCATCAATTCGCCGTCGGCTGCCCAGTGACAGCGTATGCGTGAGGTCGCCACGGATATCCCCTTTGCGGTGCTGCATCGTAGAGGTGGAGGATACTGCCTCGCACTCGCAAGCGGTCAACCCGGGGCGAGACCGCGACCGCAGAGTAAGATCACGGTGCTCGGCGCCGGTTCGCTTCACCAAGGCAACGCATCGACATCCACGTTGCCGCCCGTGAGCACCAACCCCACCCGCCGTCCTGCAAATTGTTCTCGCTGTTTGAGCACGGCCGCGAAGACGGTGGCGCTCGAAACTTCGACCACCAATTTCAGCGCCTGCCACAACAGCTTCATGGCTGCGATGGTTTCGGTGTCGCTGACGGTGATCACTTGCACGCGATGCTCGCGCAAGGCGTCCAGGTTCGATACCCCGATCAAGGCACGCAAGCCGTCGCAAATCGTGTCGGGCACAAAGTGCTCGATACGTGCACCGTGGGCGAGCGATTGCGCCGCATCCGACGCTCCGGCAGGCTCCGCACCGTACATCGCGATGGATGGCGCCATACCGTGTGCGGCAATCGCGCATCCCGCGATCAAGCCGCCGCCGCCGATCGGCGTGATGATGCTGTCCAAACCGTCGGCCTGCTTGAGCAATTCAAGCACCGCCGTACCTTGCCCCGCCATGACGCGCGTGTCGGCATACGGATGCACCAGCACCGCGCCCGTCGCTTGCTGCACCTGCGCGGCCTTGGCTTCGCGCGCAGCAATGGTCGGTGCACAACGATGCAAGATGGCGCCAGCCTGCTCGATCGCTTCCACCTTGGCGCGGACGGCACCCTCGGGAACCACGACGTGCGCCGCGATGCCGCGCGTGGCCGCCGCCATGGCGAGTGCATTGCCATGATTGCCCGACGAATGCGTGACCACGCCGCAGCGCGCCTCATCATCCGTCAACGACCATACGGCGTTGCACGCACCGCGAAATTTGAAGGCACCGCCACGTTGCAGGTTTTCGCATTTGAAATGCAACGGCGCGCCAACCAGGGCATCGAGCGACGCGTTGCGCAACACGGGCGTCAAGGCCGCATACGGCGCGATGCGCGCGGCGGCATCGTGTATTTGACTGAGGCTTGGCAACGCGACACTCATACGCTGTCGATCTCCACGCCGCAGCGGAATACGCGTTCGACACCCGGCTCCAGCCGTATCGCATCGACACAGTCAGATCGGTTGAACGCATTGGCCATGCTTTCCATCGGCTCCAGCGCCACGGAGCGACGTACATCACGGGTTATCGTGTCGGCCGTAAACACCAAGGCAACGCCGCTTTCTTGCCACATCGCAATGCGCACACCACTGGATGGATCGCGCAGATGCGTGCGTGCGCGACCGTCCGCATCGTATGTCAATTGCACATAAGCGCAGTCGATTTTCGTAGCGCCGATCGGCTTGCGTTGGCGGAAATCCAACGACGGCGGTGCCTCGTCGAGAGATTGATAGGCATCCGTACCCGGCAAGGGAATGTTATCGGCATCCATCCGAACCAGCGCTTCGGCGGGAACTTGCAGTTCCCACGTATCGACACTGGTATCGCCCACGCGAAAATACGGATGCCACCCGAAGAAGCACGGCGCCGTCGCATCGCCCACGTTGCGCATGCTCACATGCAGCGACAATCCACCGGCATCCAGGGAATAAGTGACCGAAAGATCGATGGCGTACGGGTAACCGGCAAACGCGCCGGGCCGAATGACCGATGTGGCGAACGTAACGTGCGCACCCTGAGCGTCGACGCGCTGCGCAACGACGTCGAAGTCCACACCACGCACAAAACCATGCCGCATGGCGCGCTGTGCGCCTTCAACGCCAGGCTGCATATCGTGCATCTGGCCTTCGAAGGCGTACCTTGCGCCGTCGATGCGATTGGCAAAAGGGGCCATGATCGCCGAACGCGAGCTAGGGCGCGTATCCAGTTCCGCGGCATCGCGATAGCCGTCGACAAACTGACGCATCGCGCCGTCGATGAGCTGCTCGAGGGAAACCAGGGTCGCCCCGCGGCGAGCGACGAGCGCGCGGCGATTGCGTTGAGCGTCGCGCAGGACCACAACATCGTGCGACCCCCATTGTGTTTTTTCGATGCTGAATGCGGCCATCCGCTTGTCCTGGAGCTCAAAGAGCCTCATGTTAGCCTGAGTTGTCTTTTCCTTGCCGTGTGTGCCACATGACTCTCGTCCACGAACCGACCGCTACCCCGATCCGTCTGCATGATTACCGACGGCCCGCTTGGTCGGTGGATGCCGTCGAGATGGAGGTGGACTTAGGCATCGACGCCACGGAAGTGTCGTCGCGCCTTACGCTCAGGCGCGACCCGGACCAAACCACGCCGCTGCGTCTGGACGGCGAAGGCTTGGAGCTGCTGGCGATGTCGCTCGACGGTCAGCCGCTCGACAGCGATCGCTATCGATACGGAAACGGCGTGCTTGAGGTAGACGGCGCGCGCGACGGCAGCGTGCTGGAAACGCGAGTGCGTATCCGGCCCGCGGCCAATACCGCGCTGGAGGGCCTGTATTTGTCGGGTCCGCGCGAGACCGGATTTCTGTTGACGCAGTGTGAAGCGGAAGGATTTCGCCACATCACTTATTTTCCCGACCGCCCGGATGTGCTGACGCGCTACACGGTGACGCTGCGCGCCGATAAGCAACGCTTTCCTGTGTTGCTGGCGGGCGGCAATCCCGCCGGTACGGGCGAACTTGAGAACGGTCGTCATTGGGCGCGGTTTGTCGATCCGCATCCCAAACCTTGCTATCTCTTCGCGTTGGTCGCCGGCCGCCTGGAAAAGCTGCAACGCGACTACGTCACGGCCGACGGCCGCGGGGTGAAGTTGGTCATTTGGTCCGAGGCCAATGTCATCGATCGCTGCCATTACGCACTCGATGCGCTGGAACGCTCCATGCGCTGGGACGAGCGCACCTACGGGCGCCAGTACGACCTGGATGTGTTCCACGTCGTGGCAACACACGATTTCAACATGGGCGCGATGGAGAACAAGGGTCTCAATATTTTCAATGCCAAATATCTGTTGGCCGATCCGGACAGCAGCACCGACGACGAATATCGTGCCGTCGAAGCCGTTGTCGCGCACGAATATTTCCACAATTGGACGGGCAATCGCGTGACGTGTCGCGACTGGTTTCAGCTCTCTCTCAAAGAGGGCCTTACCGTGTTTCGCGAGCAACAGTTTTCCGCCGACATGAATTCGCCGTCGCTCAAGCGCATCGAAGATGTCGCGCTGTTGCGCCGCGCGCAATTTCCGGAGGATGCGGGTCCGCTCGCGCATCCCGTGCGCCCTGCGGAATATCGCGAAATCAACAATTTTTACACCGCAACCGTCTATGAAAAAGGTTCGGAACTGGTACGCATGGTGGCCGGCCGGCTGGGACAGGACGGGTTCCGGCGCGGCATGGATTTGTACTTCCAGCGACATGACGGACAAGCGGCGACCATTGAGGATTTCCTGGCCGCGCTGGGCGATGCGAACCGCATCGATCTGAAGCCGTATCTCGCCTGGTACGCGCAGTCTGGCACGCCGCGCCTGCATGCCAAAGGCGAGTACGATGCGTCGCGCCGCGAATACACGCTCACGCTTTCGCAACAAACGCGGCCGACTCCTGGGCAGCCGGAAAAAGCTCCGCTTCCCATCCCGGTAAAGTTGTCGTTGTTCGATCACCACGGACAACGGCTGCCGCTCCGCCTGGAAGGGCAACATCTGTCGAACCTCACCGAGCACGTCGTCGTGCTCGACCAGGCATCGCAACGTTTCGTGTTCAAAGATGTTGCATCGGCACCGGTACCCTCTTTGTTGCGCGGTTTTTCCGCGCCCGTGGTTCTGGAGTGCGATTATTCGCCTGCCGAACTGGCCTTGCTGCTCACGCACGATCCGGACGGATTCAACCGTTGGGAAGCGGGACAGCAATTGGCCATGCTTGCGTTCGATACCTTGCATAACGGCAACGATTCCACCGCATGCCACGCGTGGTGCGATGCGCTGGCGGCACTGTTCGACAACCCATCGATTGACGATGCGCTGCTAGCGGATTTGCTGACACCGCCCGGCGAGATCGAGTTCGCCGATCGTCAGAGCGAAGTGGACCCCACAAAGATCCACGCGCAACGCCAAACTTTGCAGCATCGATTGGCCACGCGCATCGGCGCGGATGCGCTGCTCGCGCGCTATCGCGCATTGACTGCCGACACCAAGCAGCAACAGCTGGATGCGGCAAGCCAGGCCAAACGACGTCTCAAGCGCCGCGTGCTGGAATTGCTGGCGTTGGTGCACGCGGAGCAAGCCTTTGTATTGGCCGCGAAGCAATACGACATCGCGCCCACGATGACGGATCGGCTCGCCGCACTCGGTGTGCTGGTGCGCGAACAAGCGCCGCAAGCGGTGACCGCGCTGGCGCATTTCCGTCAGCAGTATGCCGACAATCCGCTGGCACTGGACAAGTGGTTCACCGTGCAGGCGCAGGTGCCCGGCGATGCGGCCATCGCCATCGTCAAAGGCTTGGAGAACGATCCGGCGTTCACGTTGAAAAACCCCAATCGCGCACGATCGCTGCTGGGCGCATTCGCCAGCACCAACCCTAGTGGTTTTCATCGCGCGGACGGCGAAGGGTATCGCTTTCTGGCCGAACGTCTCGCGCAGTTGGATGCGATCAATCCGCAAATCTCCGCGCGCCTGGCGACGGCGTTCAATGGATGGCAGCGGTTGGAGCCGGTGCGTCGCGACGCTGCGCGGCTTGCGCTGGAAGGTCTGGTGACACGCGAAGGTTTGTCGCCAAATCTAAGCGAGATTGTCGGCAACGTATTGCAGCATTGACGTACGCGCGCATAAGGGCGTTGCGTACGGCGCGATTTTGAACTTCTTGAAACACAACGGCGACCCGAAGGTCGCCGTTGCGGGGCGGTATTTTGAGTGTCCCGCTTAGGCGGGAAGGTGATCCAGCTCGCTGAGCAAATGGCTCATGCGCGATTCCAACCGCGGACGAAGCTGCTGCTGCTGAGTCGGCTCGCGCTCGACGAGATGATCCATCGCCATTTCAAGGCGACCGATTTCCACCATCAAATCGTGACGCAAGTACACCGGTGCGAACTCGTTGCTGCTATCCATGACGTACCCCCTTCTAGGACTTGCAGTAGATGACGAGCAATAGCCGTGCCAGCACGTGATGTAGATCACACAAGGACTTTGGACTACATCACTCTGTGACCTTTTCTGTCAGCAGTTGCCGCTAATCGACAAAAATTTCCAATTCAGTCACTTCATGTTCACGGATACGGGGCGATGATCACTCCACGCCACACGGGGGGTGCGGTCTCTTTAGCCGTACTGCCTTTATGGGCCACCAGTTTCTGGCGCCCGGCACTACGGTCATCCTGGATTCCCCCTGTTCCTGAGACCGCCGGGCGCCAGATCTCTCTTTGAGATCGCACAAAAACCGACGGCGCCCCTAGGGGCGCCGTCCTGCTTCCGATCCCGGTACGCAATGAGACCCCTGTCGTCTCATCTCGGCGCGCGTCTGCGCAGCGTCTGCCCGTGAAAGTGCGATGATTCTAGAAGCAGAAAGCGTGCCAGCCTCGCGTAAGCAACGCTCAGTAATGCTGTAGAAAACCGTAGGCATTACCATAAGCGTTTGTCTACCCTTAGATTTGCCATCGGCCCCATGTTCCATCCCACTTTCTACGACGTCATCGTGATCGGCGGTGGCCACGCCGGCACCGAGGCAGCGCTTGCTTCGGCGCGTTGCGGCGCGCGCACGTTGCTGCTGAGCCACAACATCGAGACGATCGGCCAGATGAGTTGCAACCCGGCCATCGGCGGCATTGGCAAGGGGCACTTGGTGAAGGAAATCGACGCGCTGGGCGGCGCCATGGCCGAGGCGGCGGATCGCGCCGGCATCCAGTGGCGCACACTGAACGCCTCCAAGGGTCCCGCGGTGCGTGCCACACGCTGCCAGGCGGATCGCACGCTCTACAAAGCCGCCATTCGCAGGCTGGTGGAAACCCAGCCAAACCTGGACTTGTTTCAGCAGGCCGTGGATGACCTGATCATCGAGCAGGGCCGTGTCGTCGGCGTGGTCACCCAAATGGGGTTGTCGTTCCGCGCCACGTCGGTGGTGTTGACCGCCGGTACCTTTCTGGCCGGCAAGATCCACATCGGTCCCGCACACTACGCGGGCGGCCGCGCGGGCGACCCGCCCGCCAGCACGCTCGCGCAGCGGCTACGCGAACTCCCGGTGGCCGCCGACCGCCTGAAGACCGGCACGCCACCGCGCGTCGATCTGCGCAGCATCGATTTCAGCGGCCTGGAAGAGCAACCCGGGGACGATCCGACGCCGGTGTTTTCCTATCTCGGCTCGCGCGACCATCATCCTCGCCAGGTGAGCTGCTGGATCACGCATACCAGCGAGCGTACGCACGAGATCATCCGCGGCGCGCTGGATCGCTCGCCGCTGTACACCGGCCAGATCGAAGGCGTAGGTCCGCGCTACTGCCCTTCCATCGAAGACAAGGTCGTGCGTTTCGCGGAAAAGCAGTCGCACCAGATCTTCATCGAACCAGAAGGGCTGGATAGCTTCGAGATTTATCCCAACGGCATCTCCACCTCGCTGCCGTTCGACGTGCAACTGGATCTGGTGCATTCGATCAAGGGTTTCGAGAACGCGCACATCACCCGTCCCGGCTATGCGATCGAGTACGACTATTTCGATCCGCGCGGCCTGCATCCGTGGCTGGAAACCAAAACGATTCCCGGTCTGTATTTCGCCGGACAGATCAACGGCACCACCGGCTATGAAGAAGCCGCGGCGCAAGGTTTGATCGCGGGCCTCAACGCGGCGCGCGCCGTGCAAGGCAAGGCGCCGTGGTATCCGCGCCGCGACGAAGCGTATATCGGCGTGCTGATCGACGATCTGACCAGCAACGGCACGATCGAACCGTATCGCATGTTTACCTCCCGCGCGGAATATCGTCTGCATCTGCGCGAAGACAACGCGGATCTGCGACTCACCGAAATCGGTCACGCGCTGGGCGTGGTGCCGCAAACGCGTTTCGATGCGCTGCGCGTTAAACGTGACGCGGTCGAGCGGGAAATCCAGCGTCTGGGTGCATTGTGGGCTGCGCCCGCCAATGCCCTGGGTGCTGCTATCGAGCGCCAACTTGGCATCGCGGTGAGTCGCGAGACCAACGCGCTGGACCTGCTGCGCCGCCCCGAACTCGATTACGCCGCTTTGGCGCGCGTGCCCGAACTGGGACCGGCCGTGGATCGCCAAGACGTTGCCGCGCAAGTCGAAGTACAGACCAAGTACGCCGGCTATCTGGAGCGCCAACGCGAAGAAATCCAACGCCATCGTCGTCACGAGAACACGGCCATTCCGGCCAGCTTCGACTACGACAAGGTGCGCGGTCTATCCGCCGAAGTGCTGTTGAAACTCAAGCGCAGCCTGCCTGCCACGATTGGACAAGCGACGCGCATCAGCGGCGTCACGCCCGCCGCCATTTCGCTGCTGCTGGTTCACCTCAAGCGACGCGACGCAGCCTGACGGCGCGCGTATCGCCCAGCCCAATCCCGCACAGGCGCATGGCATCATGCGCCTTATGTTTATCGAGGAACACGCGATGGAAGTCTGGATCGGTCGACAAGGCGAACGCCACGGCCCCTATCAGGAGGAACAAGTCCGAGAGTGGCTGCGCAGCGGGCAATTGAGTACCGACGATCTCGGCTGGTACGAAGGCTTGGCGGACTGGCAGCCGTTGTCCGTGCTGTTTCCTCAAGACAAACCGGCTCCGGCACCCAACCCTTACGGACCGCCTCCGCTGCAATCGCGCCAGCAGACCGTCCACTTCGATTATGCCGGCTTCTGGCAGCGTTTCGGCGCGTGGGTGATCGATCTGATCATCCTGATGATTCCTTCGATGATCGTGATGTACTTGCTCGGCGGAATGGAGGCGTACAAGCATTTGCTTGACCGCATGCAGAGCGGCGCCGACATAGCCGTTGCGCTTCGCGACTATGCCACCGCAACGGAGGGAGCCAACCTCGCATCGCTCGCCATTACCTTCCTGTACTACACGTTTTTCGAAGCGTCCGCATGGCAGGCCACGCCGGGCAAGCTGGCGCTGCGCTTGCGCGTTACCGATCTTCATGGCGCACGCATCACCTTGATGCGTTCGGCCGCACGCAATGTCGTGCGACTGACCACGCTGATCTTTGGATTGATTCCGATGATCTGCTACCTCGCCATCGCATGGACACAGCGCAAGCAAGGGTTGCACGATCTGTGGGCAGGCACGTATGTGATCAACGGCACCGCGCAGGAACAGCCGCCGCAACGGCCATCGTCCAACGATCATCGCGGCAGCTTCAACGCATAAAAAAAGCGCCGGTCATCCGGCGCTTTTTCGTCTTACACGCCGTCGCTGGCGTGCAAGGTAAGCTCCGCCTTGTCTTGCGGATCCATGCGATCCCACTTTTTCATGTAATCCAGACGCTTGGATTCGATATCGGCTTTGTTCTGCTGATACCACGTATCCGCGCCGGCGTTTTTTACCACCGGTACGCTGTCGCGCTTCCAATCGGCGAAGTCGCTCGACTGCAGGTTGTATTTCGCCTGCGGATCGTTGTGGATGGGAATCAACGAAAAGCGCGCTTTCCACACGCCCATGCGCGGCCGTACCCATACATAGTAGGTTTTGCCGGCGCTGAGGTCGGCATTCATGAAATCGGCGTTCTCGCCAATCACCATGAACAAGTGCTCGCCCGCCGGCACCTGCATCTGGACGCTGGTTTTGGACGACACGATGCCGCCGAAAACCGTCTGCCCACCCGTGACGTCGTAGACGGACGCCTGAATAGCGCCGCCGAACGACGACGGCCGCATGAACACGATCGTTGCGTCGCTGGGCACAACGACCTGCGAAGTATTGCCTGCCTTGGTCATCATGCTCGATTGACAGCCGCTCAACATCAGCATGAGCGCCAGCAGCGCCCACGCACGTATCAGCATCGACATTTTTACCCCCTGGGTTCCCTGTGATAAGGCGGAGCCGCCATGGTGCGGCACCGCTTGGCGGCGATCATATATCACGCATTCGTTGCAAGACTCCCCGCTGCAGCCCGCCTTGCTATGATTCCCAATTGGATTCAGATCAACGGCCTTTTGCCGCCGGTACACCGAGGAATTAGTCAGTCCATGCTCAGCATCGAACAACGCATCGCCCAGGACATCGCCGCCAAACCCGAGCAAGTACGTGCGGCCGTGGATTTGCTGGACGGCGGCGCCACCGTGCCGTTCATCGCCCGCTACCGCAAGGAGGTCACAGGCGGCCTCGACGACACCCAGTTGCGCACGCTCGAAGAACGCTTGCGCTACCTGCGCGAACTGGAAGAGCGCCGCGCGGCGATCCTGTCGAGCATCGATGAACAAGGCAAGCTTACCGAGACGTTGAAGCAAGACATCCTCGACGCCGACACCAAAGCGCGCCTGGAAGACCTTTACCTACCCTACAAGCCCAAGCGTCGCACCAAGGCGCAAATAGCGCGCGAGGCGGGTTTAGAGCCGTTGGCGACGGGCTTGCGCGAAGATCCCACGCAATTGCCGGAAACATTCGCCGCGGCATTCGTGGATGCGGAAAAAGGCGTCGCGGATGTCCGCGCAGCGCTTGACGGTGCGCGCGCGATCTTGATGGAAGTCATCGCCGAAGACGCACAGTTGCTAGGCGAACTGCGCGGCTGGTTGTGGGACAAAGGCCAGATTCGCGCCAAAGTGGTCGAAGGCAAGGAAAACGAAGGTGCGAAATTCCGCGACTACTTCGATCACATGGAAGCCATCGGCAAGATCCCTTCGCATCGCTTGCTTGCGCTGATGCGTGCGCGCAACGAAGGTGTTCTGGAATTGGAACTGGCGCCCGCCCCGGAATCCGAGCAAGGCCACGTGGAAGCGGAAGGCCGCGTCGCCGCGCACGCCGGCATCATCGATCGCGGCCGTGCGGCCGATGCATGGTTGCGCGAAACCGTACGCATGACGTGGCGCGTGAAATTGCATCTGCATCTGACGCTGGATCTGTTCGGTCGCGTGCGCGAAACCGCGGAAGACGAAGCCATCCGCGTGTTTGGCGATAACCTCAAGGATCTTTTGCTGGCCGCACCGGCCGGCGCCAAAACCGTGATGGGCCTGGATCCTGGCATCCGCACCGGCGTGAAGGTGGCGGTGGTGGATGCCACCGGCAAACTGCTCGCGACCGACACGGTTTATCCGCACGAGCCGCGCAACCAGTGGGATCAGTCGCTTGCGCGTCTGGCGGTGTTGAGCAAACAGCACGGCGTGAATCTGATCGCCATCGGCAACGGCACCGCGTCGCGCGAAACCGACAAACTGGCCGGCGAACTCATCAAAAAACATGCGGACTTGAAGCTCGCCAAGATCGTGGTGAGCGAAGCGGGTGCATCGGTGTATTCCGCATCGGAAACCGCGGCAAAGGAATTTCCAGATCTGGATGTGAGCTTGCGCGGCGCAGTGTCGATCGCACGCCGACTGCAAGACCCGCTCGCTGAGCTGGTGAAAATCGAACCCAAGGCCATCGGCGTCGGCCAATACCAACACGATGTGAATCAGGTGAAACTGGCGCGCACCTTGGACGCAAGCGTGGAAGATTGCGTCAATGCCGTCGGCGTCGATGTGAACACGGCATCGGCCGCGCTGCTCTCGCGCGTGGCAGGCCTTACGCCCAGCGTCGCCGAGAATGTGGTGAAACATCGCGACGCCAACGGTCCGTTCGCCAATCGCAAGGCGTTGTTGAAAGTGCCGCGTCTGGGCGACAAAGCATTTGAACAGTGCGCGGGCTTTTTGCGCATCCCGCATGGCGACAACCCGCTGGATGCAAGCGCGGTGCATCCGGAAGCGTATCCGGTGGTGGAACGCATCATTGCGCAGTGCGGCCGCGAGGTGAAAAGCGTGGTGGGCGATAGCACCTTCCTGCGCGGCTTGAAGCCCGAGCAATACACCGACGAACGGTTCGGCGTACCGACGGTCCGCGACATTCTCAAAGAACTGGAAAAGCCCGGCCGCGATCCGCGCCCGGAATTCGTGGCACCGAGCTTCGCCGAGGGCGTGGAAGATCTGAAAGATCTCAAGCCCGGCATGATTCTCGAGGGCCGCGTGACGAACGTCGCCGCCTTCGGTGCGTTCGTCGATATCGGCGTGCATCAGGACGGGTTGGTGCATGTGTCCGCCCTATCCCACAACTTCGTCAAAGACCCACGCGATGCGGTGAAGGCCGGCGATATCGTGAAGGTGAAAGTGATGGAGGTGGATATACCGCGTCAACGCATCGGCCTGTCGATGCGCCTGGACGACGAGCCGGGGCAAGCACGCGGGGGCCGTCCAGGCGGGGCCGGCGATACGCGAGGATCCCGCGATAACAAAGGCCCGCGATCCGGCGCCCCATTGCCGAAGGCTGCTTCCGCACCGGCCAACAGCGCCTTTGCGGACGCCTTTTCCCGCGCCCTGAAGCGTTAACGAAGCCACCATACGGCAGCGCAGCATGCGCTACCGTATGGCATGCATTACCGTAACGCCTCTATAACAAACAACGCAGGAGCACCCACATGTTCCAACCTCGCAAGATCGCCGGCGCCGTCGCGCTGGCCCTCGGCATGGTCGGCGCCGCACACGCTACGGGGAACCCGAATTCGACCTTCAGCAGCGTCATCGTCTTCGGCGACAGCCTGAGCGACGCTGGCAATATCTCGCTGGCGACGGATCCGAGCATCCAGCCGCCGCTTGAGTTCACCACCAATCCCGGCGCGGTCGTGGTGCAGAACGTCGCGGCGGCGCTCGGTCATCCGATCTCGGCATCGCTCGCCGGCGGTACCGATTTCGCGTGGGGTGGCGCAGGCATCAACAACAATTCGCCCGGTACGCCATCGACCGTACCGACGATTACGACCCAGGTGAACGATTATCTGGCGACCAATAGCGTCAACAGCCATGCCCTGTACACCATGTGGGGTGGTGCGAACGACATCTTCAACGCCGCGACATCCGTAGGGGCCGCCGCAGCGGCGCAACAGCTCATTGCGCAAACCATCGCCGCGCAAACACAGCTGGCCATTGCGAACAATGTGATTCCGAACACTGCCCCCGCGATCGCTGCCTTCCAGGCGCAGATCACGCCTACGGTTACGGCGCAAGTAACCGCCGGCGTGGAAGCCCAGGCAGGCGTTTCGTCGCTGCAAAGCCCCACGCAAGCTCAGGCGACCATCGTCGCCGCCGCACAGCAGGAAGTGAAGCTGCTCGGCGAGCTGCAGGGAGCCGGCGCGAAGAACATCGTGGTGTTCAATCTGCCCAATATCGGCCTGACGCCCGAAGCACTCGAGCAAGGCGCCTCGGCGGCTTCGTCGCTGACTGCGCTGAGCGTGATTTACAACAGCCAGCTCAACTCGGGCTTAGGCCAGCTCGGCAAAGGCATCATTCCAGTCAACACCTACGCGCTGCTCAACCAAGTGATCGCCAACCCGGCTGCCTACGGATTTGCGAACGTCACGACACCGGCGTGCGGCGTTGGCTCCAGTTCGGTGCAATGCGGTCCGCAGGGCTCCGGTTTGCCGTACACCTATGCAGCGGGCACAAACCAGACCTATCTGTTCGCAGACGGCGTGCATCCAACCACTGCAGCCGATGTGATGTTGTCGCAGGTGGTGCTGTCCGAACTGGCCGCACCCCAGCAGATTTCGCTGCTGCAGGAAGCGCCGCTCGCCGCGGTGACGACACAGACGGCTGTCGCGCGCGATCAGATGATGCTGGATAACTTCGGTAGCGGCACGCGCGCTTTCGCGAGCATCAGTTACTCGAACCAACAGTTCGATCAGAAAGCCGGCGCTCCGAAAACCACCAGCAACAACGTCGACCTTACGATCGGCGGCGACGTTCGCGCCAGCGACGCCATTTCGGCAGGCGTGGCGTTAGGTATCGGCGAGCACTATGCCGACGTCAGCGGCGGCGGCGGTTACGACTTGCAAGCGATCACCGGCTTAGGCTATCTCACCTGGCATTCGGGCGGTGCGTATGCCGGTGTGTACGGCGATTTCGGCCAGTCGAGCTTCACCGACGTCAATCGCGTCTTTATGGTCGGCGACTACCGCACGCATGAAAGCGGCAAGACGGATGGCTCGTATCTCGGCATGGGCCTGCACGGCGGTTATTGGTTCGACCTCGGCAGCCTGAAGACCGGTCCGTTCGCGAACTTCGAATACCAGAACATCAAGGTCAACGGTTACAGCGAGAGCGGCGACGACGCCACGGCGATGTGGTTCGGCCGCCAGCAACGCAACGCGGTGATCAGCACACTGGGCTGGCGTCTGCAGGGTCACTGGCAATTGGACACGATGGACCTCGCGCCTTACGTCGAACTGGGCTGGAACCACGACAGCCGCGCCAACACCGACATGGTTACGGCCGGCTTGAACAGCATGAACGGCAGCTTCGAGATGGCCGGTTTCACGCCGGACAAGAATTGGGGCACCGCCAACGTGGGCGTGACAGCGCAAATCACGCAGAACCTTACCGGTTGGATTGCGTACAACGGTCACTTCGCGGACAACAGCCAACGCATCAACGGCGTCAACCTGGGTGTGAAGTTCGGCTTCTAAGCCGAACCTTCACCGACAACAAAA
>DATJMR010000044.1:0-8379 GCA_035508595.1 Dyella sp.
CTGAACCCGGCCTCACCCGTCACATAGCTGTGCCAGACTGGGCGATGAAACCCGGGGCTAGTACGTGTATCATGCGCAATTCCCCTTTCCATCTCTTTATCCGTAAAGAAGGATATAAGCCGTGACGAGCAACTACCTCTTCACCTCCGAATCGGTCTCCGAAGGCCATCCGGACAAGGTCGCCGACCAGATTTCCGATGCGGTGCTAGACGCGATTCTGGCCCAAGACCAGCGTGCCCGCGTGGCCTGCGAAACCATGGTGAAGACCGGCGTGGCGATCGTCGCTGGCGAAATCACCACCAGCGCCTGGATCGACCTGGAAGCGCTGACCCGCAAAGTGATCGTGGACATCGGTTACGACTCCAGCGAGGTCGGTTTCGACGGCGAGACCTGCGGCGTGCTGAACCTGATCGGCAAGCAGTCGCCGGACATCAACCAGGGCGTGGACCGCAAGAAGCCCGAAGAACAGGGCGCTGGCGACCAGGGCCTGATGTTCGGCTACGCCACCAACGAAACCAAGGATTTCATGCCGGCGGCGATCTACTACTCGCACCGCCTGGTGGAGCAGCAGGCCAAGGTCCGCAAGGGCAAGAAGTCTCCGCTGCCGTGGCTGCGCCCGGACGCGAAGAGCCAGGTCACCCTGCGCTATGAAAACGGCGTGGCAACGGCGATCGACGCCGTGGTGCTGTCCACTCAGCACGATCCGAGCGTGAAGCAGAAGGATCTGGTCGAGGCCGTGCGCGAGCACATCCTGAAGCCCGTGCTGCCGACCAAGTTGCTGCACAAGGGCACCAAGTTCCACATCAATCCGACCGGCAAGTTCGTGATTGGCGGCCCGGTGGGCGACTGCGGCCTGACCGGCCGCAAGATCATCGTCGACACGTACGGCGGCTGGGCCCGTCACGGCGGCGGCGCGTTCTCGGGCAAGGATCCGTCGAAGGTCGACCGTTCGGCCGCTTACGCCGCCCGCTACGTGGCCAAGAACATTGTGGCCGCCGGCATCGCCGACCGCTGCGAAGTGCAGGTGAGCTACGCCATCGGCGTGGCCGAGCCCACCTCGATCTCGGTCACTACCTTCGGCACCGGCAAGATCAGCGACGACAAGATCGAAAAGCTGATCCGCAAGCACTTCGACCTGCGCCCGTACGGCATCATCAAGATGCTCGACCTGATCCACCCGATGTACCAGCAGACGGCCAGCTACGGTCACTTCGGCCGCACCCCGTACGAAGTGAAAGGCCCGGACGGCAAGACCTACACCGCCTTCTCTTGGGAGAAGACGGACAAGGCCGACGCCCTGCGCGCTGACGCCAAGCTCAAGTAAGCCAGCCCGGCATCCGAGCTGCAAAACAAAAACCCCGCGATATCGCGGGGTTTTTTATTGGATCCGTTGAGCCAGCCTCATGCGCCTGCCGCCATCCGACCAACCGACGCGTCAGTCGTGATTGTTGGACGCGGACGCCAGCACCACCTTCTTGCTGCTCTTGCGATGAGCGAGGCGACGGGTGCTCGACGGCTTGCTCGTATGCGTGGACTTGCTCAGGCGTGGGCACCTTTTGCCGCGATGCGCCGGGCAGCTGCTTCGTGCCCGACGGTGCGCCGGTGCGGTCTCGTCCGCCTCGGCCGTTTCGATCGGCGACAGCGCAGCTAGAACACGGCGCGTCGTACTGGGAACGCCGGCGCGCGCCACCAGGGTATCGGGCGTCGGCTGATTGTCGAAACCGTCGTCCAGCAGACGAGCCATCAGGTTGTCGCGCGCAGACGCCGTGCGCCCGCCCAGCACCACGGCGAACAGGCGACGTCCGTCCCGCACCGCGGTCGAGGCCAGATTGAAGCCCGACGCATCGGTAAACCCCGTCTTCAGCCCGTCCATGCCGGGATAACGGTCCATCAGGTTGTTGTGACCGCGAATCAGCCGACCACGGAATACGAAATCTTTCGTGGCGAAGTAGTGCGTGTACTGCGGAAAGTCGTGATAAAGCGCCACGGCCAGCTTGACCATGTCGCGCGCCGAACTGAGGTTGTTCGGGTCCGGCAGGCCGTTGGCGTTGGCGAAATGGGTGGAGCTCATGCCGAGCAGCGCGGCCTGGGCATTCATTATGTCGGCGAAGTGGCTTTCGTTGCCGCCGAGGTCTTCGGCCACCACGGTCGCCGCATCGTTGGCCGACTTGGTCACCATGCCGAGAATGCAATCGTTCACCGAAATGGTTTCGCCGGCACGCAAGCCGAGCTTGGTGGGTGCGCGCGAAGCAGCCCAGGTCGAAACGGGCAGCTCCTGATCGACCTTCAACTTGCCGTTTTGCATGGCCTGGAAGGTGAGGTAGAGCGTCATCATCTTGGTCAGCGACGCCGGGTAGTTCTGCTGGTCGGCATTCACCGCGCTGAGCACCTCGCCGGTGGCGGGGTCGACGACGATGGCGGCATAGCCCGCATGGGCGACGCTGACGAACGCGCTGGCGCCGAGCAAAAGCAACGCCGCGAACAGGCCCCAAAGCCGGCTCAGCAACCGCATTGGCTGACTGGATTGGATGACTGCCACGGCCTTTCTCACTCCCGAAACCGCGGTCTCACCCGCGTTGCGCAACCTTAATGCATAGCGACTGCGAATTCCAGAGGAAAAGCTTTAATCGGCCATGCTAAGTACATGTTTTTCTGCAGCTTAACGCCGCCGGAAGCGTAAAATTTCGTTATGCCCCGGTGACGACCTTCGTATCTTATAGCGACATTTGGCCGTCATTTCTTTAGCGGAACCTTTCACGATTCCCCTCGGGCACCCCGGCTGACCCGCTAAAATGGTCGGATGTCCCTGATCCAACTTCAGCGTGTCGACTTCAGCGTCGGCGGCCCCCTTCTGCTCGACCATGTCGATCTCTCCGTCGAGGCGAACGAGCGCGTGTGCATCGTCGGCCGTAACGGCGAAGGCAAATCCACCTTGATGAAACTCATCGCGGGCGAACTCCACGCCGACGATGGCGAAGTGCGTGTGCAAAGCGGCGTTGTCGTTGCGCGCATGGCGCAAGAAGTGCCGCAAGCAACGGCAGGCAGTGTGTTTGATGTCGTTGCGGAAGGTCTTGGAGGTCTCGGTCATCTGCTCGCGCGTTATCACCATCTGCTTGCGGAAGGCGATCTCGATGCATTGGGCGACGTGCAAAACCAGATCGAAGCACAGCACGGCTGGGATCTCGATCGCCGCGTCAGCGACGTTCTGGCGAAGCTGGAACTTCCTGCCGATACGGATTTTGCCGCGCTGTCTGGCGGCATGAAGCGCCGCGTGCTGCTTGCGCAAGCGCTGGTGCGCAAACCGGATGTGCTGCTGCTCGACGAACCGACCAATCACTTGGACATCGAAGCGATCGGCTGGCTCGAAGGGTTTCTCAAACAGTTCGACGGCAGCATCGTGTTCGTGACGCACGACCGCAGTTTTCTACGCGCACTGGCCACACGTATCGTGGAAATCGATCGCGGACAACTCACGAGCTGGCCCGGCGATTACGACAACTACCTGCGCCGTCGCGAAGAACGCTTGCATGCGCAAGCGCAAGCCAATGCGTTATTCGATAAGAAGCTGGCGCAGGAAGAGGTATGGATTCGCCAAGGCATCAAAGCGCGCCGCACCCGCAACGAAGGACGCGTACGCGCATTGAAAGCCTTGCGCCGCGAACGCGCCGAGCGCCGCGAACTGGGCGGTGCCGCGAAGATGTCGCTTGCCAACGCGCAAGCATCCGGCAAAAAAGTGATCGAACTCGATCACGTACACCAGGCTTACGACAGCCGCGTACTGATCGGCGATCTGAGCACTACCATCATGCGCGGCGACCGTGTGGGCATCATCGGCCCGAATGGCGCCGGCAAAAGCACGTTGCTGAAAATCCTGCTCGGTGAACTGTCACCGCAGCGCGGCGCCATCACCCTGGGAACCGGCCTGGAAATTGCCTACTTCGATCAGCACCGCGCCCAACTCAACGATGCGTTGAATGCGTTGGACAACGTTGCCGAAGGCCGCGAATACATCGAACTCAACGGTCAACGCAAGCACATCATCGGCTATCTGCAGGATTTTCTGTTTTCGCCCGAGCGCGCACGCGCGCCGATTACCCGCCTTTCCGGCGGCGAACGCAATCGCCTGCTGCTTGCCAAGCTGTTCGCCCAGCCGTCCAATCTGTTGGTCATGGACGAACCCACCAATGACCTGGACGTCGAGACGCTGGAACTCTTGGAAGAACTGCTCACCGAATACAAAGGCACACTGCTGCTCGTCTCGCACGATCGCGAATTTCTCGACAACGTCGTATCCAGCACGCTGGTGCTGGAGGGCGAAGGCGAGGTCGGCGAATACGTGGGCGGCTATAGCGACTGGCTGCGCCAGAAACCCGCCGAACGCCCGCCTGCTGAAGCGTCCGTGTCAGCCCCAAAATCGAGCAAACCGGAGGCGCCTTCCGCTATTCCATCGGAGATTGAAAAAGCGAAGCGCAAGCTCAGTTACAAAGACGCACGCGAACTTGAGCAACTTCCTGCACGCATCGAGCAGCTCGAAGCGGATATCGCGGCACGCGCCCAAGCCATGAACGACCCGACTTTCTATCAGCAAGACAGCGCCGCCATCCAGCGCGCCAACGACGCGCTGGCAAAGGCGCAGACCGAATTGGAAATCGCGTATGCGCGATGGACGGAGCTCGAAGGCTGAATCTTTCGAATGGACTGGGGCCGCCTCGCCCATTTTAGTCAGCCTGTGTTCTGTAGCCCCTGCGCCACGCCGTTCACGCACGCCACCAACGCACGCAACAGATGCTCATCGTTGCGATCGGCCGCACGCCAGCGCTGCAGCAAGTTGACCTGCAGCAAGCTCATCGGATCGACATACGGGTTGCGCAGGCGAATCGACAACGACAAGCGCGGATCGCCGCGCAACAGCTCGTCGCTTTGCTTCAGAAGCAACACCCAGCGGCGCGTACGTTCGAATTCGTCACGGATCATGCCGAAGAACGTATCGTGCAGGGGGCCGGCCAGTTTCGAGAACGCTTCCGCGATATCGAGATCGCATTTGGCAAGCACCATTTCGACGTCGTCGAGCGCGTTGGCAAAGAACGGCCAGTCGCGCGCCATATCCACCAACGTCGATTCGCCATGCTTGGCGGCGGCATGCTCGAGCGCCGTGCCAAGACCGTACCAGCCCGTAATGATCGAGCGGCACTGCGTCCACGCGAACACCCACGGAATGGCACGCAGATCTTGCACGCCGCGCATGCTGCGGCGGCGCGAGGGGCGCGAGCCGAGTGCCATTTGTTCGATTACATCGATCGGCGTCGCGGCACGGAAATAGTCGACGAAGTTTTCGCGATCCACAAAGGCGCGATAAGCGCGCCGGCTTTCGGCGGCCATGCCGGTCATGATGTCGCGCCATGGCCCTTCGCGGGGCTCGTCTTCGCGCGGGCGCACGCTGGCGCGCAGCACCGCGCCTACGGTTTGTTCGATGTTGCGCAATGCCAACGCGCGAATGCCGTATTTGCGGTGAATGACTTCGCCCTGCTCGGTCACACGCAGAATACCGTTGACCGAACCACGCGGCGACGACATCAGCGCCGGTGTGATGCGCGCACCGCCGCGACTGGCCGAACCGCCGCGTCCGTGAAAGAAGGCCAGACGAATGCCCGCCTGTTGCGCCATCTCCAGCAACTCCACCTGGGCGCGTTGCAAACCCCAGCGCGAAGCCAGCGTGCCGCCGTCTTTGCCGCTGTCCGAATAACCCAGCATCACCCACTGGCAATCGTCGCGCTCGCGCAGATGCGTGCGATAGACCGGATCGTCCAACAGGGCGCGCAAGGTACCCGGCGCGTTTTTTAGATCGTCGACGGTTTCGAACAACGGCGCGATGTCCAGCGGCACCGCGATGCCCTCTCCCGTATGCGTCGGCTTGACCAGCCCTCCGTGCCTCGCCAACGCCAACACCGCCAGCACATCGGCCGCCGAACGCGCCATGCTGATGATGTATAGGCCTATGGCATCTTCGCCGTAATGACCGCGCGATGCGTGCAGCGTGGCGAAGACCGCGCGCAAGGATTCGGCTTGTGCGTCGTCAACCTTGTCGAGGCTTTGTTCGCCACTGGCATAAGGCCGTAGCGCGGCAACGCGTTCGGAAGGCTCACGCTGCGCCCACCTTTCATCGCGAAGCAACGCCGCAAGCGCATCGTCATGCACGCGCGAATCCTGACGCACATCCAGACGCGCCATGTGGAACCCGAACGTGCGGACGCGCCAGATCAGGCGACGCACCGCGTAGGCGCCCGCATTCAGTCCGCGGTGATCGATCAGGCCGTGCACGATCAGCAACAAATCGTCCAGCAGCTCGTCGGCCGAGTGATAACCTTCGGCGTGACCTTCTTCCAGCGTCGCTTCAAGACGTGCGCGAATCAAAGTGAGAAAGCACCGATACGGCATATCCGCGTGACGAGGGCGAATCGTGGCGGCTGCGCGCGGAAACTGTTCGCGATAATCGGCAAGGCGCTTCAACAGCGCGGCATCGAATTCCACACGATCGTCGGTTTGACTGAGCTGGCGCGCAAGGCCGTCCACATCGGCCACGTAGTGTTCCAGCACATGAGCGCGTTGCGTCGCCAGGCTGTTGGCGATGGTGTCGGCACCCACGTTCGGATTGCCGTCCATGTCGCCGCCCACCCACGTCGCGAAACTGAGCAACCTCGGCAATGGCACGGCGACGCCGTACACGGCCTGCAGCGCATCGGCGAGCACTTCGTAAAACGCAGGCACGATGCGGTAAATCGGATTGGCGAGATAAAAGCCGACGTGATGATGCTCGTCCTGCACACTCGGGCGAATCGGCGATGCTTCGGCCGTCTGCCAACCGGCGGAGAGCGCCGTGAAAATGCGATCGTCGTCTTCCTTGCGTTCGTGCGGCGTGCGCGTGGGATCGAAGTTGTCGACCAGCGCGCGCACGATCGCTTGTTCCTTTTCGAGCAGGGAACGACGTATCGCTTCGGTGGGGTGCGCCGTGAAGACCGGCTCCACTTTGAGCTTGTACAACCACTGCAGCAATTCGTCGGCACCCACGCCCTGCGCTTTCAGGCGCTGCAGCACATCGAGCAGCGATTCGGGTTGTGAGGCACCGCCTTCGCGCTGATAGTCCCGGCGTCGGCGGATACGATGCACCCGCTCAGCCGTATTCACCGCCTGGAAGTACGCGGCGAAGGCGCGGGCCAATGCTTCGGCGGCGCCAGCATCCAGATCGGCCAGCGATTCGGCCAAGTCGTCCACGGCGCGCCCTTCGCGGCGCCGGCGAATGGAAGCGGTGCGAACCTGCTCGACCCGCTGAAAGAAGCCCTCGCCCCCTTGCTCGGCCAGCATGCGGCCCACCATGGCGCCCAGACGATGCACGTCTTCGCGCAGCGGTCCGTCATGGGGCAGAAATTCAGGGTCTTTGCTGGCTTCCATGGGGCCTCCGGTGAGCTAGTCCCCTAGCCTAACCAATTTATGACGCAATGCAGCGTTCCAAGTCGTCATAAGCAACGATCTATGGATAAAATGGGCGTCTTCGCCGAGGGGCGCTGCGACCGTGGGATCCGTGCGAAATGCGGGTCCACCCGCAAGAGCCCGCACATCCAAGTGCGGACTCTTCATAAAAACGGCCAGGCTCGGTGGATGCTTCGAATGAAACGGCGCTCATGACGCGGTACTCGCGTCGGCCTGGCCTCCCGGGCCGGGTTTTCCCCATGAGACTCGGAGACATCCTCCATGAATGCTGTTACCAACGATTCCGCTACACATGACTACAAGGTCCGCGATATCGCCCTCGCCGACCTCGGCCGCCGCCGTATCCGCATGGCCGAAGAAGAAATGCCCGGCCTGATGTCCATCCGCGCCCGCTACGCGCAATCCAAGCCGCTCAAGGGCGTGCGCCTGTCCGGCTCGCTGCATATGACGAAAGAAACCGCCGTGCTGATCGAGACGCTGAGTGCGCTCGGTGCGTCGGTGCGCTGGGCGTCGTGCAACATCTTCTCCACCCAGGACGACTGCGCCGCCGCCGTGGCCGCCGCGGGTATTCCGGTGTTCGCCTGGAAAGGCGAAACGCTGGAGGAGTACTGGGATTGCACGCTCGACATGCTCACCCACCCCGGCATGAAGGGTCCTGAGCTGATCGTCGACGATGGCGGCGACGCCACGCTCCTCATCCACAAAGGCGTGGATATGGAAAACGGCGACAACTGGGTCAACACGCCCAGCGGCAACCATGAAGAGCAGGTCATCAAGGATCTGCTCAAGCGCACCGCGAAAGAGCGCCCCGGTTTCTGGAAAAAAGTCGCTTCCGAATGGAAGGGCCTTTCGGAAGAAACCACCACCGGCGTGCATCGCCTGTACCAGATGATA
>DATJMR010000045.1:0-6848 GCA_035508595.1 Dyella sp.
ATACGCCGACGTCGAAGTCCGCTTGACGCAACTGATGAGCGGCGACACGCCGCTGTACTTCGAGCCGGCGCTCACCATCGGTCAGGTGGCCAAACGCAGCGGCTATCCGGAATATCTCGTCTCGGCGGTGATCAATCGGCGCCTGGGCGGCAGCTTTTGCGATTACGTAAATCGTTTGCGCGTGGAGGCCGTGCGCGAGCGGCTGGCCAATCCGGCCGAACCGCGCACGATCCTCGATCTCGCCTATGCCTGCGGCTTTACGTCCAAATCCACCTTCAACGCCGCGTTCAAACGGCAAGTCGGCGATACGCCTAGCAACTATCGCCGACAACGCGCTGCCGCCGAGTCGGTTACCTGACGGCGAGTTTGTTTGGTGTGGCGTGATGCAGGGCCGCGATGATCGCCGCGGTGGCATCGCCGATGCCGGTACTGCCGCCTTGCACACTCAAACCCATCCGCACGACAACCAAGTGTTCGGACGGCACGATGATCACGTATTGGCCGAACGCGCCGCGCGCGTAGAACATATCTTTCGGCAACTGCGGTATGCCCCACGGCGCATCCCACACCGGCACGCTGCCGGTGTTCACCAGATTGGTCCAGAAACCCGCGCCGTAGCCGGTATCCAGCGTTTGCGAGTGGGCATAGGCGGCCCATCCCTCGGGCAAAATGCGTTTGCCATCGACCACGCCGTCGTCCAGATAGAGCTGGCCGAAGCGCGCAAGGTCGCGTGCCGAGGCGTACATGAAGCCGGAGCCGAGCAGGGTGCCGCTGGCATCCGTTTCGATCACCGAATGATTCATGCCCAGCGGTGCGAACAGTTCGTTGCGCGCGAAGTTCTCGGCGCCCTCGGCCGTACTGCCGCTGGCATTGCCAATCAACTTCGACAGCAACGCATAGCTGAGATTGCCGTAAGCCCAGTGGGTGCCGGGCGCATGATCGAGCGGCGTGTGTGCCGCGTAGGCGGCTGTATCGGGCTCGCGAAACCACATATGCGTGGCCAGGCCGACCGGGCCGTTGGTTTCATCGAAAGGCAGCCCGCCGTCCATGCGCAGCAATTGGTCGACCGTGATCGCGTGATGCGCATCGGCGGGCGATGCCCAGTCCGCGATGGGCGCCGCCTGGTTCACTTGCAACTTTCCCTGGCGAACGAGAATGCCGATCAGCGCCTGCGTCACCGATTTGGTTACCGAATGCGCCCAGATCGGCGTTTCCGGTCCGTAACCGGGCGCGTAGCGCTCGGCAATCAACTCACCGTCGTGCAGCACCACGACCGCTTTGGTCTGCCGCAGATGCGCCGGGTCCGGCTCGGAGAATGCCAGCTTCAGTGCCGCATCGATCGCCGGATCGGTCGGCGCGATCACCTGCGAACCGAAGCCGTCGGGCACGTTCTGCTCCCCGCGTGATGCCGTTGCAGGCGGCGGATCGTTGCCAAGCTCAAGCACGCAACCCAGACCCTCGCGGTACTGCGAGCGGGCGTGAAAGGTGTCCAGCACGCTGCTCAGCACCTCGCGGCGCGAGCGGTCCACCGTATAGCGCACCGCCCAGGCGATGCCGCCCATCAGCGGTCGCTGCTCCTGGGCATAAACCAGGTCCGGGTCGAGATGCGACACAAACGCCGCCGCACACAGCGACTGGCTGACCGAGCCCGCGGCGACATGCAGCGCATCCCGGTTGTGCCACACGAACAGGCCGCCGGCGAACACCAGCAGCACCAAGCCAGACAGAATCACTCGGACAAATTTCACGGCATGCACTCCAGGACGAGGAAGGCCGCAGGATGGTGGTCCGACGCGATCGGTTCGTCCTATCCGGCCGATCCGTACCTCCGCACTGCCCATTCGGACGGCTGCCTGAGGTTCGCACCGCATTATCGAACGGCAGGTTGGTCAATTTCTGCTCAACCATTACCCGCGATCAGGTGGCCCGGATGCTTCGCCGAGGGGAGATAGAACGCCGTGGCCGCAAAATACCCCAACCCGATCGGGAGCTCGCCCGTAAAACGCCGTCAACGCGCCGGCGCGCGCCGCCACAGGTAAGGGTTCTGATTAAAGAAGCCAGGCAGTAGTGTCGCGATGTTGCACGCGATGACGCGCCGTCCAGGAGATCGAGCAAGGTGACATCCCCTTCGAAAGAGATGTATTCCCCGATTGGCAGACTCCTGCGCGAATGGCGTGCGGCGCGGCGTATGAGTCAATTGGATCTGGCGCTGGAGGCGGAGTTGTCCACACGTCACTTGAGCTGCATCGAGACCGGCAAGTCGCGTGCAAGCAAGGAGGTGATCGGCCGACTCGCCGACGCGCTAGGCATGCCGCTGCGCGAGCGCAACGCCCTGATACGCGCGGGCGGGTTTGCGACGGAATTCTCCGAATCCCCGCTTCTCACGCCAACCCTCGATCGCATGCGCGAGGCGATCGATCTGATTCTCCGTCACCAGGATCCCTATCCCGCGTTTGTCGTAAGCCGACACTGGGAAGTGCTGCAAGCCAACGATGCGGCGATGCGGATGAACGACTTCCTTCTGCAAGGCCGCCCGCTGCGACACACCAACTTGTTGCATCAGGTATTCGATCCCGAAGATTTCAGGTCCGTGATCATCAATTGGAGCGAAGTGGCTGGACGTTTTCTCCGTCATCTGCACGAAGTGGTTGCGAGCGTGCCCACCGACGATGTCTCGCGCCGCTTGTTGGAGGAGTTGCTGACCTATCCGGACGTGCCCTCGCATTGGCGTTCCATGGAAGGCGACGGGATCGCGCCCGTTCTCAATTTGGTGTTCCGCAGTCCTGCGGGAGAGCTTCGCTTCTTCGAGACGATGACTACGTTTATCGATCCGCGCGATGTCACGCTGGAAGAGCTGCGCATCGAATGCTGCTTCCCCGCGGACGAAAAAACCGCCGCCGTTTGCCAGCATCTGCGCGAAACCTCGCGAGCCGCGGCGTAAACACATTTCAACCGTCGATATGACCTCCCGGGTCATTGCGCCGCCGCGCCGCCCAACTACCTTTGCATCAGACATCGAGCATGGGAGAGGGCAATGCGGTTATCACGATGGGGCTGGGCGATTGGCGCGGTATTGATCGCGACGCAGGTTCGCGCGGGGCAGGAGGTCGGCGACTATCGAGGGTTGCCCCAAGATCTCGCGGCCGCCGCCACCGCCTACGATCTGGCGCAATTCAAATCCGATCGCGCCGAACTCGAACGTCTGCTAGCCGACGATTACGTGCTAGCCAATGCGAACGGCGAAAATCAAACCAAGGCGCAAGACATCGCCCAAACGCTGGCGCCCGGAAGCAAGACCACCTATGTCGCCATCAGCCAACAGGTGCGCAAAGTGTGGCCCAACGGTGCCGTGCTCGGCGGCATGGTGGACGCCAAAGGTTTCAATCGTGGCAAAGCCTTTACGATGCGTGCGCGCTTTGTGGATGTATGGGCGAAACGCAACGGCCGCTGGCAGGTGATTTTTACGCAGGTGAATGCGGCGCCGTAAAGCGGCGTTGCGGTTGATACCTCCGCTCGTCATTCCGGCGCAGGCCGGAATGACGAGCAAGAGCGTGGTCATCGGCATCAGAAGTCGGATTTCCCGAACCGCGCAATCCCCTTGTTATGACCCGGCGGATCAAGCGTGGTCAGGTCCAGATCCACAGGCTCACCGATCCAATGCGCCAGTCGCGTGTGATCGGCCAGATCGTCGTCCGTGAGCGGATGAACCAATGCGCGCAAGCCCGATGCCTTGATGAAATCGCACACGGTGGGCAGTGCCTCTTTCGTGAAATGAATTTCGAACTGCGGGATCGGATGCGGCCCCGCTTTGCCGTTCGTCGGCCGACCCACAAACAACAGCTGCGGGATTTTTCCCGACGCCATGAAATCGCGCAGCAGTGCGCGAGCGGTATCGGCCAGTGCCTGCTGGGCATGTTCGAAATAGATATGCGCGTGGTAGGGCGCGTGATCGTCGCTCACGATGTTCGCTCCTGTGGGGCCCGGCCGCTTTGAAAACACGCTGAGATCCATGCAAGGGATGTCGAGCTGAAAGTGTGGCACGTAACCCTCCGGGGCAGGCGCGCCGGGGACGGCGGCGCGTCATAGTGCGCGCCTCGGATTGGTTGATAAATATGGGATGATTTGGCCCATTCGAAACCTATGGGTTTTTAATCATGAACAAGCTGGCCAACATGGAAATGTTCGTGCGTGTGGTGGAAAGCGGCAGTTTCGCCGCTGCCGCCGAGGCGAGCCGGGTGTCGGCAACCATGGTCGCCAAGCACATCCACGACATCGAACAGCGATTGGGTGCACGGCTGCTCCATCGCACCACGCGACGCCAGCAACTGTCGGACGTGGGACGGCTGTACTACGAACGCTGCAAACACGCGCTGGCGGAGGTGGAGCTTGCCGAGGCCAGCGCATCGGAGCTGCACGCCACGCCGCGCGGCCGACTGCGCGTGATGGCGCCGGTCAGTTTCGGCAGTCACATCCTTGCGCCGGCCTTGAGCGATTTCATGGCGCAACATCCGGACATCGGCATCGAGCTTACGCTGGACAATCGCCCGCCCAATCTCGTCGACGGAGGCTTTGAGCTGGGTATCCACATCGGGGAGATCAACGAGCCTGGCATCGTTGCGCGTCCACTGCGCCCCTACCGTCGAATACTCGCCGCATCGGCAAGCTATTTGGATCGTCGCGGCCGACCGGAGCACCCGGAGCAATTGAGCGCGCACGATTGCCTTGGCCCATCGTATTGGCGACGATTCGACCAATGGCTGCTGGTCGGACCCGACGGGGCCCAATGCCGAGTCAGCGTGCGCAGCCGTTTCACCGCCAATCAAGGCAACGCGCTGCGCATGGCTGCCTTGAGCGGCGCCGGCATCGTGCTGCAACCCGAGGCCGTGCTTGCCGACGATCTCGACGCGGGCCGGTTGCTTCCCGTGCTTCCCGCGTGGTCGCTTCTGCCTTCCCCCATGTATCTGATCTACGCGCAAGATGCGCGCCCAACGGCCAAGCTCCGCAGTGCGATCGATTTTTTGCTGGCGCGCTTGAACGCGTAACGATGCCAGACAGCAATCAGCTCGACTCAGCCAGTCATGTATTTGTGAGAGGCTGTCGCGGCATACGACCCAAGGAGTCACCCTATGAACGACGATACCGTACAAGCCGATCTGCTTCGTCTCTTCGAACGCCACGACGTGGAGCTGGATCTGGATGAAGACTGGCTCGTCACGGATGGTGATTTTCCCGCCGTGCGCGGCAGTTGGCACGACGGTGCGGAAGGCGAACCGGGCCGGCTGGACGTGGATGTGGTGATCAGCGAAGAACGCCACATCGAGGAAAGCTTCGCCGGCCACGGCCGTGGCGACGCCGGTGCGCGCGATGCACTGAAGGCATTCGAACGCCATGCGCTGTACGTACTGTTGGCGGCATGCTGGTACGTCACCGACGATCGCCGCATTCAACTGCAAAGCTGGGAACTGGGCATACGCACCTGGGATGTATTCGTCGGCCCGCTTGCCATCAGTCGCGACGATATCGCGGCGCCCGAAGGCTTGTTGCCAGGTCTGCACGATGCCCTGAAAAACGAATCGCTGAGCGGTGAATTGCACTGGATTCGCCTGTTCTATCGCCGTGCCGACGACGGCTTGGTGGCCGCCGAGGCCTTGCTGGACAATCAGCCGTGGGCGGGTGGCGACCGTTTGTTGAGCCAGTTGACGTGGCCGTCGACGGAGAAAGGTTATAGCGCGCGTTGTTTTATTGCGTTGGATATTCGCGATTATTGAGGTCGTGCGTCTGCGTTGTGTGTCGAACGCGAAAAATCGAAGCTCATGTCCAATTTAAGCAATGTATTTTGATGCAGGTCTAACGCGTTTTTGCTCGTCATTCCAGCACAGGCCGGAATGACGAGTTAAGGTCATCCATGGCCGCCAGTGCGTACCATTTGAAGCTTTCTCTTCCTGGCGTCTTTGCCAAACTGTCGTTCTTAACTGCATAAGAGACGTGTTCCGTCAAAGGGCGCGGCGCCGCCTAGGTTGAAAGCCGATCATTGGATGAAAGAAATCATGAACGATTGGAAACGTCGAAAAGTCTGCAATGCATTTATCTGGAATGCGACACCGTCGAGCGCGCTACAAGGTCATGCATTGAACGTCGCCAACCACATGGGAAGGGTGATGGGCGGTCTGTGGGTTGGCGGAAGCATCACCGCAACACCACAAGGCTTACTCTTTTCAGCCAACGCCATGAATCGAGCCCTTCACGACGGACTGGAAGACATCTTTATCCCGTCTTCTGATATCCAGTCGATAACCAGGGTCTTCGGGTGGGTGTCAGGTATCGTTGTGGTACGGCATGAGTTAGGTGAATTCAGATTTCGCTGCTTCGGCGCAAAACAGTTCGCTACGGAATTGGCGACGCGGTTTGAAGTCTGACGGGATCGACTCGAGATATCCCGGAGCAACGCCCGTCTTCGATCCCATGCAGACAGTTCACTTTCTCTGTCGGATCCACCGCGAAGCTATTTCGCATCGCTCACGTAGGCATTCCCCAACGCGCCAAAGCACTCGACACTGACAGATCGTGTGTTGGCTTTGTGGGATGGTTCGGTCGTCGGGCGTGCCCATCCTTATCGATGACATCGACACGCCCGACATGATGTGAAGTAACGCGGATCGCCGGAGTTCGAGCTCTGACGACCCGCTGGCCACCACCAACTAGAATGGAGTTGATCATGGTTACGCTCGATCATAAGGCACCCGCACGCCCTCGTGCCCCCGCCGCGGTGCATCACCCCAACTACTTCACCGCCACGCCTTCGGCATGGTGTCGAGCCATCGTGGGCATTCGCCGAAACGGAAGCAGCT
>DATJMR010000046.1:0-4242 GCA_035508595.1 Dyella sp.
AAACTTTTTATGTTGCGTGCTTCGCACAGCATGCTTTAACTGGATTCCGGCCTGCGCCGGAATGACGATGAGCTAAAGATCGAACCCAAAAACAAGCATCGAAGATCAGCGACGCCCAAACCGGTCCGTAGCGTCGATCAATTGATGCGTAATCCCAGGCTCGAACGCCGAGTGCCCGGCATCCTGCACGATGCGCAAATCCGCCTCCGGCCACGCGCGATGCAGATCCCAGGCGCTACGCATCGGACACACCACGTCATAGCGTCCTTGCACGATCACCGCCGGAATGCGACGTACGCGATCGACGTTGCGCAGCAGTTGATCGTCGTGCTCGAAGAAGCCGCCGTGCACGAAGTAATGGCATTCGATACGCGCGAACGCCAGCGCGAACTCATCCTCGCCGCTGCTGCTGATATACGCATCGTCTTGATACAAAAAACTCGTCGCGCCTTCCCACACGGACCAGGCGCGCGCCGCGTTCAATCGAACTTGCGGGTCGCCGCTGGTCAGCCGGCGATGGTAGGCGCTCATCAGATCGCCGCGCTCGGCGTCGGGAATGGCCGACAGATAGGTCTCCCACGCGTCCGGATACAGCGCATCGCATCCCTTCTGATAGAACCATTCCAGTTCCCAACGCCGCAACATAAAGATGCCGCGCAACACCAGCTCGCTCACCTTGTCTGGATGCGTTTGCGCGTACGTCAATGCCAGCGTTGAACCCCACGAACCGCCGAACACCTGCCAACGCGCGATGCCCAGATGCTCGCGCAAGCGCTCGATATCGGCGACCAGGTGCCAGGTGGTGTTATCCGTGAGCTCGGCATGCGGCGTGGATTTGCCGCAGCCGCGCTGATCGAACAACACGATGCGATAAATCGCCGGATCGAAGAACCGCCTGCACTTGCTGTTGGTTCCGCCACCCGGACCGCCGTGTAAGAACACCACCGGCTTGCCGTTCGGGTTGCCGCTTTGCTCGTAGTAGAGCGTATGCAGCTCAGAAACCTTGAGCTGCCCGACATCGTAGGGCTCGATCTCGGGATACAAGTTGCGGCGTTCCTGGGACATGATTCGGCAGCCTGGCGCGGGGAGGCGTACATGGTACGAGGAGTCCCCATGCAACCCAAGCCGCCAAGCCTTCACGAAACTTGCAGGGAAACGCGCCGCGCTGCGCCTTACATAAACACCTTGCCAGGATTGAGTATCCCGTTCGGATCGAACGCCGCCTTCACACCGCGCATCAGGGCAATCTCCGCGGCGCTGCGCGTGCTTTCCAGATAGGCGCGTTTGACCAGTCCAATACCGTGCTCAGCCGAAATGCTGCCGCCGTGACGCTGCAGCGTTTGCGCTAGCAGTTTGGTGACGTGCTCGCATTGCGCAATGAAATCCGCATCTGAAAGTGACGCCGGTTTCAACACATTGATATGCAGATTGCCATCGCCGATGTGACCAAACCACACCACTTCGATATGCGGGTATTCCCGCGCTAGCAGCGATTGAATCTCCTGCAGAAAGCCGGGCACGGCGGCGATGCGCACGGAAATATCGTTCTTGTACGGCTTGTGCGAAGCAAGGCTTTCGGTAATGCCTTCGCGCAACCGCCAAAGCGCGGCCGCCTGCGCCTCGCTCTGTGCCATCACGCCGTCACTGATCCATCCTTGCTCGACGCCGTGCTCAAAGGCTTCCAGCGCGATGTTTTGCACCCGTTCGTCGGCCGCATCGAATTCGGTCACCACGTAATACGGATAATCGCCGTCGATCGCACGCTGCGCGCCGTGCGCAAGCACATGCTTCAACGCGATATCGGTGAAAAACTCGAATGCTTGTAACGATAGGCGCGATCGGAATAAAGCGAACACTTGCATCAGCGCATCCATGTCCGGCAATGCGAGCAGCATGACCTGCGAAGCCGGCGGCGGATCGGTCAACCGGAGCGTCGCTTCCACCACGATGCCCAGCGTACCTTCGGAGCCGATCATCAGCTGGCGCAGATCGTAGCCGCTGGAGTTCTTGATCAGACCGCGATTGAGATCCAGCAACTCGCCGTTGCCAGCCACCACTTTCAAACCGGCAATCCACTCACGCGTGTTGCCGTAACGGATCACCCGGATGCCGCCGGCATTGGTGGCGATATTGCCTCCGATGGAACAGGAACCGCGTGCGGCGAAATCCACGGGGTATACAAGGCCATGCTCGCGCGCCACGCCGTGGATCGCTTCCAGCGCGATACCGGGCTGCACGGTCAGCGTGCGGTCGACGGCGTTGAAGTCCAGCACCTGATTCATGCGCGCCAGGCTCACCACCAACTCGCCCTGCGTGGCCACGGCGCCACCCGAAAGGCCCGTACGACCGCCGGAAGGAACCAGCGCCACGTTGCGCTCATTGGCCCAGCGCACGATGCCCTGCACTTCCTCGATGGACGCCGGCAGGGCGATGGCCAGTGGCGCCGGGGTCCAGCGCCGAGTCCAATCGCGGCCGTAGTGCTCCAGATCGCCCGGGTCGGTGAGCAGGCGCAGCTCGGGCAAGCGGCTGGAGAGATCGGCGAGGACTTGCTGGTTCATGGCGACTCCGGAAGGAAGCCCCCAGGGTGCCAGCGCCAGGCGCAGGCGTCTAGTGCTGCAACGCGACAAAATCTGGCATAGTGTTTGGACATCCAAACGCGGTGCCATCATGAAGACTTCGTTCCCCAAGCAAGACATCAAGGTGCTGTTGCTCGAAGGCGTTAGCCGCACGGCCGTCGAAACGTTCCAGCGTGCGGGTTATAGCCAGATCGAATATCACGCCAAGTCTCTGCCTGAGGACGAATTGAAAGCGCGCGTCGCCGACGCACACATCATCGGCATCCGATCGCGCACGCATCTCACCGCCGACGTGCTGGACCATGCCAAGCGACTGATCGCCGTAGGCTGCTACTGCATCGGCACGAATCAGGTGAATCTGGGAGCCGCGGAAAAACTCGGCATCCCCGTGTTCAACGCGCCCTACTCCAACACGCGCAGCGTGGCGGAGCTGGTAATTGCCGAAGCGATCATGCTGCTGCGTGGCATTCCGCAGAAAAACGCACTGTGCCATCGCGGCGGTTGGACGAAGTCGGCGGCAGGCAGCTTCGAGGCGCGCGACAAAGTCATCGGCATTGTCGGTTACGGGCACATCGGCACGCAGGTCGGCGTGCTCGCCGAAAGCCTTGGTATGCGGGTGATTTTCCATGACATCGAGTCCAAGCTTTCGCTTGGCAACGCACGCGCTGCGGCGAGCCTGGACGATCTGCTGGAGCGCTCCGACGTGGTGACGCTGCACGTACCCGAAACGCCGACCACCAAGCTGATGATCGGCAAGAACGAACTGGCCAAAATGCGCAAGGGCGCCGTGTTGATCAACGCCTCGCGTGGCACGGTGGTGGATATCGATGCGCTGGCGGACGCCTTGCGCAAGGACCATGTCGGCGGCGCCGCCATCGATGTGTTCCCGATCGAACCCAAGGGCAACGACGATGCGTTCGTCTCGCCGCTACTGGGCATGGACAATGTGATTCTCACGCCGCATATCGGCGGCAGCACGTTGGAGGCGCAGGAAAATATCGGCATCGAAGTGGCGAGCAAGTTGGTACGTTACAGCGACAACGGTTCAACGCTGTCAGCGGTCAATTTCCCGGAAGTGACATTGCCCGAACATCCGGAGAGTCGCCGCTTGCTGCACATTCATCGCAACGTACCTGGCGTGCTCTCCCGCATCAACGAATTGTTCTCCGCGGGCAATATGAACATCAACGCTCAGTACCTGCAGACGAATGCCGAAGTGGGTTATGTGGTGATCGACATTTCCGCCGAAGCTGAACAAGCCGCGTCACTGAAGGACAAGCTGGCGGCGATTCCGGGAACCTTGCGTACGCGCGTGCTGTTTTGACTCTGGCGCATCGGGCCGGCCGCGCCGCTTGACCCGGCCCCGGGCACCTCAGCTCAAGCTCAACCGCAGCGATGCCGATACCTGCTCTAACGCGGCATCGCTTTGTTAATTTGCGGTTTTTCCATGAAGTTTCGCTTTCGAGATCTACGTATCGCTGTGCGCCTGGCCTTACTGGGCGCCGTCATGCTTGCAGCCACGGTCATCGTAGGCCTGGGCGGGTGGCGCGGATTGGTGCGTACGCACGATCTTCAACTCCGTTCTACCGATACGGCAGCCAAGTTTGCCGCGGCGGTGGATACGGCGCGCGTGGCTCAGGTGGATTTCAAAAAGCAAGTCCAGGAA
>DATJMR010000047.1:0-12893 GCA_035508595.1 Dyella sp.
TCGCTGGTGTCGGTGGCCGGACAATTGATCCAGCAGGCGGGCGGCATACAGGGACTGGCGAGCACGTTGCAGCAACACGGCCTGGGCGACGCGGTCCAGTCCTGGATCGGCAATGGCGCCAATCAAGCCATTTCGGGCGACCAACTCAATCAGGTGTTGCAGAAGTCGGGTCTGGATTCGGTGGTGAACGATGCCGCCGGCAAGCTGGGCGTGGACCCTGGCCAGCTGGTGGGCCAACTGGCACAGGTGCTGCCGCACGCGGTCGATCACCTTACGCCGGACGGCCAGGCGCCGTCGGCTGGCGGCGGTGGCGGATTCGATCTGTCCATGTTGGGCGGACTGGCTGAAAAGCTGCTTGCCGCGCGCAGCGCCTAAACGCTTGCGTCAGTCATGAAAAAAGCACGGCAGGGCGACCTGCCGTGCTTTTTTGTGCGTACGAAGACGGGTGTCAGTGAACGATAAAACGCAGCAAGTACAACAGGATGACGGCGCCGACGATGGACATCAGGAAGCCCGCCGTATGGAATTTCTGGCCAGGTTCAGGTTTCTTGAACAGCGTTCCGATAAAGCCGCCGATGATGGAACCCACAATGCCCACCACGGTGGTCATGATGAACCCGTAGTGCTCGGCGCCCGGCACGATCCAGCGTGCGATAACGCCGACGATGAAACCAATGATGATAGACCAGAGGATATGGAACATGCGCATCTACTCCTTGAGTCTGTGGCTTGACTGCTGACCGGATGACGTCCCCCGCCGAGTCGTGCGGCGGCATCCGAATCATGCCAGTGGATCGTCACGGAGCAATAGGAGTTTTTCGTTTGGGGTTGCTCCGATCATTTCTACGCAGGCGGCATGGTGTCCAGAAGGCGTGCGGGCGGCCCACCGCCCAACACAGCCGCGAGCCCTCTGGACATCACCCTGCGGGTCGGCTTTGTCCGTTTCATGCCTTCGGCTCGTCTCGACAGCCAGCCAATCTGCCTTCGTCGGTGATCCTGTGGCCCGCAACGGACAAAACCGGCGACGCCTGCGTCGAAATGATCGAAGCATCCCCAGACTGGGGGTTCGCGGATGACGCACCGCCACATGCTAAAATTGCGGAGTTTGCTGTCTCCGTCCCCCACCCGAGGAAGCCATGCCCCAGCTTGCCCAGCGTGTTGGCCGCGCCAAACCCAGCGCGATCATGGTTATTGCCGAAAAGGCCAAGCAGCTTAAAGCTGCCGGCCGCGACATCATCAGTTTCTCCATCGGCGTACCGAACTTCTTGCCGGGCGAGCACGTTTACGCCGCAGCGCGCGAATCGCTCTCGCACGACAGCGGGCAGTACGGCAGCAACCGCGGGTCGGAAGCGCTGCTCGACGCATTCCTCAAGCATATCGAGGCGCTGGGGTTTACCGGCTACGGCCGAACGAACCTGTCGGTCGGCATCGGCGCCAAGCAGGTGCTGTACAACCTGGCCGAGGCCTTGCTCAACGAGGGCGAGGAGATCTGCTTCGCCGCGCCGTACTGGACGACGTATCACGATATCGCCGATATCGTCGGCGCCCACGTCAACGTTATGCACTGCGGCCCTGCGCAGAACTACAAACTCACGCCGCAGCAGTTGGAAACGGCACTCGCACGCAAACCGAAAGTGTTTCTGTTCAACAACCCGTCCAATCCTACCGGCATGGTCTACACGCGCGAGGAAATCGCGGCGCTGGCGGACGTGCTGGTGAAATATCCCGATACGTGGATCGTTACCGACGACATTTACAACTCGATGGTGTTCGACGGTATCGGCTATCACAACTTCGTCTTCGCGCAGCCGCTATTGCGTGAGCGGTTGATCTTCGTCGATTCGATTTCCAAAACGTACGGCATGCCGGGTTGGCGTGTAGGTTTGATCGCCGGGCCCGAGTCGGTGGCCAAGGCAGTCACGACGCTCAACTCCAATCACATCACCAGCGTGCCCGAAGTGGTTGCGGCGGCAGCCATTGCGGCGTTTGGCGGTCCGCAGGACGTGCCGCAGGCCAAGTGCAAGGAGTTCGCGCACAAACGCGACATCGTGATGGCCGCGCTGGCTAAGATTCCCGGCGTGGTGTGCCCGCGTCCGCAAGGCGCGTTCTATGCTTTCCCCGATATTTCAGTGGCGTTCGGCAAAAGCCATGGCGGCACGCGGATTGAGAACGACGTCGATTTCTGCGCCGCGTTGCTCGACGCGAAAGGCGTGGCCTGCGTGCCGGGTTCGGCATTCGGTGAACCCCGTGCCATGCGTATTTCCTACACCTGTCCCACGGCTCAGCTGGAACCCGGTCTTGCCCGCATTGCCGAATTCTTCGCTGAACTAACCAGGCTCTAACCTTTACCGGCCCGTGTCGTACGATGCGGGCCTCGTTTTACGTACCTGAAGGAGTTGCCACGATGAAAGCCCCCGTTCGTGTTGCCGTGACCGGCGCAGCCGGCCAGATCGGTTACGCCCTGTTGTTCCGTATTGCCGCCGGCGACATGCTCGGTCCGGATCAGCCGGTGATTCTGCATCTGCTCGAAATCACGCCTGCGCTCCCCGCGCTGCAGGGTGTGGTGATGGAACTCAACGATTGCGCCTTCCCGACGCTGGCCGGCGTGGTGGCGACGGACGACGTGAACGTCGCTTTCAAGGATGTCGATTACGCACTGCTGGTCGGCGCGCGTCCGCGCGGCCCGGGCATGGAGCGCAAGGACCTGCTCGAGGCCAATGGCGCGATCTTCGCACCGCAGGGCAAGGCGCTGAACGATCACGCCAAGCGCGATGTAAAGGTGCTGGTGGTGGGCAACCCGGCGAACACCAATGCGCTGATCGCGCAGCAGAATGCGCCGGATCTCGATCCGAAGTGCTTCACCGCGATGGTGCGTCTGGACCACAACCGCGCGTTGTCGCAGCTCGCCGAAAAGACCGGCAAGCACACCACAGACATCAAGAAGGTCACCATTTGGGGCAACCACAGCTCCACGCAGTATCCGGATCTGCATCACGCCACCGTGGGCGGCAAGCCGGCGCTCGGCCTTGTCGACCAGACGTGGTACGAGAAGGATTTCATCCCCACCGTGCAGCAGCGCGGCGCCGCCATCATCAAGGCGCGCGGTGCTTCCTCCGCGGCATCGGCCGCCTCCGCGGCAATCGACCATATGCGCACATGGGCGCTGGGTACGTCGGAAGGCGACTGGGTATCGATGGGCATTCCGTCCGATGGTTCCTACGGCATCAAGCCGGGCGTGATCTACGGCTACCCGGTCACGGTGAAGGGCGGCAAGTACGACATCGTGCAGGGTTTGGACATCAACGATTTCTCGCGCGGCCGCATGGATGCTACGGACAAGGAACTGCGCGAAGAGCGCGCCGGTGTCGAGCATCTGTTTACCAAGAAGTAATGTCGATTTTGTTGTTGCGTAGCGAAAAGGCCATCCCTCTGGGGTGGCCTTTTTCTATGTGCGATCGACAAAAGTCATTGGGAGAACGTGTGCAACGTTGAACCTTCCGGCGCGACGCGAAGCACGGAGCCTTGTTCGTACCAGTCGCCCAGCACGATGCGTTCGGCTTGCTGGCCGTCCAATTCGAAGCGATGGATGGCGGGGCGGTGTGTATGGCCGTGAATCAGATGCGTTACGCGTGCATGGCGCATGGCCTCGTTCACGGCGCCAGCGTTGACGTCCATGATGGTCTCTTGCGTGCTGCTGGTATGGGCGCGGCTGTCCGCGCGCGCTTTGGCGGCAAGAGCGCGGCGCGCTTCCAGCGGCATGGCCAGTACCTGCGCTTTCCATGCAGGCGTGCGAACGTTGCGGCGCACGGCCTGATACGCCACATCGTCGGTGCAGAGCACGTCGCCGTGCATCAACAAGGTGGGCGTGCCGTAGAAGTCGTGCACTACGCCATCTTCCAGCAGCGTGAAACCTGCGCGCTCGGCGAACGCTTCACCAAGCAGAAAGTCGCGATTGCCAGCCATGAAGTACACCGGCACGCCCGCTTCGCGCACGGCACGCGTTGCGCGAGCGATGCGTTGCGGGAGTTCGGTATCATCGTCGTCGCCGACCCACGCTTCGACCAAATCGCCGAGGATGTACAGCGCATCCGCATGCCGCACTTCGTCGCTGGCCAGGTATTGTTCGAACAGTGAAGTGATGTGCGGGCGACTGTCATCCAGATGCAGGTCGGAGATGAGCAGTGTGCTCATGTCGACTTGTGCGTTGCGGTGGCGGGCTTTGTGGTGGAGTTCGATGCGGCGGGTGCTTCTTCGCCCTCGACGTTCACGCTTTCGATCACCACCAACGGATTAGGCACGTCGGCGGCGAAAGGACCTTGGGCGTGCGTCGGCAAGCCGGCGATCTTGTCCACGACATCCATACCCTTCACCACTTTGCCGAAGACCGTGTAGCCCCACGTCAGGCCGCTTTGATTGCCGGCGTAGTCGAGGCGGCGATCGTCCACCAGGTTGATGAAGAACTGCGACGTGCCCGAATTGGGATCCGCGCCGCGCGCCACGGCAACGGTGCCGCGCAGGTTGGAAAGGCCGTTGTCCGCTTCGCTGGGCACCGGTGAGTGCGTGCGGCGCGGTTGCAGCTCGTTGGTGTAAAGGCCGCCTTGGATCAGGTAGCCCGGGATGACACGGTGAAAAACGGTACCCGCATAAAAGCCTTCGTGTACGTAGCGCAGAAAGTTGGCCACGCTCTTGGGCGATTTATCCGCATACAGTTCCAGCGTGATGTCGCCTTGCGATGTATGCACGATCACGCTGGGATTCGGTGCTGCGGGAGCGGGTGCTGAAGCGGCCGGTTTGGAAGTCTGCGCTGCCGCGAAGGGCTCAACAAACAGAAAGAGGGCGATCAGCAAGTACTTGGACATGACGTAGGGGCGGCACGGCATAGACATCCGCCCATGATACGCGGCTACGGCGGTTTATGCCGAGTGTCGCTGAACGGGTTGCGCTCGCCACGGGTCGCTGACCGGTTCGAGCTTTCAGTCGGCGGCGATGGACAACGCCAACCCAAGCTCCGCCATCGGCGTGATTTCTTGCTCCAGATCGGCTTGGCTGAGTGGATGCTGCTCCAGCCAGGCGGTTGGCAGATGCAGGCCAAGGCGCTGGGCCGAGGCGATCAAGCGCATCGGCGGCAGCGATTCCGGACGGCGCGCGCGACGGAACAGCACGGCCAGGCGCAGCAAGGCGGTGATGTATTTGGCGAGCTGGCGGTAACGCTGCGGCAGCGCGGAGAAAATCACCTTGTCCGGCTTGCGGCGGTGGGCCTGGACGATCGCCGCGAGCAGGTGTTGCTCTTGCTTTGAAAAGCCGGCCAGATCGGCGTTGCGCAGGATGTAGGCGCCGTGATGGTGATATTGGCTATGGGCGATAGCCAAGCCGATCTCGTGCACGCGTGCCGACCACGACAACCACTCGCGCGCTTCGGCATCGAGTTTCCAGCTGGCGGCGACCTGGTCGAACAACATGAGCGCCGTGGATTCCACGCGGCGTGCCTGAGCGCGGTCGACGCCGTAGCGGTTGGCCAGCGCATCGATGCTGGCCGTGCGCGGATCCGTACCGCCCGCGCGGCCGATCAGATCCCACAGCAGGCCCTCGCGCATGGAGCTTTCGCACACCTGCAGGCGCTGGATGCCGAGCGCGGCGAAGGCCGCTTCGAAGATCACCACCGCACCGGCGAACACGGGGGCGCGTTCTTCGCCCAGTCCGGGCAGTTTCAAGGCGCTGATCTGGCCTTGATCGAGCACGGCATCGCGCAGCGAGGCCAGCGATGCCGGCGTCACGCCGTGATCGGAAAGCTTCATCGCTTGCACCACGGCGCCGATCGCCTTGGCGCTGCCGGACGAGCCGAAGGCGTCCGTCCAGCCCGCTTCCAGATATTCCTCGGAGAACTGCTGCAGCAGCACGCCGATTTCGCCGCGTGCGCGCTGCCAGCGTTTGCGCGTCAGCTTGCCGCCGGGGAAGAACCGCTGCGTGGTGGCGATACAACCGACCTGCACGCTCTCTGTATGCATCGGCGCAAGACCGCGGCCGATGATGAACTCCGTGCTGCCGCCGCCGATATCGATCACCAAGCGCGGTTCCCGCGAGGTTGGCAGATCGTGCGAGACGCCCAGAAAAATCAGGCGACCTTCCTCGCGTCCCGAGACCACCTCCACCGGGTGCCCGAGCGCCGCTTCGGCCGTCGTCAGGAAGCCTTGCGGCGAAGCGAGCCGGCGCACGGTGTTGGTGGCCACGGCCCGCACGCGCGCGGTGGGAATGCCGGCGATGCGCTGGCCGAAACGGGCCAGGCAGTTCAAGGCACGCGCACGATGCTCCGCGTCCAACGTGCCATCGGCACGCAAGCCGGCAGCCATGCGTACGGTTTCGCGTAGCCGATCGATGACGCGGGGTTCGCCGTGCTCCATGCGCGCGACGACCATGTGAAAACTGTTTGAGCCGATATCGACGGCGGCCATGAGCTCGCCATCCTTGATCTGCATCTGGTCGCCGAGGCTCACGCAGCACTCC
This sequence comes from Dyella sp., assembly GCA_035508595.1. Lineage (GTDB taxonomy): Bacteria > Pseudomonadota > Gammaproteobacteria > Xanthomonadales > Rhodanobacteraceae > Dyella_B. Next base: position 6,502 of record DATJMR010000047.1, read on the forward strand.
TGATTTCGACTGGTTGCGATTCTCGCATGTATCGGCGAAACCTCGACATGCTACTTGGCGGGCGCGCCGATCAAAGGTACATCGCAAAGCTTGGCTAACAACGTGTCCTGCGCCGAGTGAAGGGTTTGCGATCCCGGCGTGGCCCGCGTGTATTGCCCATCGCTGTCGAGCAGCCAGGCGAGCGTGTTGTCCGCAAGGTAGTTGGCAAGCGTTTCGTCGTAGACGCGAGCCGCCAGTTGCGGATCGAGAATCGGAAACGCCACTTCGATGCGCCGCATCAGGTTGCGTTCCATCCAGTCTGCGCTGGCGCAATAGATTTCCGGTGCGCCGTCGTTCGCGAACCAGTACACGCGGCTGTGCTCGAGGAACCGCCCCACGATGGAGCGCACGCGAATGCGCTCCGATACGCCGGGCAATCCCGGCCGCAGCGTGCAGGCGCCGCGCACGATCAGATCGATCTCCACGCCCGCTTGCGCCGCGGTATACAGCGCTTCGATGACGTGCGCTTCGTTCAAGGCATTGAGCTTGGCGACGATGCGCGCGGGCCGGCCGTTTCGCGCATGCGCGGTTTCGCGTTCGATTTTTTCCACCACGCTTTTGTACAGCGTGAAGGGCGAATGCAGCAGGCGTTTGAGGTTGATCACCGGACCAAGGCCGGAGAGCTGCTGAAAGATCTTGTGCAGGTCTTCGCCGAATTCCGGATTGGCCGTCATCAAACCGATATCGGTGTAAAGACGGCTGTTCGTCTGGTGATAGTTGCCGGTGGACAAATGCACGTAACGGCGCAGATGGCCGTTCTCGCGTCGCACGATCAGCATCATCTTGGCGTGCGTCTTGAATCCCACCACGCCGTAGACCACCTGCACGCCGGCTTCCTGCAGGCGCGTCGCAAGGCGGATATTGGCTTCCTCGTCGAAACGCGCGCGCAGCTCGATCACCACCGTGACGTCTTTGCCGTTGCGCGCGGCTTCGACCAACAGATCGACCAGCGGCGTGTCTCTGCCGGCGCGATAGAGCGTTTGCTTGATCGCCAGCACGTCCGGGTCTTGCACGGCTTCGCGCAGAAGATCCACCACCGCGCCGAACGATTCGTACGGGTGATGCAGCAGGATGTCGCGCTGGCTCAGCGTCTCGAACATCTTTCGGCCGTTGCCGAGCGCCGCCGGCAAGGTCGGCACGAAGCGCGGAAACTTCAGGGCAGGGCGTTCGAGCTCGTCGTACACAAGTCCGGCGCGGATGATGTTCACCGGGCCGTCGCAGCGATAAACGTCGGTTTCTTCCAGCTCGAAATTGCCGATCAGCATCGACACGATCGAGTGCGGGCAATCGGCGCCGATCTCCAGTCGCACCGGCCGCGCATAACCGCGGCCATGCAGCTCTTCGGCCAGGGCGCGCGCGAGGTTTTCGACTTCTTCCTCTTCCACGATCAACTCGCTGTTGCGAGTGACGCGAAACTGATACGAACCGGCGACCTTGAAGCCCGGAAACATCATGTCGACGAAAGCTTGCAGCAACTCGGCCAGAAACACGTAATGGTCGCCGGGATCGCACACTTCATTCGGAATACGGATGATGCGCGGCAGCGAACGCGGCGCGCGCACCAGTGCCATGTGGCCTTCGTGACCGAACGCATCGCGGCCTTGCAGTACGACGGCGATGTTCAATGTCTTGTTGAGGATGCGCGGAAACGGATGCGCCGGGTCCAATCCCAACGGCGACAGCACCGGCAGCACTTCATTCTCGAAGTAACCGTGCAGCCAGCGGCGTTGACGCGGCGTCCATTGCTTGCGCGTGAGGAAGTGGATGTTCTCAGCCACCAGAGCCGGACCGAGTTCTTCCTGCCATGTGGTGTATTGCGCGCTCACGAGATCGAGCACGCGCTCGCGGATGCGCGCCAGCAGGTCGCCGGAAGAAATGCCATCGGGGCCGGGCGCGGCCGAACCGAACTGGTGATGATGTTTGAGCATGGCCACGCGCACCTCGAAGAATTCGTCGAGGTTGTTCGCCACAATACTCAGGTAGCGCAAACGCTCCAGCAGCGGAATACCGGTGTCGCGCGCTTGCGCCAGAACACGGAAATTGAATTCCAAGGTCGCCAGCTCGCGGCTCAGAAACAGCTCGGGCTGGGATACGTCGTTGACGACAGGTTTGGCGGCTTGATGGCGTGGCATCCGCTCATTCTTACTCATGAGCTGCCATCACGCCTATGCATTTGTAACGAGCCGTTCAACGTTCTGTAATGAGCGCCTCAATACAGGCGCTCAATTCTCTTCGACAGGCCTGGATTCGTGCGTTTCAGGCGTAAGCAGGCGCTCGCGTCCAAAGCCACAGGTGAAGGTGGAACCTTGGCCGGGCATGCTGCGGATATCGAGCCGGGCCTGATGCAGCCCCAGAACGTGTTTGACGATGGAAAGCCCCAGGCCGGTGCCGCCGCTATCGCGCGAGCGGCTGGACGATACGCGGTAGAAGCGCTCGGTGAGGCGGGACAAATGATCGGCGGGAATGCCGTAGCCGGTATCGATCACCGAGTAGTTGGCGCCATCGGCTACGCGCTCCCAGCGAATGGTGATGCGGCCGCCGGTGGGCGTGTAACGCACGGCATTGCTGACCAGATTGGACAAGGCGCTGTGCAGATCCTTCGGTGATCCGAGGAGATCGAGGTTCGCGTTGTTTTCCACGGTGATGCTGTGGCGTCCCTGGCTCAACGCTTCGGCTTCCTTGCGCAAGGTCGCCAGCAGCGGCGCCATCGGCACGCGTTCCTCGCTGACGTGGTCTTGCGTTTCCAGGCGCGAAAGCGTGAGCAGATCTTCCACGATCTGACCCATGCGCTTGGACTGCGCGCGCATCTCGCTCAGCACCGGCGCCAGATGCGGTACGTCTTCCGGATCGAGCAATTCGAGATAACCGTGGATGACAGTCAGCGGCGTGCGCAATTCGTGCGATACGTTGGCGACGAAATCGCGGCGGATCTGTTCCAGTCGCGACATGTGGCTGATATCGCGCGCCAACAGCAAACGTTGGCGTTGCCCGAACGGCAGCAGGGTCACATTGATGTGGCGGCTGGGCGCGCCGGGTGCGCTGACATCGTTCAGCGGTTCGGGCGAGGCCTCTTCCAGCCAGCCGGCCAGTTCGGAGTTGTGCAGTTTGTCTTTCAGCACCACGCCGCGGTCTTGTGGACGGCGCAGGCCGAGCAGGCTTTCCGCAGCGTGGTTGAACCAGCGTACGTGTTGTTCTTGATCAAGCAGCACGATGGCGTCCGGCAGGCTGCCTGCGGCACGGCGTAGATCATGCAGGTTGGCGGCTAGGCGACGGGAACGCATCATGAATCGGTCATGCCGGGGTTGATAGGGATCGTTATTCGACGGGGGAAGTTGCGATGTCATGATTGGCTGAGCAATGTGACGCAAGTGCGTCAGTAGCAAGACAATCTCTGCTACAGCGACGGCGGCCACACCCGTTGCGACGTGGCCGCCTGCCAACCATCCAAGAAAGGCACCCGCGATCAAACCCCCGGTCAGCGCGAGAGGAAGTTTCCAGGCGCTGTTGACCGAAGGTGTCATCGTTGCGTTCGCTTCAAGGGCTGGCCGAGAATCGATAACCCGCGCCTCTTACCGTTTGCACCATGTCCTCGAGCTTCCACGGCTCGAGCGTTTTGCGCAGGCGGCGGATATGCACGTCGACCGTGCGTTCTTCCACATACACGCTGCCGCCCCACACATGGTCGAGCAATTGCGCGCGCGAGTAGACGCGTTCCGGATGGGTCATGAAGAAATACAGCAGGCGGTATTCGGTCGGACCGATCGGCACCGGTTCGTCGCCCGCGAACACGCGGTGCGCCGGACCATCGATGCGCAGCCGACCCAACTCCACCATGCCCGAACCGTCGTCGCCCTGGCTGCGGCGCAGTACGGCTTTGATGCGTGCAATCAATTCGCGGGTGGAGAAGGGCTTGACGACGTAATCGTCGACGCCGGCTTCCAGGCCGTTGACGCGATCCATCTCCTCGCCGCGTGCGGTGAGCATGATGATGGGCACTTCGCGGCTGAGTTCTTCTTTGCGCAGGCGGCGGGCCAAATCCAGGCCGCTGGTGCCCGGAAGCATCCAGTCGAGCAGGATCAGATCCGGGACCTGTTCTGCGATGGACATTTGGGCCGTGCGTGCATCCGCGGCCTGTGCGGTATCCATCCCGGCCTTGCGCAGGGCGAAGGCGACCATGTCGCGGATGGAGGCTTCGTCTTCAACAATAAGGATGCGTTTGTGCACGCTAAGGTCCGATTGGGTGGCCTGTGACGCAAATATTGCAGCGGCGCAATGTTACGCGCCTATGACAGTGCGTGAAAATGCCGTCTCAGCGCGGACTTGCGCACAATAAAGTACGCCCGGGCCGGCCGCCATGCTGCACCGCGGTCACGCCAAGGCGAGGACGGAGCCTCAATGGAGCGTGTCCTGACCCATGCTGAAACAAAGCCGCCCTTTGCAGTTGCTGCCCAGTTGCTGTTGCGATTGACTCGTGCCGTCGGGGTTGTCGTCCGTGGAAACCCGCCGTTTGCGAAGCTCCATCACCAGCGGGGTGAGCTCGGCGATGTGGGCCTGGATCCGCGCTCGGGCGTAGTAGTCGAGGTCGTTACGTTTGAGCAAGGATTTGAGCTGCTCCATGGCATCGAAGGGACGCCCGGAGAGATAGCTGGCCTGCGCATAGGCCTCGCCGGCACGAACGGTATCGCCGGCGCGCTCGCTGGCGCGGGCATAGGCGGTGAACAGATCGGGCTCGTCGGTGTCTTCCAGCATCGGGCGCAACATGTCGGCGGCCTGGGAGGCCTGCGCCTTGGTACCGCCTTGCACCAGCGCGTTGGCGTAAGCCACGCCGATGGCTTTGTTGCGCGGAGACTGCGTATTGAGCGCCGCGTAGATATCCAGTGCCGCGGCACGCTCTCCGGCCTGCAGACGAGCGTCTGCCATGGCCAGACGCAGCACGAGGTTGCCGGGGTCTTTCGCCAGTACCGGTTGCAACTGGGCGGTCGCTTTGGCGCCCTGGCCGCTGCGCGTAAGCGCCAACGCGTAACCGTAGTGATTTTCAGGCGTGTCGTAGCGGCCGTCTTGGCGACCGAGCAGACCGCTGTAGTAATTGGCCATGCGATACGGGTCGTCGGAAAGTACGCGCACCCGTTCGCGCATCAGCAGGTACATCGTGGCTTCTTGATCGGTCCGGCGAGTGCCGAGCAAAGCGGTTGGGTCTTTGACGTAGGCGATCGGTGCCGTTTGCCGAGACCAGCTGGATTTATCGAACAAATTGCCGCTCGGTTGCATTTTTTGTTGTTCGATCAACGCGCCCGCTCGCGCTTTCGCGTCGCTGATGCGCTGTGCGGTGACCGGGTGATCCAACAGCAAGGAAGGTACGTCAATGCCGCCGGAGTCGGCGCTCATGTCGTCTTCCATGCGTTGGAAAAATCCCGCCATGGCGTTGGGATCGAAGCCCGATTTGGCCAGCGTTTCGATGCCGGTGCGATCGGCCTCGGTTTCGTCTTTGCGCGTGAAGTTGATTTCTTTCTGCATCAGCGCGCCCTGACCGCCAAGCAGCGCCGCCGCTGCCGCTTGTCCGCCCGCTGCGCCACCTGCGGCAATCGCGCCCAGTGCAACCAGGGCCATCAGCGGCGTGTCTTTTTTTGCCGACTCGTACGCGCGTTGAAGATGATTTTGCGTAATGTGCCCGATTTCGTGCGCCATGACCGCGGCAAGCTCATCTTCGTTGCGCGTGATGATGATCAGGCCGGAATTGATGCCGATGTAGCCGCCCGGCGCGGAGAACGCATTGACCACCGGATCCTTGGCGATGAAGAACGCGAAGTGATCCTTCGGCTTGGCAGAATTGGCAACGAGGCGAAAGCCGAGGTTGTTGATGTAATCGTCGAGCAGCGGATCGTTCACCACCATGTCCAGCGCGCGCATCTGCTGCAGCATCATGGCGCCGTAGTCCTGGGCCTCCTGCGGCGAAATCAATGCGTTGGCCGAGCTGCCGAGGTCGGGCAGGCGGACGTCGTCGGTGCGATCCTGGGCTCCGGCAGCAAAGGTCACGGCGGCGGCGACCAGGGCCGTCAGCAGGCGTTTATGAAGGTATCGGTGCGCCATGATCATAGATGAACGACAATATTATTAAGACCGCTGTACGGTGCGACAGTTCAGCATCGAACGGCTTGCTTTTGACCGCTCTCACCGCCACTTACTGCGCAAGTTATTTCGGAGTTTTGCGATGCCCAAGATCGAAGTCTATTCCACTGCGGTATGCCCGTACTGCGTGGCGGCCAAGAACCTGCTCAAGTCCAAGGGGCTGGAGTGGAGCGAGGTGCGCGTGGACAGCGACCCCGCCCAGCGCGACGCCATGCTGGCGCGCAGCG
>DATJMR010000048.1:0-6127 GCA_035508595.1 Dyella sp.
TCTGGCGCCGCACCACGCTGGACGAATACCGCAAAGCCGATCCCAAATGGGAAGTGCTGCTGAATATCGATGCGTTGAACAAAGCGGAAAACAAGCACTGGGTATTCAAAGGTAGCGATTGCCTGAAGCCCGACTACAAACGCTGCCTAGTCAGCCTATCGCCCGGCGGCGGCGACGCGGTGGAAGTGCGCGAGTTCGATATTCCAAGCAAATCGTTCGTGAAAGACGGCTTTCTGCTGCCGGTCGCGAAAACACAGGCAAGCTGGATCGACGAAAACCATCTGTACGTAGGCACCGATTTCGGTCCCGGCTCGATGACTACCTCCAGTTATCCGCGTATCGCCAAGGTGTGGACGCGCGGCACGCCGCTCAGCGCCGCGACCACCGTGTACGAAGGCAAGGCCGACGATCTGGCCGTGAGCGCGGCCCACGATCGCACGCCGGGCTTTGAGCGCGACTTCATCACCGTTGCGCACGATTTTTTCCATAGCGATACGTATCAGCTCAAGGATGGCAACCTGATTCATCTGGACGTACCGGAAGACGCGGCCAACGTGGACGCGCATCGCCAATGGCTGGTGGTGCAGCTGCGCAATGCGTGGACGGTCGGCGGCACCACGTACCCCTCGGGCGCGCTGATCGCGATGAAGTTCGACGACTTCGTCGCCGGCAAGCGTCAGTTCACCACCTTGTTCGCACCGGACGAGCACACCGCGCTGTCCAACTATATGTGGACGCGCCATCACATCATTCTGGACATCATGGATGATGTAAAAAGCCGGCTCGACGTGCTGACGCCAAACGACGACGGCACGTGGGCGCACGAAGCGATGCCGGGCGCGCCTCAGTTCAGCACCATCTCGGTCATCGATACCGATCCGGACCATAGCGACGAGTACTGGCTCGGCGTCACCGGTTTTCTCGCGCCCTCATCGTTGGAGCGCGGCGTATTGGGTGAAGGTCACGCACAAACCGTCAAGCATAGTCCTGCGTTCTTCGATGCATCGAAGTTCGAAGTGAGTCAGCACTTCGTCACCTCCAAGGATGGCACCAAGGTGCCGTACTTCGAGATCGCGCCGAAAAACCTGAAGCTGGACGGCAACAACCGTACCTTGCTTTACGGATACGGCGGTTTCGAAGTCGCGCTGCAGCCGTTCTACAGCGGCAGTGTGGGACGCGCATGGCTGGAACGCGGCGGCGTGTATGTGATTGCCAATATCCGCGGCGGCGGCGAATACGGTCCACGCTGGCATCAGGCGGCACTGCAAGCGAATCGTCCGCGCGCCTACGAGGATTTCGCGGCGGTCGCAGACGATCTCATCAAGCGCGGCGTCACGTCGCCCAAGCATCTGGGCGCGGAAGGCGGCAGCAATGGCGGCTTACTGATGGGCAATATGCTCACCGTATATCCGCAACTCTTTGGTGCGATCGCTTGCGAAGTGCCGTTGCTCGACATGAAGCGCTACATCCATCTGTCCGCCGGCGCATCGTGGATCGCCGAATACGGCAACCCGGACGATCCCAAACAATGGGATTTCATCAAAACGTTCTCCCCGTATCAGAACGTAAAGCCCGACGCGACCTATCCGGCGGTACTGTTCTACACCACCACCAGCGACGATCGCGTCGGTCCGGTGCAAGCTCGCAAGATGGCCGCGAAGATGGAAGGCATGGGCTACAAAAACGTGTGGTTCTACGAGAACACCGAAGGCGGTCACGGCGCGGGCGCGGACAACAAGCAAACGGCGCATATGCATGCGCTTGCTTATGAATTCCTGTGGGACACTTTGAAGTAACGCAACCTCCCCTCCCCTCTCCTCTTCGCAGGAGAGGGGATAAAATGCCGCCATGAAATCGCATCTCCCCATACGCCCCGAACTACGCGAGTGGATACTCACCACCACGCGCGCCGGACACGGCGTCGACGCCGTGCTCAAATTGATGCAGGAAACCGGCTACGATCCGCGGCAAAGCCGCAGCATCGTTGCCACGGTGCTGAATATGCCGATATCCGCGCTCGATGCACCGGCTTCGACGGCGCCGAGCCAAGGACGCCGCACGCGCCATCCCGAAGCGCCTCAGGTGGTCGTCGATGGGCGCACCGTGCATGTGGGCCTGAGCGTCGAATCGCCCGCCCTGCGCGTGCTCAACGATTTTCTGTCGGCAGAGGAATGCCAGGCGTTGATCGAACAATCCAGCCCGCGTCTGCAGCGTGCCGCCACGGTCGATCGCAGCGGCAAGCAACAGATCGACGCGCGCCGCACCAGCGAGGGCATGTTTTTCACCATCGGTGAAACGCCACTCGTCAGCCGCATCGAAAAACGCATCGCTACGATGCTGAGCATTCCGGTCGATCACGGCGAAGGCTTGCAAGTGCTGCATTATTTGCCGGGCCAGCAATACGAACCGCATTACGACTGGTTCAATCCCGACGAGCCGGGTTTCGCCGCGGTCACCGCCAAAGGCGGCCAACGCATTGCGAGCCTGGTGATGTACTTGAATACACCCGATGGTGGCGGCGGCACCGCGTTCCCGGAAATCGGCCTTACCGTCACCGCACTACGCGGCGGTGCCGTTTACTTCGCCTACGACACCGGCGACACCGCATCGTTGCATGCCGGGTTGCCGGTGCAGGAGGGCGAAAAGTGGATCGCGACAAAGTGGCTGCGGGAACGCCCATTCCAAACGTCACGACGCTGAAGCGATCCAACCCTACGACGTGCGTGCCTTGCTCGCACTCCATGCAATCGCCATTCCAATAACCAAGTGCATCGCGATGCTGGCGATGACCCAGCTCGGTATGAAAGGCGATGTCGGTGCTGCCGATAGAGGCAACACGACGCCGTTCATGACGATATAAAGCGCAACACCATAGAGCGCGCCATACCGCAACGGCCGCTCGATCAGCGCTTTCATGCGTCGGCTTGCCAGGTAATACACGCTCACCATGACCGCCATGATGGCGACATGCAACAACACGCCGAGCGACGCTGTCGCGCCGCCGCCCATAAAAGCACGCTTGCCCAGCAGCCCCGAAGCAATGTTTTGTGCCAAACGCACTGGCGGCACGCTGTGCGTGGCGTACCAATAGGTCGACGCAAAGATCAGATCCGCTAGGGCGAGCGCCACGGTAACGACCGTGGCAAACATCACCAAACGGCGGGCGCGCAAATTCTGCAGCCCGTTGGAATCAACAGGTATCGACATCGTTGTGACTCAATCATGATTGCGGGACTTCCCTAAAAGACCCGCGAAGCGATCGTGAGAGAAGTAACCGCTTCGCGGGTGTGGGAAGTGAGGGAGACGCCGTCGCCGCCGGGCCTGTCTCCTGGGGAGGGGGCGACAGAAAGTATTTGTTACCGAGCCCTGCGGCGACGTCAGACTAGGTATGTCGGCACATTCCCTCCATAGCCAATTGCTCGTATTTTCTTAGAGCCAATCGGAGGGACGGCGTGTATCTCGAACTGGACGGCCGCGGGCCACTCTATGACCAGCTGACCCGAGCCTTGAAGGCTTCCATCCTGGATGGTCGCATTGCAGCGGGCACGCAGCTGCCGCCCACGCGGGAATTGGCGGAGGAATTGCAACTTTCACGTACCACCGTGCTGGCGGCTTACGAGCAACTGCGCGCCGAAGGCTTTATCGACGGCCGAGTGGGCTCGGGCAGTTATGTCAGCCACCTGCAAGCCAGGCCCGCACCGCATCACGGCCGCACCAGCCTGCCACCGCCTTCACGCTATGCCGAACGCGCGCGCGAAGTGCGCGATTGGAGCATCGGCCGCCTGCATCGTGGTACGCGTTACAACCTTCAATACGGCTACCCGGTCATCAATCCCGCACTCAACAACGCCTGGGGCCGCGAACTTGCGCGCGCAGCGGCATACACCCGTTTGAACATCAACGAGGTAGCCGGATTTCCGGCACTGCGTCAGCAAACCTGCGAGTACCTGGCACGTCGCCGCGGCGTGCAAGCGCAGCCGGAAGATGTATTGATCGTCAGCGGCACGCAACAAGCGATCGAGTTGACAGCACGCGTGCTATTGAACGAAGGCGATCGCGCAGTATTGGAAGAGCCGCATTATTTTCTCGCGCATCAAGCGCTGATCGCGCACGGCGCCCACGTCGTTCCCGTGCGTACGGACGAACACGGACTCGTATGCGACGAACTTCCGTCCGAATCGCCACGCTTCGTCTACGTGACGCCCTCGCATCATTTTCCGACCGGCTCCATTCTCTCCATGGAACGCCGCATTGCCTTGCTGCGTTATGCCGAAAAGCATCAGTGCTGGATTCTGGAAGACGATTACGACGGCGAGTTTCGCTACGACGCGCATCCGCTTGCCGCATTGCGTTCGCTCGACGAACAGGATCGCGTGATCTACGTCGGCACGTTCTCCAAAGTGTTGTTCGGCGGCTTGCGTCTCGCTTACATCGTCATGCCGGCCGCGCTGCGCACGGATTTCATCAACGCGAAGTACCTCAACGACGTTGCGTGCCCGGTGATCGAGCAAGCCGCGCTGGCGCGCTTTATGGAAGACGGCGGTTTCGAGCGCCATCTGCGCATGGCCCGCAAAGAACTCAAAGCGCGAAGGGAGGCGCTCGTTGCGGGGCTGAAGGAGTACGCGCGCGATCGGGTCGAGCTTGCCGATACGCCGTCGGGCATGCATCTGATGGTGTGGTTGCGCGGCTACGACGCGGCACGTGCCGAAGCGCTGATCGCCTATGCCCACGACCTTGGCCTGGGCCTTTATCCGACGACGCCGCTGTATCTTAAGCCGCCCGAACGGCAAGGCCTTCTGCTCGGCTATTGCGGACTGTCGGTGATCCAATTGCGCGAGGCCATGCAGCTGTTCGGCCAGTGCCTGGACCACTTCGAATCGCCTTGACCTTAGCGTTCCTGCGCATGCCGCTGAACGCACGGACAGCCGCCTAAACGGCCGCTTGGTGCACTGCGACAAGCTTTGCCGTATCCTGAGTGGCTTTCCCCGCTTTGGTTACAGGTAAGGAGTGCCCCATGGGCCTGGATATGGTTAGCGCCGGCCGCGACGTGCCGAACGAAATCAACGTTGTCATCGAGATTCCCAAGGACGCGGAACCCGTCAAATACGAGGTGGACAAGGAAAGCGGGGCGATCTTCGTGGATCGCATTCTCTCCACCCCCATGCGCTACCCCTGCAATTACGGCTACGTGCCGGGAACGCTCGGCGGCGACGGCGACCCGCTGGATGCGCTGGTGATCCTGCCACTGCCGCTGGTGCCAGGCTCGGTCATCCGCTGCCATCCGGTCGGCATGCTGAAGATGACGGACGAAGCCGGCAGTGACGAAAAGCTGGTGGTGATCCCGTCACCGAAGATCTTCCCGGGTTATGCCCACATCGACGACATCAAGGGTGTGTCCGGACACTGGCTGGAACGCATCGGCCACTTCTTCGAACACTACAAGGATCTCGAAAAGGGCAAATGGGTGAAGGTCGAAGGCTGGGTCGGCGCCGAAGAAGCCAAGGCCGAAATCACGGCCGGCGTGGCGCGCAGCAAATCCAAGGCTTGATAGCGAAGAGAAAGGCGCCGCCCGATCGCGGCGCACTTTCTCCGGCGTGCCATTCCTGTGCAAACGCCCGCTCAGACCGTCTCGCGCGGTGAGTTACTTGGACACGCATCACGGTGCGTTCCATCAGATCCGTGGGTACCGCCCATTCTCAACGTCATGCGACGGGTTCGGCGCGCAACCTTCCGTCACGCATCAATGGCGCCGAACAGGGCCGGTTGCATCCAAGACGTGGATGCTGTCGATCGCCACTTCGCTCGTTGCATCCAATACGCCGCCAAGGCGATCGGCGACGCTTTCAAAAAAACGCGCCAGCACGTTGTGATACGGCACATCCTGCTGGTGCGTGGCACATTTGGCCGCATAGGCAGACAGCAAGGACAGTTCGTCGCGCAGGTCGCACAAATCTCGGTACTCTCCCACCCCAAACTGGTAGCGTCGGTTCGATAGCGCAGGCAGGCCGCCAGAAAAATCATCCATGTTCGTCATCTTTGAAGTCGCGCTCACAACGCGGTGATCCCTGATGCTAACAAATATTCCTAAAACGAGTAAAAAGACGTATTTAGCGTAGATGCAACTTGG
>DATJMR010000049.1:0-8181 GCA_035508595.1 Dyella sp.
TGCCTCGACGCGCGCGCCGCGATGGCAACCTTTCACGCATCGACGGGCACTCACGCGCATAAGGTTCCTTGCCTTTCGCCCTGCTCTGCCGCGAGCAGACAGACCACCGTGACACGCAAAAGAGCATCTCGAACATGGCGCGGGAGAACGAAGCACAAGCAGGGCGCAATCGTGACGAGGCCTTCATGCCTCATGTCAGCACCGATTCTGCCGTCGTCGACAAGCCCCTTTCCGTTTCACGCCCCGCGAAGATGGTGTATCTGCATTGGCTCACCGTGTTGTGCGTGGTGACGGCCGTTATCTTCATTCTCGCGCGCGATCAGGTGGACGGCCGTGTGCTGCGGCAGTGGCTGCTGGAAGGGCACCGCCATTTCGGCCTGTTCGTTTTAGTGCTGTTTTTCGTGCGCGTGGCGATTCGCATCCGGCTTGGGAAACTTCCTCCCACCAACCGTTCGCCGAAGATTTTCCGCGTACTGGCGGCGCTGACCCATATCACTATCTATGCAATCTTGCTTGCGCAACCCTTGCTCGGCTGGGCGCTCAGCGATGCGGAAGGCAAGCCGGTGCATCTGTTGGGCCTGACGCTTCCCGCGCTGGTGAACGCCGACGAGGATCTTGCCGACACCCTGACCACCTGGCATCTGAATGTCGCGTGGATCTTGCTCGGCCTGGTTTCTCTGCATATCGCCGCGGCGCTCTGGCATCACTTTGTTTTGCGCGATCAAACGCTGCGAGCCATGTTGCCCGGGCGCCGCCGCGCATGAACGCACCGCGCGCCACCTATCGTTGTCACACCCTGAGGAAACGAGGAGACATCATGCCGCCTTTGCCGATTCGACCGACGACACGCGCAGCAAGGTGGCAGCCATTCGTCAACCGCTACGTGGGGTACGGCGCCACGGCGCTGCTGCTGCTTGGCAGCACCAGCGCGCACGCGGTGCCTGCGTTCGCGCGCCAGACCGGTTCGTCTTGCGCGGATTGCCACGCCGGCGCTTACGGTCCGGCGCTTACGCCTTACGGGATGAAATTCAAACTCAACGGGTATACCGATACCGACGGCAACGGCCTGAAGATTCCGGTCGCCGCGCAGCTGATCGGCACGCACAACGTTCCCGCGCGCGGGCAAGTCTCCAACGACCTGACCGAGGCGGATATTTATCTCGCCGGCCGTCTTACCGACCATTTCGGCGGCTTCGTCAAAGTCGAAACGGATAACACCGGCAACGACAAATTCAACACCAAGTTGAGCAACATGGATTTGCGCTTCGTGCTGAAAGATCTGAACGTCGGCGAGAAAGATGCGGTATTGGGCGTGAGCGTCAACAACAGCCCCGGCTTCGAAGACCCCATCGCGGATTTGCCGGACGCATCCATTCTCGGGCCGCCTTCGACATCGGGCACGCTGCTCAACCTTTCCAGCACTGAGGCCTTGGCCGATCGCGTCATCGGCACCACGGTCTACGGCCTATACGATTCCAACTGGTATGGCGAACTGGGTACCTATACGTCGTTGCCAACATCGACGCAGAGCGATCTGGGCTATTCGCTTTCGGGCGACCCGGGCCGGCTAAGTGACACCGGCTATGCGCGTTTCGCTTATATGAAGGACATGAAAACGCAGTTTTTCTCCGGCGGCGTGGTCGCGTTGACCACCAAGCGCCGTCGGCCTCGTTCGGCGCAGGCCGACGACATTACAGATCTGGGTTACGACGCCACCTACCAGTATTTGGGCGATCGCGACAACATCATCCAGTTGAGCTACTCCAATATCTATGAGCGTCGCCGCTACGGATTCACGCCGCCGAGCCCCGAGTTTCCCGGCCTGCTCGCGTTGCCGCGCGGCGTCGTTCACGATCAAACCTTCACCTTGACCTACACGTTCAAGCAAAGCTACGGCCTGGTATTCGCACATCTGGTGAGTACCGGCACGCACGATGCGGTTCGCTATGTACCGTACGGCGACCCCAATACCACCAGCAACCTGATTACGCTGTTCTGGACGCCGTTCGGCAAGGACGATTCGTTCACGACGATCGCGAATCTGAAACTCGCGGCGACCTGGTTCCGTTTCTCGCGCTTCAACGGCAGCAGCACCAATGTCTTCGGCGTCGGGCCTGGCGCGCTGGTTACCGATGCCAAGGATCTGAATGCCTTTTCGTTTACCGCAAGCATTGCGTTCTAAACAAAAACACGTACAGGAGTCGGTTTGTGACGAGTGGAACTACGGTTTTTTTTGTGCGTTGCGCGGTCGCGGCATCGCTCTTTCTCATCGGGACGATGACGTCCCTTTCAGCCGCCACCGGTGAACCAGATGCCGGCGCGAAGGTATTCAAGTCCGAATGTGCCGAATGCCACACCGTCAGGCAGGGCCGCAACAAGAAGGGGCCTAGTCTGTTTGGCATCGTGGGGCGCCCATCGGCATCGCTGCCGGACTACAACTATTCGGATGCGTTGCGGCAACGCCATTGGACCTGGACGGAGGACCAGCTGCGCACTTATATCTCCCAACCCGCCAAGAAAGCGGATCCCGGCACAAAGATGAAGTACGACGGCCTGGACGATCCAAAGCAAGTGGACGATCTCATTTCGTATCTGAGCACGCTTCATTGAGGATTTTCCCTCGATTGGGACCGCGCAAAGAGTGCGAACAGGCCCTAATCTACTCACGACGAACGGGGATACCTTGGTGAATCGGCATAACCACAAAAAACCTCGGCACCTGATCGGATGCATGCGAACGTGATGCCGTATCGACGCCCCCGCGCACGGCGCGGGGCTGCCTGTGCTTTGGCCGAGGCGATGCCACGGCATGTTTTTTCCGCGTCCCGTTGACCGCCTGCCATGACGGCACCACGATCCCGCACCACGCAGATTTGCACGTATGCCGGCTCCCTGCTGGCGGCATTCGGGGCCGCGTTTCCGGCGATATCGCATGCGCAATCGACAAGCTTCAACGGCACGGTCGCACTCAGTTCGCAATTGATCGATCGCGGCATCGCGGTCACCCCAGTCACGCCGA
This sequence comes from Dyella sp., assembly GCA_035508595.1. GTDB lineage: Bacteria > Pseudomonadota > Gammaproteobacteria > Xanthomonadales > Rhodanobacteraceae > Dyella_B. The sequence goes on from DATJMR010000049.1 coordinate 3,020, forward strand.
TCGTGCAGGCGGAGGCATCGTTAAACACCTCGTCCGGCTGGTCGCTGGGATTGTCGGGCAGCACCGAGGCGCGCTCGTTCGGCCATGTCACCGAGGCCATTGCCGATGTTTCGCATGCCTGGTCCTTGTCCAGCAACTGGCAAATGCAGGCGGGCTTGCTTTATTACGACTATCCCGACAATCCGCGGGCCAAGGCCTTCGATCGAACCGAAGCGGGATTGAACTGGATATACAGAGACATTCTCACTTTCGGCTTATCGGCGATCTGCGTCACGGGCAACGAGGGCGACCATCATCCGCGCGGCGCCGCAGATCTCAATGTCCACTGGCCCTTGGCATGGCACTTTTCCCTATCCGCTGGCGCGGGGGCGGCTCAATCGCTCGCCGCGTCCAGCTACTACGACCATTACCGGCACGAGTACGTCGGGCGTGCGACCCCGCTGTACGGCTACGGACAGCTCGGCCTGTTGTGGAATTACGGGCCGTGGCGCGTGGAGCTGGACCGGGTCGCGGTCGACCCGGCGGCACGGAGCCGGCTGGACGGCCTGGCCGCCGCCCCCTGGGTGGCCACCGTGTCCTGGTCGTTTTGACCCAAGGCAACCTTTTCGCCCCTGGCGGGCACTTAGTAGTGCTCTGGTCATTTCTGCTTAAGTGTTACCGTTACTGTCCGTTCGCAGACCATCTGACTGTTCGGCGAGCCGTGAGGGCAAAGGGATGCGGACAGACAGTAACGGCCCAACCGGCGATGTCCAGAAGGCTCGCAGACTGCGCCACGCGGTCCGGCACTGCACCCGGCCTCCCCTGTGCCGCGCGACTCAGCCTGCGAACCTTCTGGACATCGTGTCGCTTGAACGGTATTGGCCTGAACATCCTTAGCCGAACGATCATCCATTGCGCCATCTGTCCATGCCCATGAACGAAGCCGACAACCAAGCCGACGCCGCCGATCGCATGCTGCTCCAGCGCATGGCCGAAGGCGATCGTGTGGCGCTGGCGACGCTGTATCACAGCTATCACGGGCGCCTGTGCCGCTTCCTGTCGCGGCTTACGCGCCGCGCGGACATCATGGAGGAAGTGATCAACGACTGCTTCTGGATCGCCTGGCAGAAAGCCGGCGATTTTCGCGGCGATTCACGCGTTTCCACCTGGATCATGGGCATCGCCTACCGCTGCGGATTGAAAGCGCTGCGCCAGCACGGCGACGAACCTGTGGAGGAATCGCCGCTGCCGGAAGAGCGCCTGCCCGCCACCGATCCGGACGAAGACCGCGAATTGCGCGATTGGCTAAGCAAGGGGCTGGACCGTTTGTCCACGGATCAGCGCGTGGTGATCGAACTCGTCTACGGCGAAGGCCATTCGCTGGACGATGTCGCCGCCATCATGCGCTGTCCCGTCGGCACGGTGAAAGCGCGTCTATTTCATGCGCGGGTAAAACTGCGCAATGTGCTTCCGGTACTTGCTGAAGGCGCATCCACTTACAAGGAGCGCGTGTCATGACGTTCCCTATCGATTCCAGCAAGGAATGCGTAAGCGCCTGGGAAACCATGCCTTGGGTGATTCAAGAAACCGCCACACCTGCACAGCAGGATGAACTGAAACGGCATCTCAAGCATTGCGAGGCCTGCCGCGCTCAATTCGAACAGCAGCAACGCCTGCGCCTGGCGCTCGCGCTGCCGTCGGACGTTCCGGTCGATGCGAATGCGGGATTGCAGCGTTTGCTGGGTCGCCTGGATATGCCCGATCTGCAGGATCAACCGGTGCACTCGCGTTCGACGCATTGGCTCAGCCGTGCGCTGGTCGCCACGGTGCTGATTCAAGCACTCGGCATCGGCATCCTGGGCATGAAGCTGTGGCCGGCCAGCCCGAGCCCGACGTACCACACCTATAGCCAAGCATCCGCGCCGGTGGCGGCAGGTTCGATTCGTGTGGTTCCGGACACTACGATGACGATCACCGATTGGAACGCCCTGCTTCATACCTTGCAATTGCAGGTGGTGGGCGGCCCCAACGAAGTAGGCGCTTATACCGTTGCGCCTGCGACATCGGCATCGCCGTCGACGCAACAGCACGCGTTGCAGCAGTTGCGCGCAACGCGCGGCATACGACTGGCCGAGCCTGTCAGCGGAACACCATGAAGTATCGCGCGTTTCTGCTTGTCGCAACCATGGCGGGCTTGAGTGCATGCGCGCATGCGCCCACCGTCGCATCCGAAGATCACCGTGATATTGCCGATAGCGTATCGTCGCGCACACCCGTCGCGACGACGATGAATACCTCGCGCGATATCGTTCTTGCCGTCGCCAATCCCATTGATCCGCCCGCTACGCATGCCGGTTCGAGCGTGCTTGGATACATTCCGCCCGGTTACTACGGCGCAGGTCAACGCGCCATATCCGAACTCTCCGCGTTGAAGCAAAGCTACAACCTGCATGAAGTCGCCGGCTGGCCGATCAAAGCGCTGGGCGTCTATTGCGTGGTGTTGGAACCGCCGCCCGGCGCGGATCGCGACGCCCTGCTCAAAACGCTTGCCAAAGACGATCGTGTACGGCTTGCGCAGCCGCTGCAGGATTACTCGATGTACGCGGATGCGTCGTCCGACGCGCATCACTACAACGATCCCTACGCCAATTTGCAGCGCGGCTTCGTGGAAACCGATGCCGCGCTTGCGCACACCATCAGCCAGGGCGAAGGCGTGCGCGTTGCCATCGTCGATACGGGTGTCGACACGACGCATCCGGAATTGAAAGGACGCATCCACGACGTCAGCGATGCGATCGACGGCGACGCATCCGGTTACGACCGCGATTATCACGGCACCGAAGTCGCGGGCATCATCGCGGCGGACGGCGACAATCACCAGGGCATCGTCGGCATCGCGCCCAAGGTCACGCTCAGCGTTTACAAAGCGTGCTGGTATCCGCAAATGCCGCGCGCCGGCGCGCGCTGCAACACCTTTACGCTCGCCAAAGCGTTGGCGGCCATCATCGATACGAATACGCGCATCATCAACTTGAGTTTGGGCGGCCCACCCGATCCGCTGCTCGACAAACTGCTGACGCAGCTGCTCGACCAAGGCCGCATTATCATCGCGGCCATGCCGCCGGACGGAAAACTCAACGGCTTTCCCGATCACGATCCGGGCGTCATCGTGGTTCGTACCAGCGGATCGTCGAGCGCACCGCCCGGTGTTTTGAGCGCACCGGGCAAGGACATCCTCACGACCCAACCCGGAGGCGGCTACGACTTCACCTCCGGTTCGTCGATGGCGGCGGCCCATGTCAGCGGCATCGCCGCTTTATTGCTTTCCATCGCGCCGAAATTGGATGCCCGCACGGTGCACGATCTGTTGCTACAGAACAGCAAAGTGTCCGATGGCATGCTGCAAGTGAATGCGGCGGCGGCGGTGACGTCGCTGCAGCGGCAGCGCAACGCCAAAGGCTGATGGCTTAACCCGCACCCATACTCTCATTTGAGAGCACCCCGCTGCGTGTTGGCGTAAGCGGCATCTCGCGGTGCCGCCAGCGCAAGGTACCTGCTCGACCGTTCACATAGCCTTTACACAAAACTTTTCAAAAGGTCTATATAAAACAAAGGGGTACAGCTTGCATGAGTTGGATGCCGATCGTTGGATCGTCCAGCGCATGGTCGCTCGAAGCATTTCCAGCTAAAGGAACAGCATGGAGGTATGCATGTCGCGCAACGCTGATGCAAGACGCAACCGATACGCTCCCTGTCGCGCACCTCGATATGTATTCGCTGCAGCACCGGCTTTGTGGCTGTCGCTGTGTCACCCAAGCATGCTCTATGCCGCATGCACCAGCACCGCGCCCCCAACCGGCACCACGGTGACATGCAGCGGCAGCGGCGTTGCGCCGGTGATCGCGCAAACCGGAAGCTCCAACGTCACCATCAACATCGCCAGCGGGGTGAATTTCGCCAACACGCGCACCGTCAACCCACTGAGTTTCAGCGTCGACCACGCTAGCCAAATCACCAACAACGGCACGCTTTCCCTCACCGGCGGCGGCGGCGCCGGCACCAATCGCGGCGCCGTGATGCTGGGCACAGGTGACGGCAACACGCTCACCAATGGCAGCCAAGGCAGCATTTCCACGACCGGCGCCTACAACGACGGCATGGCTGCCAACGGAAACGGCAATACGCTGATCAATAACGGGACGATCACGACAGGAGGCCCCAATGCCTATGGCATGACAGCCGCGTGGGGACAAACCAATGTCGGACAGATCAACAACACACTGGTCAACAACGGATCGATCAGCACTTCGGGCAGCAATGCGCGTGCGATGTCGATCCTTGGACAAAACGGCACCATCACCAACACCGGCACGTTGTTGACGACCGGCGCCAGCAGCACCACCGCCTATCTGCAAGGCAACAACGACAAGTTAGTCAACAGCGGAACCATTCAAGCGCAGGGCAGCAGCGCCGATGCGGTGTTCTCGAACACCGCCGGCTCCAGCTTTACCGCGACCATCCAAAACCTTGCGGGCGGAAAAATCATTGCGCAATCCGGCGCCGCGGTGCGCACGCTCAACGGCGCCAGCACCGTCATCAACGCCGGGTTGCTTCAAAGCAACAGCGGCGTGGCCGTGCAGATGGGGTTGGGCACCAACACGCTGATTCTGCAAACCGGCTCGTCGATTATCGGTTCCGCCGACGGCGGTGGCGGCACGAATCCGAGCACGGTGATTTTGCAGGGTACCGGCAGCGCCACCAATGCGTTTACGCGATTCAAAACACTACTGGCGCAAGGCAGCGATTGGAGCTGGAGCGGCAGCGGCGCTTTCAATACCGCGAAAATCCAAGGCACCTTCAACCTGACCGGCACAGTGAGCGGCGCAGGCGTGTCGACCGACACGCTGACATTCAACGGCGCTACCGTCACCGGCGTGGCGGGCTTCACCAGCTGGCCGACGGTAAATGTCACCAACGGCAGCACGCTAACCATGGACGGTGCGTTGATCGTCGGCAACGCAACCACCGGTACAGGCAGCGTAACGATCGACGCAAGCAGCACGCTCTTGGCGGGAAACGGCGCCAATGGCAGCATCGCGCCCTTTGCGAGCGGCCAGTTGGTCAACGTGATCAATGCGGGCACCATCGAACTCACCAACGGCGGTTCGACCGCGTCCAATACG
>DATJMR010000050.1:0-11231 GCA_035508595.1 Dyella sp.
CCGAATGGGTGGGCAAGGCGTTCGACAAGTTGATCGTCGGCCTGCGCGGGTTGGTCTTGCAGGCTGCGACCGCGCGCGACGAGATCCGGGACGCTGACGACTTTTTCCTTTTCCCGCAGTTTATGCGTGTGCTGCAAACACCAGTGCGCGAGTTCCTGGAGATCGTATTCAAGCCCAACGTCTACGAGGCGCGCGCGTTTTGCCGCGGTGTGTATTTCACCGGCGTAGTCGGTGGCAACATGCCGGAAAACGCACGCGATGGCGCGCGCAACGATGTGGCTTTCGTCGACGGTTTGATGCGCGACAAGTTTTTTGCCGAGCGCAATCTCGCCCAGCGCACGCAGAAAGGCTTGCTGGCCCGCAACGGCATCATCCGCCGATTGCAGGTCGGCCTGCTTGCGGCAACGGTGGCGCTGCTGGTGGGGTTGCCCTGGAGCGCGGCGCAGGTTCGCAACCAGGCCCAGGCCTTGCGCGACACGGTGGTCAACATTTCCGTCAGCAGCAAATCGCTTACCCAGCGTGGATGTCTGGACGAAGAACGGTTGTACAAACTGATCGAAGAGGTCGGCGCGCTGGATCAGCGTACGCGCTACGCCGTCATACCTTTGTCGTGGCTGGATTGGCGCATCAATAGCGGTATCACTGAGGTATCGCGCAATGCGCTGGAAAGCGTTGTGCTGCCTTCTTTGGCCTGCAAGCTCAAGCAGCGCATCGACGCCTTGTCAACCGCTACGTTGCAAGACGCCGCGACCGGAACGGTGCAGGAGACCAACCCGGCTGCGGCGTTTCAAAAGGACAAGCTTCAATTGAAGCAGCAGCTGGCCGACCTGGGCGAGCTGGAGGACAACCTGGATCGCTTCGCGGATATCGCCAAGCCGGGCGTGCAGATGGACAAACGCAAGGTTCTGCTCGAATTCGGCGTGCTGTGGCAATACGTGTATCAAAGCACGCTGCCGCCCACCTCGATGAAGGAAGATAGCGACCTGGCCGATGCGTTGGTGGAAGCCAGGTTGGACAACCCGCCGGCGATTACGCAAAGCCTGCGCACGCGGCTGGCCGAGCAGTTTCAGAAAATGGCAGGCGATGCGAAGAACAATCTGCTGCAACGCGTGCTGCTGGGCGTGCCGCGGCTTAACGCACTTGAGGAAGGACGGCCGCCGCTGCTGCAAAAAGTGCGCGGTTTCAACGCGTGGCTGAGCTGGATCCGCAACGCCTGGTTGCTCAGCACTCCGGCGGACAACGCGTGCACGAAAGTCAGCCAGATCATTGAGCCGGGGATCGAAGATCTGATCACGCATCACCGCTACGATCCCGGTTTGCGCAACACGCTGGACGATTTCAGCGTTGCGCAGTGCTATCAGCCGGCGGTCGACAGCCTGCGCTCGGAAACGCTGCCGTCGTTTGGGCCGCTGTTTCAGGTCGATCCGACCACGCAGCAACTCAACGGCGTGAGTCCTGAGCTATCGAACGAAGCGGCGGGGCTCAAGGCGTTGGCGGATGTCGGTTTCATGCAAGTGAAGTCATCGCAGTCTTACCATTGCAATGGCGAGGCGGGTGGCTGGAACGCTGCGGTATTCGGCGAAGTTTTGTCCTACATGCGCCAGTACCAGGTTTTCGCGAGCGACCAAAAGGTTGTGACGCAGGAAACGGCCGCTGGTGGAACGCCCGCGCAGGCTCCGCCAGAGGAATATGCGCAGGCGGATAAAGAGCCTCTTTTCGACAGCGTTGCGCGCAAGCAATTGGGTATGGTGTTGGAAGACACGCTGGCACGCAGCCAACGCGCGCCGGCTGGCCAGCGGCTGGATACCGGGTTGGATGCGACCTCGCAACTGGATCGCCAGTTGTCGTCCGAAAGCGCGGACATGTCCGCGACGCTCCAACCGCTGCTGCAGTCGTTGCATCAATTGCGTCAACTTGGATTTGACGCCTTCGCCGACGAAGTTGGCCAGTGCGCGCAAAACTACGCCTCGAACGTATTGCAAGATGTATCGGAGCTGGACTCGAGCAGCCAGCTTTACAACCCGCCGGTGCAGCAGGGTACGGACGACAGCACAATGCTGTTCGATCTCGGCAGCGTACCGGTGCTGCAGGCCTATCTCGATCGGCAGCTCACGCGAGTACAAGTACTCGCCGGTTACGCGGCGCCGTTTGTCACGTTGTTGAGAGGCGCCGCCGGCGTTAATAACAGTCAGCGCGGCAATTTGCAGACCGATTCGTACTGGGGCAACACGATCGGCGAGCTCAATCGCGCCGTGCAATTTGCCGACCCGGCAGGGCAAGCCGCGCAGCTCAACGATTTTTTCCTAAAACAACTGGCCGGCCTGACGTACGCCAATTGCACAAGCACGCTCAACGGCTATGTGTCGCCGATCGTGGGCAACGACCTGTTTTCCGCGCGGCGCGAGGCCATGTTGCAGATCGCGCAAGCGGCGTGCTCCGGCCGCGGGGAAATCAACTCCAATCTGCATTTCGTTCGCATCGGCATGCTCTTCAACAGTCAGCTTGCCGGGCGTTATCCCTTTGGTCCGCCGGACTCGCACGAGGTGTCGCCCGCGATCGTCAAGGCGTTCTTTGTGTACTACGCCAAGGAGAAGCCGGAGCTCGAAACCTGGCTTGCCACCGCCAAAGGCGCGACCGCCACACGTATGAAGGCATTCATCGATCAGTTGGATGCCGTGCAGGCGTTCTTCGCGGGCAATCTGCTCGCTCAGCCGCAGAGCGGGCCGACGACGGTCAATGTCGATTTTCGCGCGTTGCCTGCCAGCTCGCCGCTCAGCAATCAGCTGATCGCCTGGACGTTGCATGTGGGTGGCAATACGGCCAAATGGCCGGGCAGCGTGGCCGCGGTGGCGTGGAACGTGGGCGATCCGGTGTCGCTGGATTTGCAGTGGGCCGACCGGTCGCGCTTTACGCCCGTGCCCGATCCGTCGCAGCCCGAACTGACAGTGAGCGGTTACGACGCGCTATTCCAGTCGGGCGGATCGTGGGCGTTGCTGCATTTGCTCGACACGCATAAGTCCAACGCCACGGCAAGCGATGCGCTCGATCCGAACCTGCAGACGCTGCGCTTCCAACTGCCGGTGTTGGCGGCGGCCGATGCGAGCACGAATAAGCGCGATACGGAGAACGCACAGTTTTATCTGACCGTGAAGTTATCCGCGCCTGATCCCACTACCAAGGCGGTCGTGCCGCTGGCCGTGCCCACCTTTCCGCGGGAGGCGCCGGTGCTGTGGTGATGAATTCATTTTGCAAGAGGTGACTACGATGAACCTGCCTGCGTCAGTGATCGAGCACGAAGGGGCGCCGTCGAGCGAGCCGCGATCGAAGCCATGGGCCGATCATGGTTATTTCGAGCGCCATCTCGGCGTATCGCTGCAGCAACTGCTGGCGCCGCTGGAAGGCTCGTGTCCGGCTGGGCTTTCGGTACGCGGCACGATGATGTATCGCATGGTGGAGCAGGCGCGGCGCAGCGACGACACCACACTGCCCATGGGCTCGTGGGCCGTGGAGCCCAAGCGGGCGAACTGGTCCAAGGTGTCCTCGCTGATCGCCAACATCCTGAGCGGCAGCGCCAAGGATTTGCAATTGGCCGCGTGGCTACTGGAATCGGAAATTCATCAGCGCGGGTTCGCCACATTGGCGCCATGCTTCGAATTGCTGCGCGGCCTTTGCGAATGTTGGTGGGATGATCTGCACCCGCAAGGCGACGCGGGCGACTTCGAGGCACGCATCAATATCGTGCGGTGGATCAACGAGAAGTTGCCTAGATCTCTGTCGCTGATCCCGCTGATAGCCGTCGATGAGTCGGCGGCTTGCTGGTCGCATTGGGAAGTCGCGCACCACTACGAGCGCCTGCGTTCGGCCCACGGCAAATTGCCCGAAGAGGCCAACGAAGCGGCCACGCTCGACGATCTGCACCGGCTGTTGACAGCGGTGCCGCTAAACGAGCTGCGCGAACGTCATACCCAGCTCGTGGCCGCGCGCACGGCTATCGAGCAGCTCGAGCGCAGCCTGCGCGAACGCCTGGCCGCCGACGCGCCGTCGCTGGGCCGGATCGAGGAATTGGTCGGGTGCATGCAGACCCTGCTGCGTGGCGAGATGGCGCGGCGCGGAGTGGGAGCGGATGTCGTTGCGGAGCCATCGCCGCCGGTCGATGAAGCCGATGCCGATATTGCAAGCGGCGACATGCACGAAGCGCACGACGAAGCGGCCTTCACCGAGCGTGATAGGGCATATCAGGCATTGGCGGAAATCGCCGAATTTCTGCTGCGGGTCGAGCCGCACAGCCCGGTGCCCTATCTGATTCGCCGCGCGGTGGAATGGGGAGAACTCAATGCGGCGGAGTTGTATTACGAGGTCTTTCACAAGTGCGCCGGACGGATCGACGTACTGGAACTGCTTGGCGTGGGGACGCAAGAGAAAGCGTCGTCGTGATGTAGCACTCGCAACGGTTGCCGCAAGACGGCGGTATGTGCACCGCAATGCGTATCGTCAAATCCAACCTCCAAGAGGTACGGCTTATGGCTGTGGCAGATGTTGATCTGGTGGAACAGCGCAAGGTGTCCCGACCTGCCGATGACGACATCGGCATCGCCTATGAAACGTTTCTGGAGCAACAAGGCCTGCGCGATGGGTCGGGGATGTCGGCATCGCCACTGCTGGTTGCGGGTTGGGCGCAGATCATCGCCAACTGCTGCGACACATGGTTGTCGATGGGCGCCATCGACCCGGAACACCCCATATTGGTTCTGGATTTGGTCGGCGACGATGGCCACTTCACCTATTTGATGCGGCAGGCGCTTCAGCGCCAGTGGTGCAAGGCTGCCGTGCGAGATTGTCGTTTGAAGTATGTCGCCTGCGTTTCGCGCGAGACCGATGTCGAAGCATGGCGCAAGAACGCTGGTTTGATGCACGCGCACGATCTGACTGTGATCGCACTCGACACGTCGGCAGAAAATGCATGGTGGACGCAGAACGGATTGGATGCCATCAACCCCGTCGTAGCGATCGCGCACGATTATCTGCATCGCTTGCCATGCAGTCTGCGCGGCATCCATTACGGTCAATGGATGGAAGGCCGTGTACGTGTTAGTCAACCCAAGGCGCCGCAGCCGCCGGAATTTCGATGGAGGGCAATGGAGGAGGACGGATCGCTGTCCGAAGCGCTTCGGCAACGTTACTTGCGCGTCATACAGAGCGCATGCGTGCAGGTGCCTTCGGTTGCACTGCAGCTGCTTCGTCGTGTCGCAGCGCTCAGCCGCCGTCGGTTTCTATGGTTGGCGGCCGATCATGGCGTGATGGAAGAAAGTCGCCTTCGCCTCGGCGCGCTCGCGCCGGTGCATCAAGCCGGCACCCATGATCGGCCGATACCCGTGAACTTTCATGCCATCGCCTGGGAGGCGTCGACGCATGGCGCGTGGGTGCATCACCGTCAGTTGAGCGAGCAAGGCATCGTCACGCAGGTTATCTGGCGTCATGACCATCGGCCTCTGCCCGAGGCGGCGACGGGTGCGCTGCGCGAAGTCTCCGATGCCAGCCACCCGGAGCTTGCGCTGACATGTACGCAGCTTGCGTACGCGTTGCCGGTGGATACCGAGCCCGCACCGTACCTTGCCTTGCTGCAGGCAAGCGCTTACGACATGGAGGTGCTGAAACCGATTCTGGCAACCTGGTGCGAATCGCCACCTTCGATAAGCGCGCTGGAACGCAGGAACTGGCGACAAGCCTTGCAGTGCGCGTGGGAACACTGTCCGCGGACTGATTCGCAGGCGTCGCTGCGGCATGCGCTGGGAGTGCTCGCGACGCATTGGGGGCTGCTCGACCTTGCCAGGGAAATCTTCGAACGGGACGCGAACCTGATCTGCATCGCGTATTGCAACGCATCCAGCGGCGAGGTTGCGCTTGCGAGCGAGCAACTGAAAAGGCTTGATGTGGATGATGCGTCGGTGATTGCATTTCGCGAAGAGTTGGATGCGCGCCTGAACCGTTGGCGTGCGTTGCCATGGTATCGCCCCGATCTTGCTCGCGACGGCGATCTTTGTATCGAACCGCTCGGCTATGAGCATGCTGAAAGCTATTTGCGGCAATACCAGGATCCGCAAATCGCCATGCTCACGCGCTTGCCTGAACTAGGCACGGTAGAACAAGTATGCGATTGGATGGCCGAACAAAGCAGCGATCCGCGTCGATTCACTTTCGCGGTGATGTCCGCCAGCGACGGGTTCGTGGGCGTGGTGAGCCTGCATGCCGGTAACCACGGCGGGTATTTCTATTTCTGGATGGGCAACGAACATCAAGGTCGCGGTTACGGGCGACGTGTGGCACGGCTATTGTTCCGTCAAGCGAAAGCGCAAGGCATCGAATGGCTATTCACTTCCGTCTATGCCGACAATGCGCGTTCCATCGATGCACTGTCGGCGGTTGGCTTTCGCCGCTTGTGCGTTCGTGCGCAGTCGCCTGACGAGGATTTGGTCTTCTTCGCGCGCGTGCCCAAGGCGCACAAGGAAAAAAGTAACGCTGAACTGCCCCAACGTCTGACTGTATTGCTGGCCGAGCTCGATTCATCCATCACACTGATAGGTCACTCGCCATGACTTCGTCGGCTTCAAAAAAACGCACCGTGGAGGGCGTCCTCAAACCTTTTGCTGATTTTTCGGTCCCGATAGGCAAGGGCGAGGAGCTGGCCGAACAGGGCGACGGCTCGTTCAAGCGGCGAAAATTGTCGGCGCCGCCTACGCACCCGCAGATACAAGCCAAGGCCAAAACATTCGGCAAGGAGATGGGTGACCGATTCATGAAGCTCGACAAGTCGGCACAAAAGGAATCGACCCGACAAATGATGGAACTTGCAGACGATCTGGAGAAACAGAACGCGGACCTGCTGCCCAAGCGACACAAAGAAAAAGTCGAGAAGCTCGTAACAGGTGGCGTCACGGGTGAGAAGTTCAGAGCCATCGAGAAAAGCCTGGACGAAGCGACGCAATCCAAAACGACCGAGGCGATGAATTCGGGATTTGCCGGTTCAATCAAATCGCACAAAGAAGGCCAGAAATTTCAGGTCCAATTGGTTCGTGCACAGTCCAGTCTTCGCATGCGGACTGAGGACGTCGTCGCGCCGGTCAAAGAGAAAAGCAGCAAGAAGACGCTAGGCCAGCAGCATCCCACCCGCAGAGATATTCCTCGCGTGGAACGAGGTTTCAGCTCGCACAGCCACGCCGATCGCGAACGCTCGCATACCTCGATAAGCGAAGGGCAGCGCCGAGCCAAGAGTTCGAAAGGGGTGGTCGAACCGTTCGTACACGCCATGGTGACTTCGGGCTCGATGACCCTGGATCGCATGTCATTGCCGCTCACCGCCAGCAATGTGTCCGGTGACATGTTCAGCACAAAGGCTCGTAAAGCGCAGATGCAGAAACGCGAGACGTTCAAGGGAATGGTCAATACCGCCGCCAAGAAGGTGAATATCAAAATCGACACGTCGACGCAGAAAACCACGGACCCCAAGAAATTCAGCAAGGAGCCGACGAGTCCAAAGCGGCTATAAAAAGCGGCGTGTTTTCGAGATATGCAATTTTTGCCGGCAGGGCGATCTTTTTATGGAGTGGCGAGATGCGGTGGCTGGTGTTCGATTTGAACCATCGTCCCATGGCGACAGCATGGGGGAGCGGGCATGAGTGACCGCGGCCGTGGCAGCCGTCCACCCTCTTTCACGCGCTTGACGAATGTAAGCAAGGAGGGCTGGAAGGACATCGAGAAAGAAAAGGGCGCTTCCGAGCTGGAAGGGGTCACGGTTCCTGGCGCCAAGGCAAAATTGAGCAGGCGCGGTTCCATCATCCTGAGTCAGAAGAACGAAGATGGGACTCGCACCGTCGATATCCTTCATAGCCTGCGCACCGCTCGGCAACTGGAACCGCTGCCGGCTTCGGCGTCGATCAAGACGAAGCGGTTGCAACAAAAACAGGAGCGAGACGCATCCACCTATCGCCCGCCCGACTTCGGGGGAGAATTGCATGGTCATACGGCGGACGTCACACGTTTTACGTGGACGCCGCAGGAGGGTTTCGCGAAAGTCGACAGCAGCAGCCACCATAGCGGCAAGGCAGGCGGCGATTTTGGCCCGGGTACGACCAAGGCGCTTAAATCGCTTGAATGGCCGAATTTAGATGCGTCGGAAAAGTCCCACCATTCCGAAGCAGAATATGCCGCGAAGAAGTACGGCCCCTCGGTCAAGAATCCAGTAACGCCGCCACGAGGTGGTTTGTTGGTGCATCAGATGAAGGGCTTTCACGATATGTGTCGCAATTGCCAGGAGGGCGTGTCAGGCAGCATTGCGCAGCCCGAAAGCGGAAACGTCGTTACGTACGGCGGAAGTCAGCCGTTCGGCAGCACCGAAGAATGGCGAAAACACGAGGGATCGGTCATATCTGGACCGGGCACGATTCATCGAAGCAGGCCCGAGTTAGGTTTGTCTCCCGACGAGCGGCAAGATCATATGGATCGCGCAAAGCGGATGCGCGCCCTGCGGGGGGAAGGGCCGCCGTCTTTAGCTACGCCGCCCCCGCTCGCTTCCGCCCCTGTATCCGAAGAGTTGCCTGCGAGGAACAACAAAAAGCGCACGCGCGATGATAGCGAACGCGTCAAAACGCCTCGTGCTGCTTTCAAGCCCATCGCCGCAACGTCGCCTTTGTTCAAAGGTCCAGCGAAGCCCCGGCAAAAACCTGCCCAGACTCCAAAGTTGCTCGATCCCGCTCCGGCAAAGCAGCGCAAAACGAAGGAGGGAGAGTCGCCAAGCAACGCCGGCTGGAGCCGTAGCAAGAGCGGTCGTCTGGTACGCCAATGAATCGGGATGCCGACGGCACGCAGGGATACACGTCTTGATTATCTGGGCAGTGGGAGACCGCAGCGATGGACGACAAGAAGCGTGCTAATGACGGATCGTCGAGCAAGTACGAGCGTCCCAAAAAATTGCGGCCGCAGCTGCAGCCATCGCTGCCGGTAACGCCTCTCATAACACGCGGACGGGCGTTTACGGGCGGTATCGATGCGTTGGCCGGCGGCGGCTATACCTCCGTATTTACCAAGCTGGACATTCCTTACAAGAAATCGAACGACGCTCCGGCGAGCGTGAAAAGGTATGGCACGTTTTCTGTCCGGGAATGGGTTTCCGAAGGGCGTCCCACATGGACGCAGGGGCTATTCAGCGGCCCTCCCGGAAGCACCTACACGACAGCGTATTACGGAGAATCGAAGACTCAGATCAACAAATTGGTCCCCAGCACTTTGTCGCTCAGGCGCGCCACGGTGGAAAGCCAGGCCATCAAGTACCTTGTCGACGACACCTACGCCGTCAAGCCAGAAAAGCAGGTGAAAGCGGGGAGCCCCAGCGAAAGCACAGAGCAGTGGGGTGGCTTGGCCATTGGTTCGTTTCTCGAGGACGTCACGGGCAGCCGCGCGCTTAATATTCATCATGTCGGGTCCGCGATGCGTGCCACCGTCATGGCGGCCAAATGGAAGATGAAAAGCGAGGGCGTGGACAACCAGGCGAATTTCGGCAAGGACCTGCTCGAATCGTTCCCCCAGCTCGGCAAGGCCGAGTGGAGTCACAACGAAAAGTATGGCGCCAGCAAATTGCGGGAAAAGTTGGATCGTTTGACCGACGTCGCCAATACACCCCAGAAGCAGGAGGCACTGAACATTTTCAGCAGCCACGTCGGCGTTGCGGGAAGCATTCCCCTCGCCCACTCCGAAGTACGAAAACAAGCCAGGGCGCGCTTCGACGCAAAATTCAAGGAGTTGGAAGGCAAGGATGTCAACGCACTGGGCGCATGGTGGAAAGGCAAGGCCGCTGAACTGGAGGCGGCGAAGGATCCGGCCAACCTTTCCGTTCGCTTGAATCTTCGCGACGAATACTTGCAAAGAAAGCTGGGCCGGCACGCTATCGTGAACTACCCCGGTCCACGTGGCACCGCCAAGCATATGTTCAAGGCACAGGGGATGGATAAGGCTGCCGATCCTGATGCTTACAAAGCAGCAAAGCGCAAGTTTGTCGGTGACGAATTAACAAGGGCGGGTCTGGGCGCTCAGGCGGAAAAGGCCCAAAAGTCTTGGGCCCATAAAGACAAATTTGCGGAAAAATGGAAAAAGATGAATGAGATTCTGAGCAACGAACATTTGCCTCTCGATCAACGCGAGCAGGCCGTGGGCAAGCTGGGAAGTTGGTGGACAGCGAAAGCAAAAAGCACGGGCTTCACTAACGTGGATAGTTCGCATCGCAAGGCGCTGCAGCGTGAATACGTCGCGAAAAGAAATATCAAAGGCCGGGGCTCATAGATGAAGTTTTTCGTGTGGTTCAAAGTAATCGGAAGGGTAAACGCGATAAATAGCTTGCAATAGGTGGGTCATCGGGGTTGGATATAACGGTCCATCGCAAGCAGGAGGTATGTGCCGTGATCGAGCAACTCCCTGATCTCCCGAGTGGTGTCCTCGGTTTTCGCATGCGCGGATTGGTTACGGCGCAGGACTACGAAAACGTGATGGTGCCGGACATCGAGGCCGCGTTTGCCTTGAATCCCCGGCTGCGTCTTGTGATACACGTCGGCGATGACTTCGTGGGTTTCGCGCCGGGCGCGATGTGGGACGATGTCAAACTGGGATTTCGTCATATCAGCGGGTGGGAGCGTACCGCGCTGGTGACCGATGTGGGTTGGATTCGCGTGATGTCGAGCATGTTCGGCTTTGCGATGCCCACGCACTTCAAGCTGTTTTCCAATGCCGAGTTCGATGATGCCGTGCGCTGGGTTGCAGCCCCCTGAGTCGCCGAGTCGCCTCCATCCCGCCTGCATCGATGTTCGGCCGTTATGACTAGCTGGCCTTTCTCGGTTGGGCGTATCGGGCTTGTTAAAGCTTGCGCGCTGCGTCGGCTTGTGATGTAGTCGGTCCATGATCGCTTTCGCCGCCATCTTCACAGCAGCCAACGCCCCCGCCTTTGCGGATAGCGTCGCGATCCTGAATAACAACGCCAACAATAATACCTGCAACCGCAGGCGGGCCGGCGTGTAGACGAAAGCAGCTACAAGACACACGCAAAAGGGCCCGCCAAAAGCGGGCCCTTTTGTTTTTCAACGTTTCACCATCGAGCGAGCAAAAGGAAAATCTGTCATGTGCGCCATCTTTGGAATGTTCGACCTTCAGCCGGGCGATGATTTCGCCGCGTTGCGACTGCAGGCCCTGGA
>DATJMR010000051.1:0-4932 GCA_035508595.1 Dyella sp.
CACCGCCGCTACACCGCCCGCCGACATCCACATCGGTCAAATCACATTGGCCAACGGCAATCTCAATTACACCGACAACTTCATCAAGCCGAACTACACGGCCAACATCACGCAACTCGCCGGCAAGATCGGTGCCTTCGGTACGGCCGCCGGCGGCGCGCCGGCGGATGTCACCTTGCAGGGCGAACTGGATGACAACTCGCCGGTGAACATCGACGGCACCATCAACCCGCTCACGCCCGTGGCTTTTCTGGATATCAAAGCCAAGGCGAACGATGTGGAGCTCACGCATCTCACGCCCTATTCCGGCAAATACGCCGGCTATCCGATTGTCAAAGGCCGGTTGACGATGGATGTGCACTACCAGCTCGACCAGGGCAAGTTGAATGCCGACAACCATATCGTGCTAAACCAGCTGACCTTCGGCGATCGCATGGAAGGCCCCGGCATCAGCCACCTTCCCGTGAAACTGGCGGTCGCACTGTTGAAGGATTCCAACGGCAACATCGATATCCATGTGCCTGTATCCGGCTCGCTCAACGACCCCAAATTCAGCCTCGGCGGCGTGATCTGGCAGGCCTTCCTGAATTTGCTCAAGCGGGCCGTAACGGCGCCGTTCCGCTTGCTCGCCTCCGGTGGCGGCAGCAATCAAGACCTTGGGTATGTGGAGTTCAAGCCTGGATCGGCCGTGCTCGATGCGGATGCCACCTCGCGACTCACGCAAATCGTGGACATTCTCAACAAGAAGCCGTCGCTAAAACTCGACATCACCGGCCGTGTCGACCCCGCCTTCGACGAGGAAGGCTTGCGCAAAACGACCGTCGACGACATGGTGCAGAAGGAAGAAGCCGACGACATCGGCACCGACGCGGCCAAAGCCGCGCCTGTGAAACCCGGCACCGACGACTACAACAAATACCTGACCAAGGCGTATAAGCACGCGAAGTTCAAAAAGCCGCGCGACGTTATCGGCCTCACCAAATCGCAGCCGCCTGAAGAAATGACCAAGATGATGGAAGCCAACGTCACGGTGGATCAGGACGCGCTGCGCCATTTGGCCGAACGCCGCGCCGGTGCGGCACGCCAATATCTCCATGGCAAGATCGACGACAGCCGTGTGTTCGTACTGGCGCCGAAACTGGATGCCAAGGGCATCGACGACAAGGGCAAGACCACGCGCGACGACTTCGGGCTGCACCAATAACGCCGCCTGCAACAAGTGAAGCCGGCCCGCTATGGGCCGGCTTCACAGCAAGACGGTTCCCCCCAGCGCCCGAAAAGCCGAAAATAGGGACTTTCCCCACCTCGGCATTCCCCATGAGCTATCCCGGCCAGGCACGTTTAGCGCAAGAACTTCAATCCATCCGCGAACAAGGCCTGTTCAAGGCCGAACGCGTCATCACGTCGCCGCAATCGGCCGAAATCGAGTTGGAGGGCGGCAGAAAGGTTCTGAACTTCTGCGCCAACAATTATCTCGGCCTGGCCGATCACCCCGAAGTGATCAAAGCAGCCAAGGAGGCGTTGGACACGCACGGCTTCGGCATGGCATCGGTGCGCTTCATCTGCGGCACGCAGGATCTGCACAAACAGCTTGAAAAGAAAATCGCCGATTTCTTCGGCACCGAAGACACCATTCTCTACGCCGCCTGCTTCGATGCGAATGGGGGCCTATACGAGCCGCTTTTGGGCGAAGAAGACGCGATCATTTCCGACGCGCTCAATCATGCATCCATCATCGACGGCATTCGCCTGTGCAAGGCCAAACGCTTCCGCTACGCCAACTGCGACATGGCCGACCTGGAAGCACAGTTAAAAGCGGCCGATGCGGCAGGTGCACGCACCAAGCTGATCACCAGCGACGGCGCGTTCTCCATGGACGGCTTTATTGCCCCGCTGGACAAAATCACCGAACTGGCAGCCAAGTACAACGCGTTGGTGCATATCGACGAATGCCACTGCACCGGCTTCCTCGGACCGCACGGCCGCGGTTCGGCGGAAGTGCATGGCGTGATGAATAAGATCGATATTTTCACCGGCACCTTGGGCAAGGCCCTCGGCGGCGCCTTGGGCGGTTTCACCACGGGCCATGCCGAAGTTATCGAAATGCTTCGCCAACGTTCGCGCCCTTATCTGTTCTCCAATTCGCTGCCTCCGCATGTGGTCGCCGCCGCGATCAAGGTCTTCGATATGCTGGACTCGGCGGGCGATCTGCGTGAACGTGTGCAGGAAAACACGCGTTACTTCCGCGAGCAGATGACCAAAGCCGGTTTCGATATCAAGCCGGGCGTGCATCCGATCGTGCCGGTGATGGTGTACGACGCCAAAAAAGCGCAGGCCATGGCTGCCGGCTTGCTTGAAGAAGGCATCTACGTGACCGGTTTCTTCTATCCGGTCGTGCCGCAGGGCCAGGCACGTATTCGCACGCAGATGAGTGCGGCGCACACGCGCGAACATCTGGATCACGCGATCGCCGCGTTCACCAAGGTCGGACGTTCGCTTGGCGTGATCGGCTAACGATGGATGATGCAGGTTGGGGCGCGGCGATGCCTCACCCCAACCTACATCACGCTTAGATCAACGTCTCAGTGCGGCAGATTGCTCAAGTCCGCATGATATTGCCAACTTTCCGTGCGACTCGAACGGACGGCTTCAGTGAAATCCCGCAAAGCGTTCTGATCGCTGGCCAGCAGATCCGCGACGTCTTTGCGGAAACTGTCGTAACTCGCCCAGTCGGCTCGCGCCACCATCAGCATGTACTGCGGCTTGTCGTCACCCGTCACCAAGCGATACCAGGTATGCGGCCGAGCATTCGGCGTCGTTGAAAGTACGCGACGCACCGTCTGCAGGGCTCGTTCGAAGCGCGCTTCCGTGCCGGGACGCAGATCGAAATACGTGACCTGAACCGCGTCGGTCGGCTGGCGGCTCTCCAGCGGCGTGCCCGTGCTGAGTTCGGGTAACAGCTCATACGTGAGCTGTGCTTGCGGCGTCACATAAGGTGTCACGCTAGCGCGAAAATCCGCACCATCGCCGGAGATATCCACGCGACGATCGAACGCCCCAAACGGCTCGCCGACAGTGGCGTCGATAAAGTAGCCCTCACGTTTGCCATCGGAGACGGTCCAGCCATACCACACCAACGGGTCGTGATGGCGGCGATGCCAACCCAGATGATGGCGATAGCCATCTTCAAACTTGGCTTGCGCACCGGGGTTCACCTGATAAATGAAAAAGTGCGCAGCAGGCCCTTGTTGCGCCTTCACCGGGATGGCCAGCAAGAGCGCCACCGCGACCGCGAGTAAACGATATGTCATGACAATCCTCATGAACGCATTACCTGTCGATGCGGCCACATACTAGGCTTGCTCGCTCTTACCGAACCATGCGAATCTTTTTGGCCGAAACCCTAAATTTTTTTTGAGCCAAAGACGTTGCGAGCGCAGCCATGAATGTGGAAATGCGTTACCTCCATACCTTTCGCGTTGTTTGCGACGCTGGCAGCTTGCGCGCGGCAGCGGGCGTTCTGCATCGCACCGAGCAGGCCGTGAGTTATCAATTGCGCAAGCTTGAGGAAGCGCTTGGCATGCCGGTATTCCATCGCGGAGGCGGCCGTCTGATACCGAACGCGGCGGGAGAACGACTGCTCGCGTTTTGCCGCGAGATGAGGCGCGATTGGGAAAAGTTGCACGAAGACATCCACCAGGGCGCGTCTACCAGCCCACCTTTGCGCATTTCCGCAGTCAGCGGGTTTGGACGTTATCAGTTGTTGCCGTTGTTTCGTGACGGACCACTAGCCGACATTCCCATCCGCATGCGTTATCCCACGGCGGAAGATGTCGTGCGTCACGTGGAATCGGGTACCAGCGACCTGGGTTTCGTACATCGCATGGAGACGCATGACCGATTGCGCCTTGTTCCTGTCGCGACGGAAGAAATCGTGTTGATCGCATCGGCGCGTTTATCCCAACCCGGGTTCTCGCTGGATATCGAGTCGCTACGTCAGGCCGATTACATTACTTACGATGAGAGCGACTACGTCTTCGCTACTTGGTTTACGCAAGTCGTCAACGCAACGATGACGCAACCCCGTGCGGTCGCCCATTTCGAAGAACTGGAAGAAGTGTTGGATTGGGTTGCAGCAGGTCGTGGCGTATCCGTCGTTCCTGCGGCATGCGTGACGGATCATGAAGCACAAGGCGACATCGTCGCACTGCGTAAACCCGAAGCGCTTTGCAGCAACACTATCTACGCCGTCCTGGATCCGGTACGTTGCCACGTCGCGATCGAGCGGACTTTGCAGGCAGTGCGGGAACACGCGACGGTTTAGCGATGTTGCGTTCTCCTTCTTCGTTGCCGGCCAGATGCGCCACTTCGTCCGCGGTCAAATGCCGCCAGTGACCTTTGGCCAACTCGCCAAGCGCCAGATTTCCAATAGCGATCCGGATCAACCGCAAAACATTTATGCCTTGTGCGGCCAGCAGACGACGGATGTGCCGGTTGCGACCTTCATCAAGCACGATTTCCAGCCATGCATGCTTCTCGCCCGTACGCAACAACGATACGTGCTTGGCGGAAAGTCGCTCACCTTTGTCCGCGATGCCATGAATCATTTGATCGAGCAGGCCTTGATCCGGAATCGCATCGATTTGCACGTGGTAGGTCTTGTCCACATGATGGCGCGGGTCGGTAAGTCGCGCCGCCCACGCGCTGTCATTGCTGAGCAGCAACAGACCTTCGCTGGCCCTGTCCAGCCGCCCTACCGGTCCCAGCCACGGTAGGTCGGAGCCGGATAACAATTCGTATACCGTGTCGCGCCCACGCTCATCGGCGGCACTCACTACGATGCCGCGCGGTTTGTTGAGCGCAATGTAGACACGTTTCGCAGCGGCGACTCTTTCGCCGTCGAGGCAAATCTGTTGATGCCCGGGATCGGTG
>DATJMR010000052.1:0-9115 GCA_035508595.1 Dyella sp.
GCTCGTAATAGCCGAGCGTATTCAGAAACCCGCACGGGTAGTTGTGCAATCCCAGCTGCGCCCACGTCAGCATTTCGAACATCTCGTCCATGGTGCCGAAACCGCCGGGCAGTGCGACAAAGGCATTGGAGAGTTCGTACATGCGTGTTTTGCGCTGATGCATGGTGTCGACCACCACGAGCTCGCTCAATCCGGTGTGCGCGACTTCGCGCTCGACCAATTGGCGCGGAATGACACCGACAACCTTGCCGCCCGCCTCCAATGCGGCAGTGGCCACCGCACCCATGAGTCCCACTTTGCCGCCGCCATACACCAGCGTGATGTTCCGCCGCGCCAGCTCCTCGCCGAAGCCGCGGGCGGTTTCGACGTAGACGGGGCGATTGCCGCCTTGGGAGCCGCAGTAGACGCAAAGAGCGGTAGGTTGGCGCATAGATTGAGGGGCTCGGTTTCGAGCTCGTCATGTCGGCGCAGGCCGGAATCCAGTCCAAATACGCGTCCGAAGGACACAAAACGTTCTAAGTGCTGCGCAACGTATTGAAATTGGATTCCGGCCCGCGCCGGCATGACGGCGGTGAAGGTTCCGGATAGTTCAAACAAAACGGCCCGCTCATGTTGCCATGGGCGGGCCGATAATCATGCCGATTTCTATCAGTTGCCTTTGTGAATGGCGCGTTTGTCGACGGAAAGTGCGGCTTCGTGCACGGCTTCGGACAGCGTGGGATGGGCGTGAACGATGCGGGCCAGGTCTTCGGCCGAGCCCTTGAACTCCATCGCCACCACGGCTTCGGCGATCAGTTCCGATACGCCCGGGCCGACCATGTGCACGCCGAGCAGGCGATCGGTTTCGGCGTGGGCAATGACCTTTACCTGGCCGATCGCTTCGTTCATGGCCACGGCGCGGCCGATGGCAGCGAACGGGAAGGTACCGATTTTGTACGGAATGCCTTCTTCCTTGAGCTGCTTTTCGGTTTTGCCGGCCCAGGCGATTTCCGGTTCGGTGTAGATCACCCACGGACTGGTGTCGTAGTTGATGTGACCTGCCTTGCCGGCGATCCATTCGGCCACGGCCACGCCTTCTTCGGAACCCTTGTGAGCGAGCATCGGGCCGCGCACGGCGTCGCCGATGGCCCACACGCCATCGACGCCGGTGTGGTTGTGTTCGTCCACCACGATGCGGCCGCGCTCGTCGATCTTCACGCCGGTGTCGTCGGCCAACAGCCCTTCGGTGTAGGCGCGGCGACCCACGGCGACGAGCAGCTTGTCGACGGTGAGCTCGTGCGTACCGTCTTTGTCTTCGTAGGTGAGTTCGACGGCGTTCTTCTTGATCTCCGCCTTGCTCAGCTTGGCGCCGAGCTTGATGTCCAGGCCGAGCTTGCCGAATTCCTTCAGCGCGATCTTCGCGATATCCGGATCGGCAACGCCAAGGAAGTCCGGCAGCGCTTCGAGCACGGTAACTTCCGAGCCCAGGCGGCGCCACACGCTGCCCAGCTCCAGGCCGATCACGCCCGCGCCGATCACGCCCAGACGCTTCGGCACTTCGTTGATATCGAGCGCGCCGGCGTTGTCGAGGATGAACTTGTTGTCGAACTTCGCGAACGGCAATTCGATCGGCACAGAGCCCGAAGCGAGAATTACGTTGGTGGCGCTGATTGTCTGCTTGCTGCCATCGTTGGCAGTAATTTCGACCTCGTTGCCCTTCAGCAGCTTGCCCTTGCCGAAGAACGCCGTGACCTTGTTCGCCTTGAATAGTTGACCGATACCGCCGGTGAACTGCTTGACGATCTTGTCCTTGCGGCCGATGAAGGTGGACAGATCGACCTTGGCGTTTTCGACGCTGATGCCGTGCGCTGGCAGGTTGTGCGACAGGTTGTAGAACTGCTTGGAGGAATCCAGCAGCGCCTTGGACGGAATGCAGCCCACGTTGAGGCAGGTGCCGCCGAGCGCTTGCTTGCCATCCTTGCCGACGAAGGCATCCACGCAGGCGGTCTTGAGGCCCAGCTGCGCGGCGCGAATGGCAGCCACATAACCGGCAGGGCCGGCACCGATGACGATGACGTCGAATTTTTCGCTCATGGTTTTTCCTTGAAACGTGGTGCGCTTATCGAAAGCGCATCAAGGGGAGCTTTGATATGGGGGCGAAACGTGCAGTTCACCACACGTGTCGCCACCACAGCTTCGTACCTATTGCATGTGAGCGAGGGCGCTCACATGCCCAGCAACATGCGCTGCGGATTTTCCAGCTGGTTCTTGATGTCGACCAGGAACAGCACCGCGTCCTTGCCGTCGATGATGCGGTGATCGTAGGAGATCGCCAGATACATCATCGGTGCGGCGATCACCTGACCGTTCTCGACGATCGCACGCTCCTTGATGGTGTGCATGCCGAGAATCGCGCTTTGCGGAGGATTGACGATCGGCGTGGACAACAGCGAACCGAAGGTGCCGCCGTTGGTGATCGTGAACGTGCCGCCTTGCAGGTCGTCAAGACCGAGTTTGCCTTCACGCGCTTTCTTCGCGTAGTTGGCGATGCCCTTTTCGATATCGGCGAAGCTCATGCTCTGCGTATCGCGCAGCACCGGCGTCACCAGGCCCTTGTCGGTGGCCACGGCGATGGAGATGTCCTGATAGCCGTGATAGATGATGTCGTTGCCATCGACCGAGGCGTTGATGATCGGATGACGCTTCAGCGCTTCGGCAGCGGCCTTCACGAAGAAGCTCATGAAGCCCAGCTTCACGCCGTTGGCCTTTTCGAACTGCTCGCCCAGCGTCTTGCGCATCTTGGTGACTTCGGCGAGGTTCACTTCGTTGAACGAAGTGAGCATCGCGATCGAGTTCTTCGACTGCATCAGACGCTCGGCGATACGGGCGCGGATGCGCGTCATCGGCACGCGCTCTTCCGGGCGCGAACCCGGCGTCGGCGCCGCGGCCGGCGCGGCGGCTGCGGGCGCGGGCGCGCCACCCTTGCCGTAGTTGACGAGGTCTTCCTTGGTTACGCGGCCATCGCGACCGGTGCCGGCGACCTTGGACGGATCGATGTTCTGTTCGGTGGCCACGCGCAGGCCGGCCGGGGAAAGATCCGCCGTACCCGCCGCAGCGGCCTTCGTCGCGGCCGGGGCCGGTGCGGCAGCGGGTGCAGGGGCGGGGGCCGCCGCGGCCGCGGCAGGAGCCGGCGCGGGAGCGGCAGCGCCTTCCTCGATGATCGCGATCACTTGCTGACTGTTCACGGTGTCGCCGGCTTGGAACTTCAGTTCCTTCAGCACGCCGTCGACGGGTGCCGGCACTTCCAGCACAACCTTATCGGTTTCCAGATCAACCAGGTTTTCGTCGCGCTTCACGGCGTCGCCGGCTTTCTTGTGCCAGGTCGCGATGGTGGCGTCGGAGACGGACTCGGGCAGAACGGGGACTTTGACTTCAGTAGACATGGCTAATCCTTGGAAATTTATTCTGCTGAGTGATCGGGACCGACCGGTGCGACCAATGCTTGTTCGACCAACGCGCCTTGCTCGGCGACGTGATCATTGAGGTGACCCGCAGCCGGAGCGGGCGAACGCGCGCGACCGGCGTAGGAAAGGCTCTGCTTGCTGTTGACGCAAGCTTGCAAATGATGACGGATCTGGAACCACGCGCCCTGGTTCATCGGCTCTTCCTGGCACCAGATCACTTCCTTGGCGGAAGGATATTTTTCCAGTTCGGCCGTGACTTCCGGACGCGGGAATGGATAGAGCTGTTCTACGCGCATGATGGCGACATCGCTGACGCCGCGCTTCTCGGCGTCTTCCAGCAGGTCGTAATAGACCTTGCCCGAACACAGCACCACGCGCTTGACCTTCTTCGCCTGCAGATCGCGATGTTCGCCGATCACCAGCTGGAAGCTGCCGTTGGCCAGTTCGTCCAGCGAGGAAATAGCCAGCTTGTGACGAAGCAGCGATTTGGGCGTCATCACGATCAGCGGCTTGCGCACCGGGCGCAGCATCTGGCGGCGGATCATGTGGAAATCCTGCGCCGGCGTGGTAGGCACGCAGACCTGCATGTTTTCCAGCGCGCACAGTTGCAGAAAGCGTTCCAGGCGCGCAGAGGAATGTTCCGGACCCTGGCCTTCGTAACCGTGCGGCAGGAACAGCGCCAAACCGCAAAGGCGATCCCACTTCGCTTCGCCGGAGCTGATGAACTGATCGATCACCACCTGCGCGCCGTTGGCGAAATCGCCGAACTGGCCTTCCCAGATGTTGAGCGTGTAAGGATCGGTGGTTGCGTGGCCGTATTCGAATGCCATCACGGCTTCTTCGCTGAGCAACGAGTCGATCACCTCGACATTCGCATCCGGACGCAGCGACGCCAGCGGCATGTAGGTATGGCCATCCTTCTGATCGTGCAGCACGGCATGACGATGGAAGAACGTGCCGCGGCCCGCATCCTGGCCAACGAGGCGCAGATTGTGGCCTTCGTCGATCAGCGTTGCGTAGGCAAGGTTTTCGGCGAAACCCCAGTCGGCCGGCTGCTCGCCGCTCGCCATTTTGCGACGATCGTCGTAGATCTTGGCGACGCGCGATTGCAGCGTCACGTCTTTGGGCAGATCGAGAATGCGCGCGGCCAGTTCGACCAGCTTCTTCTTGGCAATCGTGGTGTTGGTCGGCGTAGACAGCTTGCCGCCGATGAACTGGCTCCAATCCACTTCCACGTCTTTGGTCAGCGACGGATGCAGATCGGTCATCGCAGCGCCCGCTTCCAGGCGATTGCGGTAATCGTCGACGAGCTTTTGCGCGTCGCCATCGGCCAGCGCGCCTTCCTTCACCAGTTGCTGCGCGTAGAGTTCGCGCGTGGTGGGGCGCTTGCGGATGATCTGATACATCACCGGCTGCGTCGCCGCGGGCTCATCGGCTTCGTTATGGCCGTGACGGCGGTAGCACACCAGATCGAGCATGACATCCTTGCGGAACTCCTTGCGGAATTCATACGCCAGGCGCGTGATTTGGATCACCGCTTCCGGATCGTCGCCGTTCACATGGAACACCGGCGCGTTGACCATCTTGGCGATATCGGTGCAGTACAGGGTGGAGCGCGCGTCTTGCGGGTTGGACGTGGTGAAGCCCACCTGGTTGTTCACCACGATGTGCAGCGTACCGCCGATCTTGAAACCGCGGGCCTGCGACATGTTGAACAATTCCATGTTCACGCCCTGGCCGGCCAGCGCGGCGTCGCCGTGAATCAGCACGGCAAACGACTGGGTGCGTTCGTTATCGCGACGGCGAACCTGGCGCGCATGCACGGAACCGGCGACCACCGGGTTGACGATTTCCAGGTGCGACGGATTGAACGCCAGCGCCACATGCACGCCGCCCTTGGGCGTGCGCACGTCGGCGGAGAAACCCATGTGGTACTTCACGTCGCCGGAGTGCGCCGGGTCGTCCTCGTGGTGTTCGAAGATGCCCTCGAATTCGTTGAACAACGTCTTCGGCGGTTTGCCGAGAATGTTCACCAGCATGTTCAAGCGGCCGCGGTGGGCCATGCCGATGACCAGATCCTTGATGCCGTTGTCGCCGGCGGCGCGAACGACTTCGTCCACCATCGGGATGAGGCTGTCGCCGCCTTCCAGCGAGAAGCGCTTCTGGCCGACGTACTTGGTGTGCAGGTAGCGCTCCAGACCCTCGGCCGCCGTCAGGCTGCCAAGAAGGTGCTGCTTGCCGGCTTTATCCATGGCGGCACTGCCGTTGGCCTGTTCCAATCGGGTGTAGAGCCAATTGCGCTGCGCGTGGTCGGAGATATGCATGAACTCCGTACCGATCGTGCTGGTGTACACGCGCTTGAGGCGCGCGAACAGCTCGCGCAGCTTCATGCGCTGACCGCCGCCGGCGAAGTTGCCGCAATCGAATTCGGTATCGAGGTCGGCGTCGGATAGGCCGTGGAAGGCCAGGTCCAGATCGGGAGCGTGGATTTTGGATGCCAAGCCCAGCGGATCGAGATCGGCGGCGAGATGGCCGCGGGAACGATAGGCGGTGAGGAGGCGCAGCACACCAGCTTGCTTGCGCGCATGTTCGTCGCTGACCGGAGCGGCCGCCGCGAACCCGGGGCGCTGCTTTTGCGCTGCCTCTATACGCGCAATGGCCGCGGTGTGGGAGACATCTCCCGACTCGCGGCCCTTGAATGCTT
This sequence comes from Dyella sp., assembly GCA_035508595.1. Taxonomy (GTDB): domain Bacteria; phylum Pseudomonadota; class Gammaproteobacteria; order Xanthomonadales; family Rhodanobacteraceae; genus Dyella_B. The sequence continues at coordinate 6,148 of DATJMR010000052.1, forward strand.
TGAAATAGGTATTCCACTCGGCTGGGACCGACGCGGGGTCGGCTAGCCAGGCGTCATACAACGATTCGACATAATCGGCGTTGCCGCCTGCGAGTTGCGAGGATTCAAAAAACTCGCGGATCAGGTTTGTGCTCACGTCACCACCGGCAGGGAAGGGAAGCCTCAGCGAACCACTTTGCGATGGGAGGGTTCGCCGGCGAAAAATCCTGTTAATTATAGCCTGCGGTTTCCGCAATGCGGCAAGCCAATGAGCCGCGCGGGATCAAGGTTGCCGGTATTGGGATCGACCGGCTCGAATGCAAGCGGGACAACGCTTTAGCGCATCCGGCTGCGAACGGACGGTGCGGAACCCAGAGGCGCCGCCCGCACCGGTATTCAGCCAATGGTTTACAAGCCGAGCGCCTGCAGCTGGGTGGCAGGTGTGGCGCGGTCCCAGATTTGTTCGAACTGCAGCAACAGAGGCGCCTGCCCGGGGCCATCCCGCAGCGCGGCTCGGCCTTCCCAGCGATCGGCGTCGGGTTGGAACAGATACCCGCGTTCGTCGTTGAGTAGCCAGCTGCTGGCGTTTCTGCTGCTGTTTTCGTCTTCGTCGTTGAGGGGGCTGCGAATCTGTATGGTGCTGGGCAGTCGTTGCGCCAGATCGATCAGGCGATGCCCCATGCGCAAGGCCGATGCAGGATCGCCCAGCACGATACGGATCTCCGCGCCGCGCCCGGCAATGGCGATACGGCGGAGCTCCGCGAGCTCGGCCTCGCTGCTCAACACCGATGCCGGCAGGGTAGGTAGATGGATGGATAGTCTAAAGCGCGCCGCGGCCAGCAATTCCAGACGCGCGGCCGCGATGGCCTCAAGCCCTGCAACCGCCCGGGCGCCTTCGTCCGGGGTGAGTGATGAGGTATTCATGTGCGGCGCCCTCGTAGCCGGCGGGGAATCAGGTGCCCGTCGTTGACTAGTTCTAGCAACAGGGCGAGATCGTTGGTCGACAGATCGAAAGGCGGCGCCAGCGTGCGTTGCGCGCACAATTGCGCGGCGCGGCGCGGCGACGCCGGATACGCATGGCCGTTGACGAACAACCAACAGCGCGAACCCGCCCGGGCCCACGCCATGCGCGACCAGGGATGGCGCATCAGCGATGCGCCGTTCGATAGTTGTTTCGTCAATGCCGCTTCGCTCACCGGCTTGGCCGGCGCCAGAGGTGTCTGCGCGCTGCGATAACGCGTGATAAAACGACCGAACCAGTCGACCAGCGCGGCGTCATCCAGCGATGCGGCATACGGCACGGTGGCGCGAACGCGGGCCAGCGCGGCCTTGTCGATCTCGCCTGTCCGTTTGACGGGCGCAAGGTCCGGGTCGGCATAGCGCTGTTCTTCCGACAAGCGCTCGGCGAGGTAATCGGCCAGATCGCCCACGAGCTCGGCTTGGGACGGCGCACGCATGCCGATGGAGAAGGTCATGCAAGGGCCGCCGAAGGCTACGCCGTCGTGCGGAACGCCGGGGGGTAGATACAACATGTCGCCCGGATCGAGCAGCCATTCGTGCGTGGGCGTGAAATCCCGCAACTGCTTGAGTTCCACATCGGGGCGAAAATCTTTCGGCGCGCGTGGATCCGTGCTGATCGCCCAATGTCGCTGCCCAAGACCTTGCAACAGAAATACATCGTATTGATCGACATGCGCGCCGACGCCGCCACCGGGTTCGGCATAAGAAATCATCACATCGTCCACGCGCCAGCTGGGCAAAAAGCCGAAGTGGTCCAGCAGCGCGGCGACGTCCATATCCCATTTGTCGACGTCTTGGACCAGGAGCGTCCAGTTGGCATCGCCGGTTTTGGAAAAGTCGTCTTCGCTCAACGGCCCGGTTTTCACCCGCCAGTGTTCGCGATCCTCATCGTGTTGAATGAGGCGTGAGAGCGCGCTTTCTTCGCACGCCAATCCGGCCAGATCTTCCGGTTCGATCGGCGAGTGAAAATCGGGGAGGGCGTTGCGAATCAGCAGCGGCCGCTTCTGCCAGTAATCGCGCAAAAATTGCGCGGAGGTCATGCCCAGCGGCAGTTTCGACGAACCGCCTACTTCGACGGGTAGTGGTTTGCGGGAGGCGCGAGAAAGAGTCATAGGTGGTCATTGTATGGAATCGGCCTGTCGATAACCGTAGCCTTGGCCACCGCAAACCATCCGGGCGCTTGCTTAGGGCCTTGCTGAGGGGCGGGTAGGCGGCGGCAAAACCCTTGTCCATGGCGTCAACCCAGCGGGAGGAGAACATGGTCGTACGGAAACTGGCTGAACCGAGGTTCCTTGTATCGTTGATGTTGGGTGTCGCATCGCTGATGGGGGTTGCCGCTGCGGCCGACACGGCGCCCAATCCCACGGCGATATTCGCCGGCCCGCAGCACGACGGCTCCCACGATTTCGACTTTCTTATCGGCGATTGGAAAGCGCATGTGCGCCGTCTGCCGGATCGCCTCAACGGATCCAACGCATGGGTGGAATACAACGGTATTTCCAACCATCACAAGCTGCTCGATACCAATGCCAATTTCGAGCAGTTCGAAGTCACCAGCACGGACGGAAAGCAGCACATCAAGGCGCAGACCTTGCGCATGTACAACCCTCAGATGCACCAGTGGATCATTTACGGTCTCGACCTGGATAACGGCGAGCTCGACCCCGCCGCGCCCGTCGTCGGCGAGTTCCACGGCAACCGCGGCGAGTTCTACAACCGCACCACCTGGAATGGGCGCGTCGTGCTTGTGCGTTGGGTGTGGCAAAACGTGTCGCCGCATGCGGCGCACATGGAGCAATCGTTCTCGGCCGACGGTAAAAACTGGGAAGTGAACTGGATTTGCGATTTGTCGCGCTAGTTCTGTCGGGTCATTTCGAGCATTGCTTGTCGATCCGGCAGTGCTCGGTCACCGGTGCATCAGGTGATAAAAGTTGTAGATGCCCAAAGCCAGCACCGTCAGGCCGGCCAT
>DATJMR010000053.1:0-4160 GCA_035508595.1 Dyella sp.
TTGCTCGTCTGCCGTCGAGCAGGCCCGTCTCGCCCAGAATGTAGATCCCGATGCAGACGGACGCCGTGCGCCGGAATTTATTTGCATTGGCCCTCAACCAAGTCGCGATCATTTGCGTTTTGTTTGAATCGCGTGCACCGGATCCGCCGGGAAGGATCACGGTGTCGAGCGGGAGCGCATCGGCCAGCGCCGCATGCGGCGTAACCAGTACTCGTTGTTCCAGCATAAACGGTGCGCCTGTCGGACTGAGTACGACGGGCTCGTAGAAACGTTGTGCGTCGGGCGAATGCGTGTTCGCCGTGTCGAACACTTCGAGAGGACCGAAGAGATCGAGTGCAGTGACGCCGTCGTAACCAACGAAACCAATGCGCTTCATGCTCATGCAGACACCCGCTCGAAACCAGGCAATTCCCCCAAACGACGGGGCGTTGCAAGAGCTACGATGCCATCGCCCTGAACGATGTCCGAAATCGTCGGATGAACGTCATGGCGACGCGTGACGCCGTCGTGGTCTGCTGCAGACACGTCGATGCGTCCGTGAGAGCCGCGTTCAAAAAGCATGCAGGCCTGGTCGAAAGATTAACAGCGCCGTCATGCCGGATTTCACTCGATTGTGATGCGCATTCGGCCGTTGCAGCACACGTTTGCTTGAGCGGGGCGATTGTTCCATCACGCAAGGCCTGCAGCATTTGATTGGTCCAATGACCAAATGGGCAAATCGCATCGGAAGCTTCGACGCATGATCGACTGTAGTCATTCGTTGGTGGACAAGGTGATCGCTAACGGCATTTTGAATTGGCAGTGCTTCTTCGACGATGCAACGTTGTGCGACGTATGCAAATGCGCCGACGGAGATATGAAAAGTTGGGCGATAGCAGTCCTTCAGAACAGACCTAATTTCATAGGATCGATTGGTTCGAACTAGGCAATCGGGGAGTGCCACATCGATGTCTTCCAACGCCATCTACGCACACGAGATCGCCAGCGACGTCGGGGGAGAGGATCGGGCCGTGGCGACGTTTCCGCTGGCAATTGCCAACATCGCGCTCGACGCCCGATCGCCTTTGCCGATCCATGAACAGATTTGCCAGGCGATAAGAACGGCGGTCTGGGCGAAGGAATTACCGCCGGGCACTCTGCTGCCCACGACGCGCGAGCTCGCGCAGCATCTTGGTGTGGCGCGCAACACGGTAGTTTTCGCCTATGCGCGGTTGGCGGCCGAAGGGTTGTGCGTTTCGAATACGCGGCGCGGAACCCGTATCGCCTCCGATCTGCCGGCGCGCGGTAACTATAGTGAGGTCTTGAGCAGTTCAGAGACGCCGTCGGGGAACACCGTTCGTCTGCGCGCGGCGTTCCATGCCCGCGACGCGCTGGAAACACGGGTCGATCGGATCGCCGGCGGCACACCGTTCGCGCTCTATGCATCGGACCCGATCCAATATCCGCGCACGAAGCTCGGCCGCCGTCTGGCCGACAAATTCCTTGGAGCGCCGCCGACCAGCCAGCTCGGCGGGGCCAGCGGTTCGGACCGCTTTCAGACTGCGGTGGCGGCCTATCTCCGCCAGGCGCGCGGCGTGGTCTGCACGCCTTCGCAGGTCATCGCCGTATCGGGACTCGAAGCCGCGCTCGATCTGACGGCGCGGGTGCTGCTCGATCCAGGCGATTGCGTGCAGGTCGAAGATCCTTCCATGGACATCGTCCATAGCGCCTTCCGCGCTGCGCGCGTCCATATCAAGCCGGCGCCGAATGATGCGTTCGGTGCGAATTTCAAGGATGTCGACGGCCCGCCGGCCCGTATCCTCTTCGCGTCGCCCTCGGTGAGCTTTCCCTACGGCATGCCGATGGCGGAAGCGCGGCGGCTGGAGGTGCTCGAGGCTGCGCGCGCCCAAAGCGCCGCCGTTTTCGAGAACGACACGTGCTTCGAGCTCCGCTATAGCGGCGCGAGCCTGCGAGCCATCCAGGGCGAGGACAAGGATGGACGCGTCATCTATTACGGCGGATTCCCCGAGACGCTGGGAAGCTCGGTGCGCGTCGGCTATCTCGTCGTGCCCGAATCACTGCTCGATGCGTTCGTCGAGACCAACCGCCGGCTTTCGGGAACGCCCGTGCCGCAGGTGCAGGAGGCGCTCGCCGACTTCATCGAAGAGCACGAATTTGCCGTACACGCCCGCAACGTCCGCTCGCTTTATGCAAAGCGGCTGGAGTTTCTGAAACGGGCGGCCAAGGTGCACATGCCCCAGCTCGGCGTTTCCGAGCCGCTCGGCGGCCTGCATGTCGTGTTCCATCTCGACCGCCACGCCGACGCGCTCGCGATCTGCGAAGCCGCCGTCGCCGAAGGCATCCCTGTGCGGCCGTTGTCGCAATACTATCTGCGCAAGCAGGTGGATGACGGCCTGGTGTTCGGGTTCGGCGCAGTGCCCGAGCGTGCCATTCAGCCGATGATGAAGCGACTCGCAGAGATATCGGCGGAACATGGTCGCGGACGAGTCGAGCGCTTCGCCGAATAGAAAATAGAGTCGGCACGATCGCATTGACACGAAGACGTGATCGCTTGCGTCGCGCTTCGAGCCTTGCAATTCTCCGCGAACGCGAGCTTTGCCAACAAACGCATGCCTTCATGCACGCGCGCAACGCGGCGCCGTATATCTTTTATGTCACAGTTATGTTCGATCCATTAGGGCCACATGGTTTCCCGTGGAATGGTCCGTTTGGCACTTCTTAGCGTCACCTCCAAGTCGGCCTGCTGACGGATCGAAAAGAATCCGTTGGTGCAAGTCGCCGTTACGACCGAACCAAGGGGGTATCACGTGCATAATCTCGACACGCGCAGTCTGCGTTCCACGTTGCTGCTCGGAGCAGCGTCGGTTGCCGCGCTCTCGCTTTCCCTGCCTGCAGCGGCGCAGGATCAACCAACCGAAACCGTGGTCGTCACGGGTTCGCGCATTCCCCAGCAGGGCCTTTACGCGCCCAGCCCGGTCACTGCGGTCGGCCAGCAGGAAATGAAATTCGAGGGCACGACAGGTGTCGAAACGCTCCTCAACAATCTTCCATCGGTGTTCGCCGATCAGACGTCCGGTCAATCGAACGGCGCGACCGGTACCGCGACTGTGAACCTGCGCGGGTTGGGCGCACAACGCACTCTGGTGCTGGTCAACGGCACCCGTCTGGCGCCGGGCGATCCATCAAACAATGCCGGCACTCCGGGCGGCCAAAACGGCGCGGCGGACTTGAACCAAATTCCGGCAGCGCTCGTCGATCACGTGGAGGTTCTCACGGGCGGTGCTTCTGCCGTGTACGGTTCGGATGCGTTGGCCGGCGTCGTCAACTTCGTGATGCGCAAGGACTTCGAAGGCATCGAGGTCGACGCGCAATATGGCGTCGCGCAAGCCGACAATACCAACGCTTCCTACCGCGCCATCCTCACGGCAGCCGGCAACCCACTGCCCGACGAAAACGTCTGGGACGGCCAAAATACGTCGGGTACCCTCATCATGGGCACCAACACCCAAAACGGCAGAGGCAACGTCACCGCCTACCTGAGCTACCAGAACACCGAAAAGGTTCTGGCCAGCTCCCGCGACTTCTCGGCCTGCAGCTTCAGCACCAACACGCCAAGCACGGCGCATGTTTGCGGTGGCTCGAGCAACTTCAACAAGTTCATCTCGCTCGATACGAAGGCGACGTTCTTCCAGGAGGGAACCGGCGCGCCCGGCAGCGGCATGTTCGTGCCCTTTGTGGGCGGAACAAGCCAGTTGTTCAATTACGGCGCCACGAATTATCTTCAGCGCCCCGACACCCGGTACTCGGGCGGCTTCTTTGCTCATTACGACGTCAACAAGGAACTCGACGTCTACACCTCCTTCATGTTCACCGATGACAGCACCATCGGGCAAATCGCGCCGCGCGGCCTGTTCGCCGGCGAAGGCGCGCAGGGTGCAGTGGGGTTCTCCCCGGGTTCCTACTTCCTGATCAACTGCACCAATCCGCTGATGACGGCGCAACAAGCGGCGTTGCTCTGCCCCGGCGGCGGCGCCGCCAATCTGGTGCCCGGCCAGGCCAGCGTCGAAATCGGACGCCGCGCCGTCGAGGGCGGCCCTCTTACCGATGCCCTGCGCCATACGTCATACCGCATGCAGATCGGTGCGCGCGGCGATTTGGGC
>DATJMR010000054.1:0-2689 GCA_035508595.1 Dyella sp.
CGGAAGCTCGCATGTCGCCATCTATCTTGGACAAGATGTGCATGGTATTCGTGTACTCGATCAATGGATGGGCACCAAGATCGTGGCGGCAAGGCCGTGAAAGTTGGCGTCCATGAGCACGTCATCTATTTCAGGAAGGCGCCTCGCGTCGAAAACGACGGAAGCAATGACTATGGGGCCGGGTAAATACGCCATAGCTCTTGCCTTGGCTTGCGCATGCTCCTGGACATGGGCTGCACCACCCATAAGCTGCCCCGCGACGATCAAGGACGAAACACATGCCTATCCTTTGAATTACGCCAGTCTTTTCGATGGGCCACCCAACAAGCTGGCCGATTTGATGCCTGATAGCGACAAGGAAACCGTCTGGACGCTGCCTCTTTACCAGAAAGGTGCGCACGATAGGGGCGAATCGCTTTACTTCGTTTGCCGTTACTCCAAAACCGAAAAGACCTTGACGCTTCAAGTGCCGAAGACGGCAAAGAAGTGTTCTGTTTACGGCGACGACAAGGGACGAACTTTCGCGGTTTGTGAGTAGAGGGCGGAGGCAGGGATGAAATCCAAGCATCAGGACGCTACACGAAGCTGGGATTGTCATCCCGGCCTACCAAACTTTCTGCATGGCAACGCTGGTGGTTGTTATCTCGGCGCTCCCATGGCGCATGGCGTTTGGAATTTGACAGCTGTGCAAAGCAAGAGTAATGCCGCCATCACAGTCCTGCCGTAAATTTTGAGACTTGGAACACGACATGGAACAGATGCATCATAGGCACTCCCGTCGCGCCCGGATAAGGCGCAGCAGGGGGAATCAATGTTCGAAGGCAAGCTCCGCGACGCATGTCATCCCGGTGATGTTCGGGATGCGGTCAAATACGCGACGCTTGGTACCCCGGCTCGATGTCGGGTGCCTGGCTCGATGTGTTTGAGCTGAAACCTCGGTTTTCGCCGAGGAGCAGGGGGCGGTCGATGTGAAGAACCTGGCCGGCCGCCGCGCTTGGCGGTGGGTTTGGGGCTTGGGGCATCGAACGACGCCGGATGCAGGCACATGAACCTGCGATTCGGCAGCAAGGGGTTTCGTAAAGCAGGTTGATCGACGAGGAGTGCATGGTGCGCTCCTCCAACCACAAGCACCACCGCGTTTCGATTCAGAGGACAAGTATCGTGCGGATTGCATGCATGGCAGCAGCGTTGGCTTTGGCATTGGGGAGCGGCTCGGTCTGGGCGCAAGGCAGTGCGCCCGCCCCAGGACAAATCCTGATCAGTGGCGTACCGGCGTCGGCGCCGGACATCCAGAAAATCATCAACGGGGAATATCAGAAGGCGGCGCGAACCGGCGCGCCGGATCATGCGCAACTGCAAGCGCTGGCCGCGCGGATTACCGCGGCCTTGCAGAAGGCAGGCTACCCGCAAGCGCATGCCTATCTGGCCGACCAGTTCGCCACCTACAGCTTGGGGCCGGCCGCCAACACTGCCGCGCCTGCGAATGCCCAGGCGGCCGCCAGCGCCGTGGCGTCGGCGAGCGAAGAGGGCAGCCATGCTGCGCTCGCTTCGGCCCCCAGCACGGCGGGCGTGGTGCCACCGGTAAGTCAGCGTGAGAGCAGTGCGCAGAAGATCGCCGTACGCGGCTTCCGCATCGACGGCGTGGGCGATCATCCGGAGGCCGGCATCACCTTCGACAGTATCCAGGCGTTGGTCAACGACCAATACCGCAAGCTGGGCGGCAGCGCCGGCCACCCGGCCATGCTCAGCTTTGCGCAGATGCAGGACGTGGCGGACAAGGTCACCGAGCGCTATCGCAAGGCCGGCTTTATCGTGGCCGATGCCTTCCTGCCGGCACAGACCATCGGCAGCGACCAGATGGTGCAGATCCAGATCCTGGAAGGCCGCGTCGGACGCATCATCGTCAAGGGCAACAAGCGTTATTACGCTAGCGTGATTGCCGCACCGGCACAGCAACTGAGAGACAAGCCGCTGCAAAAGAGCACGGTGGATTCCGCGCTGCTGTACGTGCGCGATCTGCCGGGCGTGACGGTCGCTTCCACCTTCCAGCCGGGCCGGCAGACCGGCGATACCGACCTGGTCATGGTGGCGCACGAGGCGAAGAATCCGTTCACCTTTACGCTTGGCGCGGACAATTACGGTACTTCGCTTACCGGCCGCTACCGCGCGCTGGCCGGCGTGACCTGGAACAGTCCGCTGGGCATCGGCGACAGCCTGTCGGTCAACGTGGATGACGCGCTGGATCCGAACCAGAACACCTACGGCTCGCTGGCCTACACCGCACCGCTGGTGGTGGTGCCCGGGTTGAGCATGACCGGTGGGGTGACGCGCAGCGAGCTGCAGATCAGCTCCGACGGGTTTGCCGCCTTGAAGGTGCGCGGCCCCACCACGACGCAATTCGCCGGTAGCGATTGGAAATTCCTCAATACCGACGACATGAAGATGCAGGCCAGCCTGCACGTGATGCGCGAGCAGTCCCGGTTGAGCACGCAGGGCATGGAATTGTCGAATGAGCGGTTCAACGTGCTGGATCTTGGTTACGCCATGAACCACACCGATCGCCGCTTCCACGGCGTGGATCTGCTGCAGGTGAACGTGCGCAAGTCGCTCGACGACCAATCGCAAGATCCGGACCTGGTCAGCCCCAAGCACGCGCATGATTTCACCGTGGCGAAGGTCTCTTACACGC
>DATJMR010000055.1:0-3472 GCA_035508595.1 Dyella sp.
GTAGGCGTCGGCATTCTCGGGGGCGTACTCGGCGGCCTGTTCATGCTGCTGCCGGGGGGCGCGGGACGATCGATCGGCGGGGGCGGCTGGGGCGGCTTCGGTGGCGGTGGTTTCGGAGGTGGCGGTTTCGGCGGGGGCGGAGGGTTTGGCGGCGGCGGTGGATTCAGCGGTGGCGGCGGCAGTTTCGGCGGCGGCGGTGCTTCGGGGAGCTGGTGAAATGCCTTCACGTACCCAACGACTCCTGATGAACGCGTTCGAAGGTTGGTTTGCGATCCATCGGCGCTTTTCCCCGGATTTGCTCGACGACATGACCGATGCCGTTGCGGACGGGGAACGCACGCATCTGGGTGAAGTGCGTTTTGCCGTGGAATCGCGCCTACCGCTGCCGTTGGTATGGGAGGGCCTGGATGCCAGCACACGCGCTCGCCAGGTATTCGGTCAGCTCAACGTGTGGGATACCGAGCACAACTGCGGCGTGCTGATCTATGTGCTGATGTCCGAGCACCGCATCGAAGTGGTTGCCGATCGCGGTATTGCCCGCCGGGTGAAGCCGGAAGAGTGGGCGGCGATCTGCGCCACAATGCAAGAAAACTTTGCGGCAGGGCAATGGCGGGCCGGTGCGTTGCGTGGCATCTCCGAGGTACATGCGCTGCTTGCGAAACACTTTCCCAGCCATGGCAAAGCGCGGCCGGATGAGCTGCCGGACAGGCCTGTGTTGCTTTGATCGGTAATGCAATATCAGTCCGGCGCAGTGCATGGTGAGGGGTCGGCTGAAGTTGCCGCCTCGCCTTTGATGCGTCCACGGAGCGCTATCACCACGTTCAATGGCCGTTGCGCTTCATCCCTGATGCAGAATGTCAACGTCTGGTTGCCTGTGGCGCTGCCGTCTGCTTTGAATGCGATGTATTTCTTCGCTTCGCTGCCGGCAACGATGACCTTTCCCGAGTAGTGTCCCCCGATATACAGCGGCGATCCGTAGGGTTGCCCTTTGTTGTCCAGATCGTGTCGCCCAATTAGCCAGCCACCCGTCCACGAGCCGTCGCCGTTGCACCGTTGTCCGTCGCGGCTGGGGCAAAAAATGATCTGTCGCTGCTCGTTGACGGCCAGATTGCGCGCGTGCTGCAAGGCTACGATGTAGTCGGTTTGAGCGACACGCAATTGGTGCCCCTCGATCATCTGATGAAAGGCGGGCACCGCGATCGTTGCGAGCACCGCCAATACCGTCAAGGTCATGATCTGTTCGATCAACCCGAATCCTTTTTGACCACCCTTTGCGGGTTCGTTGTCGTGCTTTGGCGTCATCCGAACGATGCTAGCGCCCGTCCTGGCCCTGCCAACCTCGATTGAGGAGGACACGCGTACGGCCCTGCTGACAACTTGTGTCAGCAAGCGGCGTTTAAAATACGTCCAGGCGCCCGCAGAGTATCCGCATGACTGACCACGACCGCTTCCAACTCGTCTCCGACTACAAGCCCTCCGGCGATCAGCCGAACGCCATCGCGCGCCTGGTCGAGGGCTTCGAGGCCGGCATGGCGGGGCAAACGTTGCTGGGTGTCACGGGGTCCGGCAAAACCTTCACCATCGCCAACGTGATTGCGCAGGTGCAGCGCCCCACGATCGTGCTTGCGCCGAACAAGACGTTGGCGGCGCAGCTCTACGGCGAATTCAAGGAATTCTTTCCGCACAATGCGGTGGAGTACTTCGTCAGCTACTACGATTACTACCAGCCGGAGGCGTACGTCGTCGCCTCCGACACCTATATCGAGAAAGACGCGTCGATCAACGATCACATCGAACAGATGCGACTGGCGGCGACCAAGGCGCTGCTTTCGCGCAAAGACTCGTTGATCGTTGCGACGGTGTCGGCCATCTACGGTCTGGGCGATCCGGAAGACTATCTTTCGCTGCGCCTGATCCTGGCGCGCGGGGAGCGGATCGACCAGCGCGCGCTAATTCGCCAATTGACCGAGTTGCAGTACACCCGCAACGAAATGGAACTGCGCCGTGGTACGTATCGCGTGCGCGGCGAGATCATTGATGTGTTTCCCGCCGAGTCCGAAACCGAGGCGCTGCGCATCGAATTGTTCGACGGCGAAGTGGAAAACCTCTCGCTGTTCGATCCGCTCACCGGCGAAACCATCCGCAAGGTGCCGCGCTACACCGTCTACCCTCGCACGCATTACGCCAGCACGCGCGAGAGCGTGCTCAATGCCATCGAAACGGTCAAGGTGGAGTTGAAAGAGCGCCTGGATCAGCTCTACAAGGAAAACCGGCTGGTCGAAGCGCAGCGTCTGGACCAACGCACGCGTTTCGATATCGAGATGATGGCCGAGGTGGGTTACTGCCAAGGTATCGAAAACTACTCGCGGCACCTCACGCGCCGCGCGCCGGGCGAGCCGCCGCCGACATTGTTCGATTACTTGCCACCGGATGCCTTGCTGGTGATCGACGAATCGCACGTCACCGTGCCGCAGCTCGGCGCGATGTACAAGGGCGACCGTTCACGCAAGGAGACGCTGGTGGAATTCGGCTTCCGCCTGCCTTCGGCGATGGACAATCGCCCGTTGCGTTTCGAGGAATTCGAGCGGCGCGAACCGCGCACGATTTTCGTTTCGGCGACGCCGCGCCCCTACGAATTGGAAAAATCCGGCGACGCCGTGGTGGAGTTGGTGGTGCGTCCTACCGGGCTGATCGACCCTGAAGTGGAGGTGCGCCCGGTACGCACGCAAGTCGACGATTTGCTCAGCGAGGCGAAGAAGCGCATTGCGATGGGGGACCGCGTGCTGGTGACGACGCTCACCAAGCGCATGGCGGAAAACCTCACCGAATACTTGAGCGAGCACGATGTGAAGGTGCGCTACCTGCACTCGGACATCGAAACGGTGGAGCGCGTGGAAATCATCCGCGATCTGCGCTTGGGCGAATTCGATGTGCTGGTCGGCATCAACTTGCTGCGCGAAGGCTTGGATATGCCGGAGGTGTCGCTCGTGGCGATTCTCGATGCCGACAAGGAAGGGTTCCTGCGTTCGACCGGTTCGCTGATTCAGACCATCGGTCGCGCGGCACGCAATGTTCGCGGCAAGGCCATTCTTTACGCCGACGAGATCACGCGCTCGATGCAGGCCGCCATGGAGGAAACCAATCGTCGACGCGAAAAGCAGAAGGCGTGGAACGAAGCGCATGGCATTACGCCGCAATCGGTGGTGCGCCGCATCGCTGACATCATGGAGGGCGCGCGCAGCGAAGCGCCAGGCAGGGGGCGGGGCAAGTCTTCGCGCGGCCGTGCTGCCGCGGTCGCCGAGTCGCCGACCGAATACGCGAATCTGAATGCCGAGCAGGCCAACACGATGATCAAACGCCTGGAGGCCGACATGCGCAAGCACGCCGAAAACCTGGAATTCGAAGAGGCGGCCCGTCTGCGCGACCGCATCCATCAACTGCGTGAGCAGGCTTTGCGCTGATGGGGGTCTTC
>DATJMR010000056.1:0-14265 GCA_035508595.1 Dyella sp.
CGTGGGGCCCGGTGATGTGGGTGATGCTCGGGGAGATGTTCCCGAACCAAATTCGCGGCTCCGGCCTTGCCGTCGCGGGCGCGGCGCAGTGGACGTCGAATTTCGCCATTACCGTCACCTTCCCCATTCTTCTGGCCGGTATCGGCCTGGCGGGTGCATACGGTCTGTATGCGGCCGCGGCGGTGATATCGGTATTCTTCGTGCAGCGTTACGTGCACGAAACGCGCGGTAAAGAATTGGAAGAGATGGAGGGCTAGCTCCATGCGCCTCCACGCGCCGGACCCGCAGCGCAATCCCGCAGAAAAGATCGGTTCGAAACGGGATGGCGGATCAGATCCGCGGCTTGCTCGTAGCTGCCGTGAAAGGAGCGACCGAATCGCGCGAGATCAACTGGTGCGCGACCACGTGATCGGCCACCACCTTAGTGTTGTTGTCCTTGCGGCGGATCGCACGCAAAAGGATATCGATGGCCGAATCGGCCATCGTGGAAATCGGCTGGCGAACCGTCGTCAACTCCGGCCACACGGTGGTCGCGGCCGAGGTGTCGTCGAAACCGACAATGGACAGATCGCGCGGCACATCCAGTCCGCGACGGTGCGCGACGGAAATGGCGGCCGCCGCCATATCGTCGTTGCTGGCGAAAATCGCACTCGGCGGTTTGCGCAAGGTCAGCAAGTTTTCAACGACCGGCAGCGCCGAGCGATAGGTGAAGTAACCCTGCTGAACCAAAGCCGGGTCGGTGGCGATGCCCATTTCCTTGAGCGCGGCCAGATATCCCTCAAAGCGCCGGGTACTGGCGGTCTGGTTGGGGTGACCTTTGATAAAGCCGATACGCGTATGCCCCATTTTGACCAGGTATTCGGTGACCTCTTTGGCAGCCAGAAAGTCGTCGATGCGCACGCTGGAAATGTCGTGATTGAAGCGGCCGGAAGCAATGGCGACGACCGGAACGCCGGCCTCGACCAGTTCCTCGATAATCGCCTTGGATTCGCACAACGGGGGCGGCAGGATCACGCCGGAGACGCCGCGAGCCAGCGCGCGCGCCGCCTTTCTTTCGGCGCCAAGGTCGAGCTCGTCCCAGTCCGCGATCACCAATTGCGCCGCGGCGCGCGCCGCACCGTGCAGTGCGCCAAGCAACAGCTCTCGCAAATACGCAGCGCTGGGGTTGGTGTAAATGAGGGCAATACGCGCATCTTGTGCGGCAGCCAGCGAACTGGCAGCCAAATTGGGGATATAACCCAATTCCTGCACCGCTTGCATGACGCGCTCGCGTGTCGATTCGCGCACCTTGCTGTGACCGTTGACCACGCGCGACACCGTCATGGGCGACACTTTGGCGAGCGATGCCACCTCGTCGATGGTGACGGCCATTCCCTTGCGGCGAACCGATTTCTTACCTGTCTTCTTCAATGCCGTTTCCCTTCAAGCGAGCCCGCAACCACGAAACACGGTTGCCGCGGAAATCGATATCAGTCCTGATTTCGGATCGAATATGAGCGCATTCTTGCATAGGTTGGCGACAGCGGAAGCATCCTTCGACAGGAATGCCCGCAGCGCCACCTCACCCATCCCCCCTTTCGTCCGTCTCTGGGCAGCGATCATGCTGATGCTGGCGATAGCGCTATGCATAGCACCTGTGCACGCCGAAGACGGATACGAACTGTGGTTGCGTTATCACCCGCTTGCGACGGAGCAGGCAAACATCTATCGAAGCCACGCCTCGCAATTGGTTGCAGCGTCCGGCACGCCCACTCAGACAGTTACCCGCAAGGAACTGCTTCGCGGTCTCGATGGGCTGCTCGGTCGCGCACCCGCGCTATCGGACACCGTGACCCGCGACGGCGCGATCCTGGTGGGCACGCCAAGCAACTCGTCGCTGATCGCGAACCTGCACTTGGACACCAAAAACCTCGGCAAGGAGGGTTATCTCATTCGCACGGTCAACGTGGATGGTCACACCGCCACGGCCATCGTAGGCAACGAGGATATTGGCGCGCTCTACGGTGCCTTCCATTTTCTGCGCTTGCTGCAAACCGATCAGTCGATCGACCGCCTCGATCTGCATGAGTCTCCCCACATCAAACTGCGCGTACTCAATCATTGGGACAATCTCAACGGCGAAGTCGAGCGCGGTTATGCGGGCGCGTCGATCTGGGATTGGTGGAAGCTGCCCGATTGGCGCGATCCGCGTTACACCGACTACGCACGCGCCAATGCATCGATCGGCATCAACGGCACGGTGCTCAACAATGTGAATGCGGGCGCGGAGATTCTCACGCCCAGGTATTTGGAGAAGGTCAAGGCCTTGGCGGATGTGTTCCGCCCCTACGGCATTCGTGTCTATATCAGCGTCCGCTTCAGCGCACCGATGGAGATCGGGGGGCTGAAGACCGCCGATCCGCTCGACCCGCACGTGCAGCAATGGTGGCGTGCGAAAGTCGACGACATCTACAAGATCATCCCGGATTTCGGCGGTTTCCTCGTCAAGGCCAATTCAGAAGGGCAACCCGGTCCGCAAGACTACGAGCGCACGCACGCCGACGGCGCGAACATGCTCGCCGACGCACTCGCGCCGCACGGCGGTGTCGTGATGTGGCGAACGTTTGTGTATTCGCAAACGAACACAGACGATCGCGCCAAGCAGGCGTATACCGAATTCAAACCACTCGACGGTCATTTCCGCGACAACGTGCTGCTGCAAGTAAAGAACGGACCGGTCGACTTTCAACCGCGCGAACCTTTCAGCCCGCTCTTTGGCGCCATGCCGAAAACACCCTTGATGATTGAGTTGCAGATCACCAAGGAATACCTCGGCTTCGCGACGCATCTGGTCTATCTGGGACCGCTCTACCAAGAAGTGCTGTCCTCCGACACCATGGCACACGGAAAAGGCTCCACCGTCGCAAAGGTGATCGACGGCTCGCTGGGGCATCACACTATTTCCGGCATCGCCGGTGTCGCGAACATCGGCACCGATCGCAATTGGAGCGGATCGGATTTCAACCAGGCCAATTGGTATGTCTTCGGTCGCCTGGCCTGGAATCCCACGCTTTCCTCGCGCGCCATCGCCGAAGAATGGGTGCGGATGACCTTCACCAATAACGAAGCCTTCGTCAAACCCGTGGTCGACATGATGATAGGGTCGCGCGAAGCCGCCGTCGACTACATGACACCGCTCGGCCTGCATCACCTCATGGGGCCTGGCCATCACTACGGACCGGCACCGTGGGATGCCAGCGAAGCACGCGCGGACTGGCGGCCTGTTTACTACCATCGCGCAGATCACAACGGCATCGGCTTCGATCGCACCCGCACCGGCAGCGACGCCGTCGATCAATACGCTCCGTCCATCGCCGCGAAATTCAACGATGTAAGGCAAACACCCGAACAGCTTCTGCTGTGGTTCCACCATGTTCCCTGGGACTACCGCATGCGCTCCGGCCAAACGCTATGGTATGAGCTGGTGGCGCATTACACGCGGGGCGTCGACGACGTCAAACAGATGCGCGAAACCTGGCGTCATATGGATGGCTATATCGATGCCGAGCGCTATCAACAGGTAGCGGCCTTTCTGGCGATTCAAGAGAAGGAAGCACAGTGGTGGCGAGATGCCTGCATCGCTTACTTCCAGAGCGTATCGGGCTTGCCGTTGCCGCCCGGCTTTGCGCCGCCTCAGCACGATCTGAAGTACTACGAATCGCTTACCTTCAAAAACGTGCCCGGCTATTCGTCATGGTGATTCGCGCCATGCAAAGGGAGTTCACGCATCGCCGTATCAGGGCTGTGCTGACGGCCATCCTGTGCTTGAGCTCGTTTGCGGCGCGGGCCGACGGCGAGGCCATGCTGTTGAACCCGCTCTTCCAGGATCACGCCGTTCTGCAACGCGATCACGCCGATCCGATCTGGGGACATGCCAAACCCGGCGAGACGGTTAAAATTGCCTTTGCCGGACATGCCATCACCAGCCACGCCGACGCAAAAGGCCAGTGGAATGTCTCGTTGCCGGCGCTTGCGGCCGGCGGCCCTTACACACTCACCGTGACCACCGGCGACGGCGCGGCGCAAACGATCCGAGATATCTTGGTCGGCGATGTTTTTCTGTGCTCCGGTCAATCCAACATGGTGCTGCCGGTCAAGTACACCTTGGATGAGTACTCCGAGACGCATAACGCACCGAACGACCGCATTCGCATGTTGACGGTCGATAACGTCGCCAGTTCCACGCCACTGCAAAGCATTCCCACATCGGACCATTGGTTGGCGGCAACGCCTGCCAACCTGCCCGACTTCTCCGCCACCTGTTACTACTTCGCGCGCGAACTGCAGAAAACGATACCGGTTCCTTTGGGCTTGATCGTTTCGGCGTGGAACGGTTCGCGCATCGAACCGTGGATGAGCGCCGCCGCGCTGCGCAAGGCTGGCGGCTACGATGCTTCGCTGGACCTGCTCGATCTCTACAACACCCATCGCCCGCTGGCGAACGAACACTGGGATCGCCAATGGAAAGCATGGTGGTCGTCGCGCTCCGGGGTTGCGAAGAACGACGCACCTTGGGACCCCTCTCACCTCAACGGGAAAGGTTGGCTACCTGCTCCGATCGACCGAGGGCCATGGCAGCATTGGGGTTTGCCGCAGCTCGCCGACTTCACCGGCATGTTGTGGTATCGCACCACGTTGAAATTGACCAAGCAGCAGGCAGAACATGCCACCATGCTCTCCCTTGGCGTGGCCAACGAAATCGACCAGACCTGGATCAACGGGCATTGGATCGGAACCGCTTACGGCGGTGTACCACGCAGCTATGCCGTACCGCCTGGCGCATTGCACGAAGGCGATAACCTGATCACCGTCAATGTGCTCAATACCTATCGCGATGGCGGCATCTATGGCCCTGCCGATCAACGCGCGCTGCGTTTGGCAGACGGCTCAAGCGTGCCGCTCGGTCCATGGCAGTATCAGGTTGTGCCGTCGTCTTATGGATCGCCACCACGCGTGCCGTGGCAATCGACCTCGGGGATGACCACGCTGTACAACGGCATGATCGCGCCGCTCGGGCACTACGGCATGCGCGGTGCGCTGTGGTATCAAGGCGAATCCAACACGGGCGATCCCGGCAATTACCGCACGTTGCTGGAGGCGTTGCGCGATGAATTCCGTGCACGCTTCGGCACGAATTTGCCGATGCTTATCGTGCAGTTGTCCAGCTATGGTCCATCTCCCACGCATCCTGGAGAAAGCGGCTGGGCGGACGTACGCGAAGCGCAGCGTCTTGTTGCCTCCGAAGATCCGCACTCGGGCCTCGCCGTCGCTGTCGATATCGGCGAACGCTACGACATTCATCCCGCCAACAAACAAGAAGTGGGGCGTCGCCTCGCGCGCGCCGCACGTCGCGTCGTTTATGGCGAAGCACTGCATCCATCAGGACCGATACCGACGTCGGCACAGCGTAACGACAATGTCGTCACACTTGCTTTCGGCGATGTGACCGGCCACCTTGTCGCCTACAGCGCCAACCAGCCGATCGGCTTCGAGCTGTGCGGTGCACAGCCCGGCTCCTGCCACTATGTCCAAGCCGACATTCAGGACAACAACATCGTGTTGCATATCCCAACATCGGACAGCGACATCGCACGCGTTCGTTACTGCTGGGCCGACAGCCCGATCTGCACACTCTATGACGGTTCGGGCCTGCCCGCCGGCCCCTTCGAACTTCCGCTTACACCCGCACACTCCAACTTACGAGTTTCCCCATGAGCACTTCCAGCGCTTCTGAAAACACATCGCTCGGTTCGGCGCGCGATCGCGAGATCGTCGATGCCCGTGTCATCGTCACCTGTCCGGGGCGGAACTTCGTCACGCTCAAAATCGAAACACGCTCGGGCATTACCGGCTTGGGCGATGCGACGCTCAATGGGCGCGAACTTGCGGTGGCGTCGTATCTGAAAGATCACGTGGCACCCAACTTGATCGGCCGCGATGCAGGCCGCATCGAAGATATTTGGCAGTTCCTGTATCGCGGCGCCTATTGGCGCCGCGGCCCGGTCACCATGACGGCCATCGCAGCGGTCGACGTGGTGTTGTGGGATATCCTCGGCAAGTTCGCCAACATGCCGATCTATCAATTGCTGGGCGGACGCTCGCGCGAAGGCGCATTGGTCTACGGTCACGCCAACGGTCGCGATATGGCCGAAACCAGCGACGAAGTCGGGCGCTACATCGAAAAAGGCTTTCTTGCCGTGCGCGCGCAATGCGCCGTGCCGGGCGTCAAAAAAACCTACGGCATTTCGGTCGGCGGCAAGCCCTACGAACCTGCGGAAAGCGAACTCCCCGCCGAAACCGTGTGGTCCACGCCGAAATACCTGGAAGTCGTGCCGAAACTGTTCGAGCGTTTGCGTGCCGACCATGGCACGGATGTTCACCTTTTGCACGACGCGCATCATCGCCTTTCGCCGATCGAAGCGGCGCAGCTGGCGCGCAGCCTTGAGCCGTATCGCCTGTTCTGGCTGGAAGACTCCACGCCGGCGGAAAATCAGAAATCCTTCGAGATCATTCGCCAGCATTCGACCACGCCGCTGGCCGTCGGCGAAGTGTTCAATTCGATCTGGGATTGCAAACACCTGATCGAGAATCAGCTGATCGACTATATCCGCACTACCATCGTGCACGGTGGCGGTATTACCCATCTGCGTCGTCTGGCCGATTTCGCTGCACTCCACCAGGTGCGAACCGGCTTCCACGGCGCGACGGATCTTTCGCCGGTATGCATGGGTGCCGCGCTCCATTTCGACACCTGGGTACCGAATTTCGGCATCCAGGAATACATGTTCCATTCCGACGAAACCAACGAAGTGTTCCCGCACGACTATGTGTTCCGCAACGGTCGCCTGCATTGCGGCGAATCGGCGGGCCACGGCGTCAGCATCGACGAGAAACTTGCCGCACGTTTCCCCTATTCCCCCAAGCAGCTTCCTATCGCGCGACTGGAAGACGGTTCGATGTGGGACTGGTAAGAAAATGGAATTTCGCATGAAAAAGCTGCGCGTCAAATATCTGCTTTCCGCGATCGCGCTCACGGTGTGCGCCATGCCTGCATGGTCGCAAACAGCCGTCTATCAGGACTCACACCGCAGCGTCGAGGATCGTGCCGCCGACCTCGTGTCGCGCATGACGCTGGAAGAAGAGATTTCGCAGATGCAAAACAATGCACCTGCGATTCCCCGGCTCGGCATACCTGCCTACGATTGGTGGAATGAGGGCCTGCACGGCGTCGCACGCGCTGGCCAGGCAACGGTCTTCCCGCAAGCCATCGGCCTGTCGGCGACTTTCGATGTTCCGCTGATGAGCGACGTGGCCACCGCCATCAGCGATGAAGCACGCGCCAAGCACAACGAATTCATACGGCGCGGCATGCACGGTCGTTACGAAGGCCTCACTTTCTGGTCGCCCAATATCAATATCTTCCGCGATCCTCGCTGGGGGCGCGGGCAGGAAACTTACGGCGAAGATCCGTTCCTCACCTCGCGCATGGGTGTCACGTTCGTGCGCGGCCTGCAAGGCGACGATCCGACCTATCGAAAGCTCGACGCGACCGCCAAGCATTTCGCCGTACATAGCGGACCGGAATCGGAACGCCATCGGTTCGACGTGCACCCAAGCGAACGCGATCTCTACGAAACCTATCTACCCGCCTTCCAGGCGCTGGTGCAGCAAGGCCACGTCGACGCCGTGATGGGCGCCTATAACCGCGTGAATGGCGAGTCGGCATCGGCCAGCCAGTTCCTGTTGCAAGATACCTTGCGCAAGCAATGGGGCTTCACGGGTTATGTGGTTTCCGATTGCGACGCGGTCGAAGATATCTACCTGCACCACAAGATTGTGCAAACCGCGGAACAGGCCTCCGCGTTGGCGGTCAAGAACGGCGACGATCTCGACTGCGGCAAAACGTATGCGGCGCTCACGGCGGCGGTATGCGATGGCTTGATCAGCGAAGCCCAGATCGACACCTCGCTCAAGCGGCTGATGGCGGCCCGCTTCCGACTTGGCATGTTCGATCCACCTGAGCGCGTACGTTGGGCGCAGATTCCTTACTCGGTCAACCAGTCGCCGGACCACGACGCGTTGTCGCGACGCGCTGCGGAGGAATCGATCGTTCTGCTTAAGAACAACGGCATTCTTCCGCTCTCGCGCCAGGTACATCGCATTGCGGTGATCGGACCGACGGCGGACGATGTCACCGCGCTGCTCGGCAACTACCACGGAACCCCAGCCGCACCCGTCACGATTCTGCAAGGCATTCGTGAAGCCGTACCTCAGGCGGAGGTCACCTACGCGCGTGGCGCCGATCTGGTTGAAGGCATGAACGGCCCCGGCGATGCCGTCCTGATCGCATCGAACTATCTGCGCCCTGCAGCCAAGGCGACCGAGCATGGCCTTAAAGGCGAATATTTCCCAGGGGAAAACTTCGACGCAGCACCGGTGCTGACGCGCACCGATCCGGACATCCATTTCAATTGGGATCACAGCACGCCCACGGACGATATAGTTCTGCGCGGCGAATTCCCCGCGGAGAAAGCGCTCGCCAATAACGACTTCAGCGTGCGCTGGAGCGGTCAGCTGCTGCCGCCGGTATCCGGCCGATATGAATTGAGCGATGTCGCCAGCAATGGATACCGTCTGTACGTCGACGGCCGCCTGGTGATCGACGCGTGGAGTACCGGTTCGAATCCACAGGCTCACAAAGCCTCGCTCGACCTGGAAGCAGGCAAGGCTTACGACATCCGCCTCGAATACACCAAAAACAACCAGAACAATGACGTGCGATTGTCCTGGCGGCTGCCTCACCCCAAGGCGCCTTTGCAGGAGGCCGTGGATGACGCGCGCAACGCCGATGTAGTGATCTTCGTGGGCGGCCTCACCAGCGACATCGAGGGCGAGGAAATGAAGATCAGCTATCCGGGCTTCGCCGGTGGCGATCGCACGGATCTGCGTTTGCCCGCTACGCAGAAAAAATTGCTGGAAGCGCTGCAAGCCACCGGCAAACCCGTGGTGATGGTACTGACGACGGGCTCGGCGCTTGCCATCGATTGGGCAAAGCAACACATCCCCGCGATTTTGGTGGCCTGGTACCCAGGCCAACGTGGCGGCAATGCGGTGGCGGATGTGCTGTTCGGCGCAACCAATCCGGCCGGCCGATTGCCCATCACGTTCTACAAGGCCGATGAAAAGCTGCCACCGTTCGACGACTACAGTATGGACGGTCGCACGTACCGCTATTTCAAGGGGGAACCGCTTTATCCGTTCGGATATGGCTTGTCGTACACCCAATTCGCCTATTCGGACATCCGGCTCGATCATGACAAGGTCGGTGCGCAAGACCATCTCAAAGTCACCATAAAGATCCGCAACACCGGCCACCGCCCGGGTGACGAAGTGGTTCAGTTGTACCTTCATGCGTTGCATGCGGCGCATGCGCGCTCAAACAAGGACCTGCGCGGGTTCCAGCGCGTGAACCTTCAGCCTGGCGAGAGCCGTGACATTAGCTTTGACATCACGCCCGCGGTCGACATGAAGTATTACGACGTCGACCGCCACGCCTACGCCGTCGATTCCGGTACGTATCAGGTGCAAATCGGCGCTTCCAGCAGCGACATACGTTTGACCAAGGACTTCGTGGTTCACGATTGACGGAGAATTCGGATGCGTAACGAACCACAAAAGAAATCCGCCGCTTGCCGCATCGCCTTCTTCGGCGAGCTGCTTATGCGCATGTCGCCGCCCGGCCACGAACTTACGCTGCAATCGCCACGCTTCGAGGTGCACTTCGGCGGCGCGGAAGCGAACGTCGCGGCCTCGCTGGCCATCCTCGGACACGACAGCGTCATGATCAGCGCCCTGCCGGACAACGTGCTGGGCCGTGCATGCGCGGGCGAACTGCGGCGACACGGTGTGGACACCAAAAGCCTTCGCTATGCGCCCGGACGCATGGGGCTTTATTTCCTTTCACCGGGCGCGATGCATCGACCTTCCGAGGTGCTCTACGACCGTGCGAATTCCGTCTTCGCAAGCACCCCTGCGGCAACGTACGACTGGCCGACGCTCTTGACGAGCGCGCAATGGCTGCACCTGTCGGGCATCAACCTCGCGCTTGGCCAGTCCACCGCACAAGCGGCCATCGAGGCCGCACGCGCGGCGCGTGCCGCAGGCTTATCCGTGTCGTTCGATTGCAATTACCGCAGCAAGCTTTGGGGCGCGCGCGAAGGGCAGGCACCCGGCCTGCTTCGCGACATGGTTGCCGAAGCCGACGTGATGTTTGGCAACGATCGCGATATCGCCTTGATGCTTGATCAGGTATTTCCAGAGGCCCATGTGCAAGAACGCTTCCGGTCTGCCGCCGACGCGGCGTTTGCCGCGTGGCCTCGACTTTGCCGTATCGCGGCGACGGAGCGCCATCACCGCAATGTGGACGATCAGGACATCTTCGGCATGATGGCAACACGCGATCGTGTATGGACCACCCACCCGCACACGCTCACCCCTATCGTCGACCGCATCGGCGGCGGCGACGCGTTCGCCGCAGGGCTGCTGCACGGCCTGTTTCGGCACATGACGGACGAAGCCGCGCTCGAATTCGCCATCGCCGCCGCCTGCCTCAAACATTCGGTTCCGGGCGACGTAAACCTGCTTGGCGAAGCGGACATGTTTTCATTTCTGGCGCAAGACGGTTTCGAGGTAAAACGCTAATGACCGACACGGTTGCCCCTCACACCAAACGCTTGTCGGAGGGATCGCTTGCCCGCTTGCCAGCATCCGTGATCAAGCCCGGCTACGATCCAGCACAAGTGCGCACGGGCATCGTGCACATCGGTGTCGGCGCATTCCATCGCGCGCACCAGGCCGTGTATGCCGATGATCTACTGAATGAGCATCCGGATTGGGCGATCTGCGGCGTCTCCTTGCACAGCGCCGACGTGCGCGATGCATTGCAGCCGCAAAACAATCTCTACACGCTATTGCTGCTCGGCCAGAAAACGCAGGTGCGCGTGATCGGGTCGATCCGTGAGTTGCTGTGTGCACGCGAACAGCAAGCCGACGTACTGGCAAGGCTCGCCGATCCTGCGGTGCGGCTCGTGACGTTGACGATCACCGAAAAGGGTTACTGTCTATCCGGCCAGGATCTGGATGTCGCACATCCCGATATCGCGCACGACCTCGCCTCGCCCGAAACGCCACGCAGTGCGATCGGTTACATCGCTGCGGGTTTGCGCGCGCGATGGAACCGAGGGCAAATGCCGTACACCGTATTGAGTTGCGACAATCTGGCCGACAACGGCCATCGCTTGCGCCGCGCGGTGCTGCAATATGCGCAACGTATCGACACCGCGCTGGCGAACTGGATCGAAGCCAAGGTCGCCTTTCCTTGTTCGATGGTCGATAGCATCACCCCTGCCTCGGATGACGCATTGCGCGAACGCATTCACGCTGAGCTTGGATATCAGGATGCGTGGCCCATTCAACGCGAAACGTACACGCAATGGGTCGTCGAAGACCGGTTCTGTAACGACCGTCCACCGTTCGAACGCGTCGGCGTTACGATGAGCCACGATATCGCCGGTTACGATCGCGCGAAGCTTCGCTTGCTTAACGGCGCACATTCCACCCTGGCTTATCTCGGTTCACTCATGAACATCGAGACAGTGGCCGATGCGATGAACGATCCGTTGCTCGCGCATTTTGTCGAGCGCCTGATGCGCGATGCCATCGCACCGGCTATCACGCTGCCGGCCAGCATGGACGTCAACGCTTATATCGACGCTATTTTGGAACGCTTCCGCAATCCTTCCGTTCGCCATCGTCTCTCGCAGATCGCATGGGATGGCTCGCAGAAGTTGCCGGTTCGTTTGCTCAGCACCATCTCCGATGCGCTGGCAGCCAACTTACCCATCCATGCCCTGTGCCTTTCGATCGCAGCGTGGATGCAATTTGTGCGCAGGCAGGCGCACAGCGGTGTAGCGTTGATCGATCCGATGAACGATGCGCTTTCTGTGGTTGGGCGGGTGTGTACCGGCGACACAACGTCAGATGTAGATGCCTTTCTGAAGCTCGATGCCGTATTCGCGCCGCTTGCAGGCGACGCACGCTTTACTCGCGTATTGCGGGAAGCATACGCAGCCCTCGGCGACGGGACGCCAGCCTCGATATCGCGTGCGTTGACGGCGACAAAAAACGCTTAGCCCATTCCACCTCAGCCACGTCATCGGCCGAGGTGGAAGAAAGCCCGCTTATAGCTTGTAAGCTTGTTTCGGCAGGTTGTAAGCAAGATCCACCGCAAGTTCGGTGGCTTCGTCCTCATCCATCCGGTGTTCGACCACGAGCTTGGCGAGAAAGGTGCAATCGATACGGCGTGCGACATCGTGGCGTGCGGGAATCGACAGGAACGCGCGCGTGTCGTCGTTGAAGCCCACGGTGTTGTAGAAGCCCGCGCTGGCCAGCGTCCATTCGCGGAAGCGCCACATGCCTTCCGGCGCGTCGTGGAACCACCACGCCGGCCCGAGAAACAGCGCAGGATAGTGACCGGCCAATGGAGCCAGCTCGCGGCTGTAGGTGCTTTCATCCAGCGTGAAAGCGATGAGCTTGAAGTTAGGCTCGTTGCCGAAACGATCCAGCAGCGGCTTCAGCGCCCTGACGTACTCCGTGCGCAAGGGAATATCGGCACCCTTGTCGCGGCCGTAGCGTTCGAACAACGGATGGTTGTGATTGCGATAGCACCCCGGATGAATCTGCATGACCAATCCGTCGTCCAAACTCATCGCCGCCATTTCGGTGAGGATCTGCGCACGGAACAGCTCCGCCTCCTGCGCAGTGGCTTTGCCGCGGATCACCGTGTCGAACAACTTGCTGGCCTGCGCGCCGGAGAGATTGGCCGTCGCGGCAGTGGGGTGCCCGTGATCCGTGGACGTGGCGCCCGCCGCGGCAAAGAAGGCGCGGCGCTGCCGATGTGCCTGCAGATATCCCTGCCAGCTATAAACATCCTCGCCGGTGATCTCGCCGAACGCCTGGAGCGCCGACGGGAATTGCTCGTGTTCGGGATCGACCACCGGATCAGGGCGGTATGCCGTAATCACGCGCCCCTTCCAACCGCTCTGGCGAATGACCGCATGGTGTTGCAGCGGATCGAGCGGGGATTCGGTCGTGGCGATCACTTCGATATTGAAGCGCTCGAACAGAGCGCGCGGACGAAATTGGGGGCGCTGCAAGGCATCGGTGATGTGGTCGTAATACGTATCGGCGGTCGACGCATCCAATCTCACGCGCAAACCGAATACGTCGTGGAAGACGTGATTGAGCCACATGGACGACGGCGTACCGCGGAACAGATGGAAATGCTCGGCAAACACGCGCCAGGCTTCGCGCGGGTCGACATGGGCGCGCGAACCATCGCGGCGTGGAATGCCTAAGGCGTCCAGCGACACGCCTTGGCTGTAGAGCATGCGGAACACGTAGTGATCCGGTACCAGCAAGAGCTCCGTCGCATTGGCGAACGGCAAATTCTCCGCAAACCACGATGGATCGGTATGGCCGTGTGGGCTGATGATCGGCAACTTCGCGACGTGCGCGTAAAGACGCCGCGCCATTGCGCGCTGGGTCGCGTCGGCACCGAAGAGCCGATCGTCGTGGAGTGTCAAAGCAATCGTTCCGGTATTCATGATCTTGGGTGACTTTTTGTTGGTGATGTAACGAGGCAGAACGACAACGCTTCCGTCAATGTGTCGACAAGCCTGCCTGGCTAGCGGACGCGTGCGAGGTACCGCGCACATAATCGCGCAGCCAGGTTAACGCCGGGCGTTCGCTACCGTCCTTACGGATGAGATACGCCGCCTGCTTGTCGCGCCAAAGGCCTGGACGAAAACCCCACAGCGTGATGCCTTTGACGTCGGGATGCTCCCAAAACACGGGAAAAACGCGCTGGTAATCGCGGAGCTGTTGAGCATCGCTGGGGCCGTCGATATCCAGTTCGGTGATGTAGATCGGCAATCCCGTCGCCGCCAGGATATCGAGATTGGCGCGATGCACGGACATGGGCACATCGGGCTTTGTTTCAAAAGCGTGTTCTTGCAGGCCAATCCCATCGATCAGGTGTTCTCTCTGCAGCAAGTCGATGATGTGGCGGTAGCGTTGGGTGTCCCGGTTGCTTTTGGTAATGCTGTAATCGTTGATCAACAGTTTCGCGTGCGGAAAGCGCTGGCGCGCCATACGGAAGGCCGTAAT
>DATJMR010000057.1:0-17052 GCA_035508595.1 Dyella sp.
CAGCCATCGCCGGAATGACCGCTGCGGGTCACGGCGCGCCGTAGCGGCTGGGCGGCGCGTTCCATCCCATGAAGTTGTAGACGTGATACGTGAGTACGCCCAGGTATTCGTGCAAGGCGAACTCGGTAAGCGACACGTTCCAGCCGTTCGGGAACCAACTGATACGCGCATCTGCGTAATCGCCGCGCACCGGCAACGCATCGATGCCGAAATGCTCGAAATACATTTGCGCGCGGCGCAAATGCACGGCCGACGACACCAGCACCACGCGCTGCGGCGCATAGGCTTTGAGCATCGGCTGCACGAACTGCGCGTTTTGCCAGGTATTGAGGCTGCGCGTCTCCAGTTGCAGGTCGGCACGGTCCACGCCCATGCCGAGCAAACGTTCGCCGTATGCCGCCGCCTCGGTGACGCCGTTGCGGAAGGGGTCGCCGCCACTGACGATCACCTTGCAATCGTTGCCACCTTGCTTGCATTGACGGTACAAGATGTAGCCCTCGACAAGCCGGTTGCCGGCGAACACGGTGGGAACGACCTGATTTGTGCCTGACACGCGTGACGTACCCACACCCAGTATCACGATCGCACTGCGTGGTGCCCAGGTCACCGTAGGCCTGGTCGCGTAAGACGCTTGCAAATGCACGAGCAACCAGGCGGGCAACGGCCCGCAACCGCTGGCGAGCATAAGTGCCAACGCCAGGCCGTACGCCAGCCGTCCGCTACGCGTTCGACGCTGACGGATCAGGAAGTAGCCGAGCAGACAAAGCAGAAGCAACAAAATCAGCATGCACGCTCGTCCCGTTCAAAAGTGGCAAGGTTAGCGCAAGTCGCTGCCAGCGCCCGATTCGCCTACCCTGCACGCATGACGTCCATGCTTCACACCCTCATAGCGCCTTGCCGATACAGCGAGGACATTCGCAAGAGCCGCTTTCTCGCCCAGGCATCGCCTGTAGATACGCCGCAGCAGGCATTGGCCTATGTTGAAAGCGTTGGCGACGCATCGGCCACCCACCATTGCTGGGCGTATCGCATCGGTCAGGATTACCGCTTCAACGACGATGGCGAACCCGGCGGCACCGCGGGGCGTCCTATTCTGCAGGCCATCGAAGGACAGGGCATGGACCGCCTGGTGGTGGCGGTGACGCGCTGGTATGGCGGGATCAAACTGGGCGCCGGCGGGCTGGCGCGAGCCTATGGCGGCACGGCCGCGCAGTGCCTGCGGCTGGGCGAACGTGCGCCGATTGTGGCGATGGCGCGGCTGGGCATGCATTGCGACTTTACCGACCTTGCCTTGATGAAGGCCCGGCTCAAGGAGCTCGGTGCCGAGGTCGAGCAGGAGAATTTCGAGGCCGCCGGCGTCACCGTGCACTGGCGCCTTCCGGCGCACCGGCTGGCGGACGCCACCGCACGGATTGTCGATATCAGCCGGGGTCGCAGCAAGGCTTACGTGCTGGAGGACTAAGCCGCTGCGATTGAATCGCCCCGTGGCAGCCCCATGTGAAACCGATCCGGACTGCGACGAGACCCCATGAGTACCACGCCTGCGAACGATCCCAAGCCGCGTCGCCGCATCGGGTCTTTACGGCTGTTGTGGCCGTTCGTCAAACCGCATCGCATGTTGGCGGTGGGCTGGTTGCTGTTTCTGGCGATTTCATCAAGTGCCACGCTGATCTTGCCGATCGCGGTGCGGCACATGATCGATCATGGCTTTCGCAACTCCAATGTGACCGCGATCAACGCGAGTTTTCTCGGTCTGTTCGCCGTTGCGGTGGTGATGGCTTTCGCCACGGCCGCGCGCTTTTATTGCATTTCGCTGTTGGGCGAGCGCACGTTGGCGGCGCTGCGGTCTAAGTTGTATGCGCATGTGATTCGTCTGGACGTCAGCTTTTTCGAACGCAATCGCGTGGGCGAGCTGATTTCGCGTCTTGGCACCGACACGGAAGTGGTGCAAGCGTTGGTGGGTTCCGGCATTTCGGTGGCGTTGCGCAGCGCGGTGATGTTGATCGGCGCAACCGCAGCGATGATCTGGACCAGCCCGCGTCTGGCCGGGCTGACGGCATTGGTCATCCCCGCCGTGGTGCTGCCGATTCTGATTTTCGGACGGCGCGTGCAGAAGCTTTCGCGCGCCAGCCAAGATCGCCTCGCCGACGCTGCCGCCATTGCCAATGAAACCCTCAACGCCGCGCCGGCCGTCAAAGCCTATGCGCGCGAAGGTATCGAAAGCGATCGCTATGGCAACGCGATTGCGCGTGCCCTGGCAACCGCGCGTCGACGCATCGGCATGCGTACCGGGCTTACGGCGGCGGTGATCGTGTTGTTCTTCGGCGCGATCACACTGGTGTTGTGGGTGGGCGCGCGCGATGTGCTCGCCGGTAGTTTGGACGCCGGCGTGCTGGCCCAGTTTGTGGTGTACGCCTTTCTGTCGGGCGGCTCGATGATGGGCCTTTCCGATGTATGGGGCGATGTGTTGCGCGCCGCAGGCGCGATGGAGCGCATCAGCGAACTGTTTACCGAAGAAGCGACCATCGCCAATCCGCCCCAGCCGCTTGCCCTGCCCACGCCGGTGCGCGGCGCGCTTCGTTTCGAAGACGTGGAATTTCACTATCCCACGCGGCCGGACGCCCCCGCCCTGCATCACTTCAACCTGGACATCCGCCCGGGTGAGACAGTGGCTTTGGTAGGCCCTTCGGGCGCTGGCAAAAGCACGGTTTTCGCGCTGCTGCTACGGTTCTACGATCCGCAGCGCGGCCGCATCTCTTTCGATGGCATCGACCTGCGCGCCATGATGCTTCCCGAGCTGCGCGGCGCCATTGCGCTCGTGCCACAGGAGACCGTGATCTTTGGTGGCACGGCTGCCGACAATATTCGCTTCGGCCGGCAAGACGCCGGCGACGATGAAGTACGCGCTGCCGCCCGCGCCGCGGAGGCGCACGATTTCATCCAGATGCTGCAAAGCGGCTATGAGTCCGAACTGGGCGAACGCGGTGTGCGTCTCTCCGGAGGCCAACGCCAACGCATAGCCATTGCGCGCGCGATCCTGCGCAACGCACCGCTGTTGTTGTTGGACGAAGCAACCTCGTCACTGGATGCGCAATCGGAGGCGGCGATCCAGCAGGCCCTGGAGCGATTGGAAAAAGGCCGCACCACCCTGGTCATCGCTCATCGTCTGGCGACCGTGCAACGCGCGGACCGCATCGTGGTGCTGGATGGCGGAAGAATCGTGGCGCAAGGCACGCACGAAAGCCTGCTGGCAGAAGGCGGCCTTTACGCCGAGTTGGCTCGATTGCAGTTCGTGGCCTGAGTTTTCCATCGCTTTCTAGAGAAAACCAGCGCCGGCTTGTATCGATCCAAAAAGGGATTTGATCGGACCCGAAGACCGTTCCATCGCTTCGATGGGTTGGTTCGAAAGCCATCGATCCATGCCGAAAAAGAAGAAAGCCTTGCGTCATGCAAGGCTTTCTTTTGGAACTGCATGGAAACAACGAGGGCTTTATCAGCTTGCGAGTTCGACCCCGGAAGCCTGGGCGCCTTTCGGACCTTGGGTAACTTCAAACTTCACGCGTTGACCTTCTTGCAGGCTGCGGAAGCCCTTGGCATTGATCGCCGAGAAGTGGACAAACACGTCCTCCCCACCATCCTCAGGTGCGATGAAGCCGAAACCCTTGGCATCGTTGAACCACTTGACCGTACCGAAACGCATTGCGTGAACCTCTGAATCTAAGGACTGGATGCACCAAGTCTCTGCGAGAACCACCTCTACCCCTAGGTCCGCCGCCCCTGGCACAGAGAAAGTATCTGCATGTTTTCACATAAAGCGCAATATGCGCCTGCGGTAGGTATGACCCAAGGCGGATCGCCTGCTTAGCTTTTGAGCACTTCGGCAAGGATCGGAGGCACCGCCGCCGTGGCCGCGGCGAGGTGGGCAAAGATCTCCTCGATGCTGATTTCGGCTTCATCGCCGCACCCGGCGGCAAAGTTGGCCACGAGCGCAAGGCAGGCGTAATCGATTTCGAGCTCGCGCGCCAAAGCGGCCTCCGGCATGCCGGTCATCCCGACCAGATCGCAGCCGTCGCGTTTCATGCGTGCGATTTCCGCCCGGGTTTCCAGTCGCGGCCCCTGGGTCGCCCCATAGCAGCCGCCGTCGATCAGCGCGATACCTGCCCTTTTGGCCGCATCGATCAGCGCGCTGCGCAGCGACGCGGTGTAGGGTTCGCTGAAATCGATGTGCTTGACCTCGGCGCCTTCGACGTCGCAGAAACTGGTGTAGCGGCCGTGGGTGTAATCGATGATCTGGTCCGGCACCACGATCACGCGCGGCCCCATGTCGTGGCGAATGCCACCGACTGCGTTCACGCCCACCACCTTGCGCGCGCCCAGATGATGCAGCGCCCATAGGTTTGCACGGTAGTTCACGCGATGCGGCGGTAGTGTGTGGCTTTCGCCATGGCGGGCAAGGAAGGCGATTTTGCGACCGGCGAAATCACCGATCACCACATCGCCCGACGCAGGTCCGTAGGGTGTGTCGACGCGCTGCCGGGTCGCGTTTTCCAAGCCGGGGAATTGATACAGCCCGCTGCCGCCGATCACGGCGAGGTCGATGGAGTGACTCATGATGCGTGGTCCCGAAACATGAAATTGGAAACGGAAAAAGAGGTGCAGCAAAGAGCAAAAGATAGCGTTACCAGAGCGCCGCCACGGCCACACCGTAAACCCATTTTCTGACAAACCATCGTGCGCGCCCCACCGACGCTTGCAGGGTGATCAACGCAATGCATAGATGGCAGGGAGATTGCGCCCTTGCTCGTAGTAATCCATGCCGTAACCGAAGACATAACGGTCCGGCACTTCCACCCCGTTGAAATCGCTTTGGATGCCTTCGACGCATCGATCGTGCAGCTTGCGGCAAAGGGTCGCCACCAGCACGCGTTTTGCGCCGCGACGCACGCAATCGTCGCGCACCGCTTTGAGGGTGTATCCCTCGTCGAGGATGTCGTCCACCAGCAACACCGTACGCCCCTGCAACGAGACCATCGGCTCGCGCAACCAGTGCAATGCGTTGCCGGTGGTCGCACCGCGGTAGCGGGTGGCGTGGATGTAGTCGAATTCCAGATCGGTTCGAATCAGCAGCGCCAGTTGGCCGGCGAACATCAACGCGCCGTTCATGACCGTGAGAAACACGGCGCGTTCGCCATCCAGCGCGGCGTCGATGGCGCGGCCGATGTCGGCGATCGCGGCCTGCAGCTCGCCCTGTTCGAACAAGACGTCCGAATGCGTCAGCGCTTCGGCGAGGGAGGGAGTGGCCTGTGAGGATGGGGATGAACTCATGGGTGCGCCTTAGTGGTCCAATGCTGTAACGCGCTCGACGAAGCGGTCGCGCTGCGGATTGTCGAGCAAACCGGCCCACGTCGCACCCACCGCGCCGCGCAGCGCGGCAAGGCGCTGCAGAGTGGCCTCCGAGGGGGCTGGCACGGCGGCAATAGCCTCTTCCACGACATCAGGGAAACAAGCCAGTACCAAATCGCAGCCTGCTTGAAGGTGCGCGCGCACGCGTTCGGCGACGCCCCCCGCCACACCGGCAGCGGCCATGCTGATGTCGTCGCTGATCACCGCACCGGGAAAACCGAGCTGCTTGCGCAGGACGTCCTGAATCCAGCGATGCGAATAACCCGCTGGCTGATCGTCCACGGCCGGATACACCACATGCGCCATCATCACCGCTTCGGCGTGGGCGCAGAATCCTTCCAGGAACGGGCGCATATCGTTCTGACGGATATCGTCCAGCGAACGCGGATCGATCGCCTGCGCCTTGTGGGTGTCGATCGCCACCGATCCGTGACCGGGGAAATGCTTCAGCACCGCCGCCATACCGCCCAGGTGAATACCCCTCACATAGGCGTGAATCAACTCGCCGACAACTTCCGGATCCGCATGGAACGCTCGTGTACCGATCGCCGCGTTGCCGCGCGCCAGATCGGCAACCGGCGCGAAACTGAAATCGATGCCGCTGGCGCGCAGCTCGCTGGCCATCACCCAGGCGTGCTCTTCCGCGAGCCGGACCGCTTCGCCTGGGTCACGGTCGTAGACGGCGCCGATCTTCGACAGCGCCGGCAACCGTGTGAAGTCTTGGCGGAAACGCTGGACAGGTCCGCCCTCCTGATCCACCGCGAGCAGAAACTCCTCGCCCGCGACGGCGCGAATCGATTCGACCAAGGTCAGCAGCTGTTTGCGATCGCTGTAGTTGCGCGAAAACAAAATCACGCCGGCCACGCCTGGCGCCGCGAGCCATGCCTGCTCGTGCGGCAGCAGTTCGGTGCCTGCAATACCGACCAGCAGCATCAGGCATTCTCCCCTTGCGTCTTGGCGGCATCGACCGCGCTGCGCTCGTCGGCGCTCCATGCGGAAAAAGGATGTTCGATCAGGTTGACGTTGTAATAGCGCGGCAAATCGCTGACTTCGCGACCCAACCAGGCCGGGCGCGGAAACGATGCGTGCGGTTCGGGCAGCTCGATTTCCACAACCCAAAGGCCGCGGTTGCTGCCGAGGAATTCGTCGATCTCGAACAGCCAGCCGTCGATCTCGACGTGATGGCGAATCTTTTCAATCACGCCGTCGCACAAATCGTCGAGTATCGATTGCGCATCGGCCAGCGGCACTGGCACTTCGTATTCCGCACGCGACACACCAAGCTCAACCGACTTGATATTGAGCCACGCATTGTCGCCGCTGATCCGCACGCGCACGGAAGCGCGCGCCATGCCTTGGCGCAGCGCACTCACATCCACCAGATAACCTTGTGCGATGTGCTTGCTGGACGTCACCGCAGCTTGCCACGTATCGTCGGCGAGCAGGAATTTGCGTTCGATCTCGATGCCCATCGGAAATATTACCTGCGTTCGAACAGCGCGATGGATTCCACATGCGCGGTGTGCGGAAACATGTCCATGACGCCTGCGGATTTCAAGCGAAAGCCGTGCTGATTCACCAGGATGCCGGCATCGCGTGCCAGCGAGGCAGGATGGCAAGAGACATAGACGATACGGCTCGTTTCCCTATGCGGCAGATATTCCAGCACCTTGTCCGCACCAGCGCGTGGCGGGTCGAGCAGCAGCTTGTCCCAGGGTTTGCGCGCCCAGTCAGTGCCGCGTTGATCCTCGAAAAGATTCGCCACTTGGAAATGCGCGTTGGCCAGTCCGTTGCGCGCGGCATTTTCCGCGGCGCGCATCACCAGACCGTGCTCGCCTTCCACACCCGTGACCTCGGCGACGCGTCGCGCCAGGGGCAGCGTGAAATTGCCTAAGCCGCAAAACAGATCCAACACGCGATCCTGCGGTTGCGGATCGAGCAGCTCCAGCGTCCGCATCATCATGCGGCGATTCATGCCGGCGTTGACCTGCACGAAATCGAGCGGCTGAAACTGAAGCTCTACGTCCGGCACACCCTCACCTGCCGGAATCCGAAAGGCGAGGCGCGGGTGTTCGGGCCATAGCGCATGCACGCTGCTGATGCCGCCCGGTTGCAGATAGATGGCAAAATCATGTTCCTGGCCGAATGCGACCAGCTTTGCGCGATCGCTTTCGCTGAGCGGCTTGAGATGGCGAAATACCAAAGCGACCGTATCGTCCCCGGCCGCAAATTCAATCTGCGCGATCTCGGCGGCGGCATCCATGCTGCCGACCAGTTCGCCCAGCAAGCCGATCTTCGGGCCGAGCGCGGGATGCACGACATCGCAGTGCAGGATATCGGCCACGAAACGCGGATTGCTCTCCTCGCGAAAACCCACCAGCACACGTCCCTTCTTGGCCACAGCGCGCACCGAAAGACGTCCTTTGCGTCGATAACCCCAGGCTTCGTCGGTCAACGGCGGCAACCAGGTTTCCGGCTCCACTTTGCCGATGCGGGTGAAGTTGTCCACGAGCACGCGTTGCTTGGCTTCGATCTGTGCGGTCGCATCCAGATGCTGCAACGAGCACCCGCCGCACTGCCCAAAGTGACTGCAGCGCGGCTCAACCCGGTGCGCGGAGCGAGTGAGAACCTCGATGGTTTCCGCTTCGTCGAAATTGCGATGGCGTTTGCGGATGCGCATGCGCACCTGCTCCCCGAGCAGTGCGCCACTGACAAACACCGTTTTGCCGTCGATGCGGGCCACACCCCGGCCGTCGTGACTTAGATCGGTAATGGGGGCTTCGAACTCGTTCATCGGCACTCTTGAGAAAATAGGACGCCCGGATCGCGCGCGATCCGGGCATTAACGCCAAAAGGAGGACTCGGGCCCTGCCGGCCCCGACTATCGATCCATGATACCAGCCGGGCCGCCCGGCTACGTTCAGCCTGAGCGTCGTCAGCGTTCCGCCACGGCACTTTGTGCGGCTTTGAGTCGACGCACCAGAACTGGCCAATCGATCTGCGTCTGCGCGCCCACCACATGCAAATACGGAAGGCCGGTGCCTTCCACGATGGAATAACCGCTGACATCGCCATCCAGGCCGCCAAGCGTGCACACGCCGTTCTGCAAGCTGGCGTGGATGCCCATCCGCTTGTAGCCCATCGTTTTGAACAGTTTCATGACGGCGCCCTGCAGTCCGTTTGCTGCAGTACCGCCCGTGACAATGGACAAATTGTTGGCGGCGCGCAGACTGATACGTCCGCCGTTCTGCGCGAGCAAGGATGCCTTGAACCCTACCGCGCTGCCGCCCACCAGCTGGAGGCTTTCGATCGTTCCATCCATCCGGCCCGACATGGGGCCGAAGCTGAAGGTGTCGGCCAACGGTGCCAGATCGATTTGATGGAGCGTTACATCTGCGCTCAAGATAGGGCTGCTGCTCAAGGGCTGCTGCACAGCAATGTGATCGATCGCCGCCGTACCGTCGAAAGCCTTTAGCGTGAGCTCGCCGCCCAATGCGTAACGATCGCCTGTCCAACGCACGGACGAGATGTTCCCATTCAACGTCCCGGCAAACGACGACCAACCCATCGCCTGATTCAGAGCGACGGCGTCGATACTTTCCACATCCGCGGCAAGATCCAGACGCTCCGCTTTCGCGGCGGCAGGACGCCATTCCAGCCTGGTGAACCGCGTGCGCCCTTTCAGCAGCGGCAACTCCAGCGGCGATTGCAGACTCAACGTGCCGTCGCGACTGCGCCAGCGCGATTGCTCGGCTCCGAACGCAAATTGATGCAGAACCAGCTGGTTCCAAGCCAGTGTCGTGGAGGATTTTTCGCCCTGCGCCGACCAATCGAGATCGCCGTGCAATCCGTTCGCCTGCAGCTGGTCCGTGCTATCGGCGATATCGAGTCTTTCGGTATGAAAAGCAAAACTGCGCAAGGCATCGGCGGCGTAGTCGACATGACCGCTGAGTTGTCCGGCGATTTGCAGACGCGGGCCGGCGAGGTTGTCCAGCCACGGCTGGCCGTAGCGATCGTAGGCGGCGGGAAAATGAGCGTCGAAGCGATCCAGATGCAACTTCTGCACGTTGCCCTTTGCGTCGATCGTCATGCCGCCTTCCAACTGAAGCGCATCGGCATCGTCCATACGCAGATGGTTGATGACAAGGCCGCCACGTTCGGTGCTGGCACTGACATCCATCACCACATCGTGCGAAGGGAGCTTTGCTAGTACGGGCCCCAGTTGCAGCTCCCCGCCGCGCAAGCTTCCGTTAAGCTCAAGCTGCGCCGGTCGCGAGGTGGCGTCGAGCGAGAAACGCGTATGCCCGCCCAATTCTTGACCGGCAACATCGCCGGCGGGTGTGGCGTATTTGAGATCGGTGAAGGTGGCATCTCCGGATGACTGAAAGCCTTCGTCCCGCATATCCAAAGCCAGGTCTGCATCGGCCTTTCCGCCCGTTACGCGCCCAGGCCAGACCGTAGCGAGCAAACCCTGCAACCAACTCGCGGGCAGGTTTCGTAGGGTGATCTGTGCGTGTGTCGGCTGATCCAACGGAAACGCCGCGTCGATATGCGTGGCGTCTTGGTCGGCGTTGAGCTCCAACGTGTTGGCGGAGGCATCCAGGGCCAGATGGACCGTGGCGTTGCCAAACGCGCCGCCGGGGGCGCCATTGAGCTGGACGGTGCCGTCGAACATCCAGCGCAGCTGGAGGTCGCGGTGCAGGTCGCCCGCCAGCGTGATGCCGACCTTGCGCCAGCCGAGTCCTGGGACATCGGCTTTACCGGCGTGCAAGGTCATTTGCACCGTGTCAGGCGTCGAACCGGGCGTCAATTGCACCCGCACATCCTGCAGGCTCAGGCCGGGCATATCGACCCGCTTGGCCACAACAACCGTATCGGCCCATGCCGGGGCCGCCCACAGCAGGGTCCAGAACACGCAAGCAGCAAAGGGGCGGCGGAATGAAAACATCGGACGACCATTCTGCCAAACTAAGCTGAACGATGTGGACACAGAACCATGCCGTATCAGTCAGCAGCCCTCACCGCCACGAACGCACCCTATGTCTTGGTGGCCGACGACGATGCCCCCACGCGCTGCTTTCTGGGCGATGCGTTTCGCCAGTTCGGTGCTCGCGTTGCACTGGCACCCGATGGCAGCGAGGCGCAGGCGATGGCCCGTGCCGAGACGTTCGACTTGTTGGTGCTCGATTGCCGCATGCCCAGCACCGGCGCCGTCGATATCTTGAACAACCTGCGCAACGATCCCGAGGCCGAATCGGTCAGCAGCCCTGCCGTCGCCACCAGCGCCGAACTGGACGCCAATGAGCAGCAAGCGTTGCTGGCAAGAGGGTTCCACGCCGTATTGCTCAAGCCGTGCACGCTGCAGGATCTGCAAGACATTCTGACCCTCGCCAACGTCGGCCAGCGCGCACTCCCCTTGCTCGACGACCGTATGGCGCTGCATACCAGCGGCACGCCCGCGGTGGTCCAGGCGTTGCGTGGTTTGCTTCGACAGGAACTGGTGACGATATCCGAGGAATTGGACGGCTTGAGCGCCGACACCGAAGCGCTGGAGGCGCGTCTGCACAAACTTCGCTCGTCCTGCGGCTTTTGCGGGGCCGCATCCTTGTCGGAACACATCGTCTCGCTGCAGCGGCACCTGAAACTGGCGCACCGCGGCGTGATGTTGCCTTTGACGGATTTTCGTCGTTCGCTGCTACAAACCATCGACGCTTTGGAGCCTCGATAATCTTCGACAGCCCTTTTGGTCAACGTCGCGCGAGCGCGCCGCGCAACACGCGCCATGCGCGCAACTCGACACCGCCAAGATGAAAGCGGATCAATTCGCGCATCATGCCGCGCAAGGCATGCAGACCTTGCGCATTCGGTCGACGATCTTCGAGCAATGCAGAAAGATCATCGCCGCGTACGGCGTAAGGTTCGTTCGCACGGCACCGCACCGCACCGTGTTCGGGCCGATACACATAGAGTGCGTCGGCCTGCAAAGGTTCGCCACTGTCTGCGTCGATATCGAGCTGCAGGGCGTACCCCAGCGCAGCGAGCAGATCGCGTTCGAATCGCCGCAAATGCCACGCCAACGATTGAGCGCCGGCAAGGCGTTCAAGGGTTTTCGCGTAAGCAAGATAAAGCGTTGGATGCGGATCCTGGCGTTCGGTCAGCCGCACGACCAGCTCATTGACGTACAGACCGGCCAGCCCCGCGTCGCCCGGCAAGCGCAAAGGCGATGCGGTGGATTCGGCGTTGCGCAGCGTCGCCAACTCCCCCCGCATCTGCAGGTCCAAGGCAAGCGCCTGAAAAGGCTCCAATTGCGATCGTTGCGTACGACCGCGTTGACTGCGCACGCCGCGAGCCACCACGCCGAGGCGTCCGTGGTCGCGCGTGAGGCATTCGATCAACAGCGAGGTTTCCCGATAAGGCCGCGTATGCAGAACGTAAGCGGGCTGCTGCTCGATCAGCATGAAGGATTACCTGCGCCCCATCCTCAATCGGTGTAGCCGAACTGCTTGAGTATCGCCTCGTCGTCGGCCCAGCCTTCGCGCACCTTTACCCATAGCCGCAGGAAAACTTTGCGATCGAACATGCGCTCCATGTGACGGCGCGCGGCGGTACCGATAGTCTTCAACTGCGCGCCGCCCTGGCCGATCACGATGGCTTTCTGTCCGTCGCGTTCCACCCAGATCACCGCGTGAATTTCCGCAACGCCATCGGGGCGGTCTTTGAATTGTTCGATCTCGACCGTCGTGGCATACGGAAGCTCTTGATCGAGCCGCAACATCAATTGCTCGCGCACCATTTCCGCAGCGAGGAAACGCTCGCTTCGATCGGTAATTTCATCTTCGCCGAAGATCGGAGCCCGCACCGGCAAACGTGTGAGTATGTCTTGTGAAAGCGCATCCAGGCCTTTGCGTTTCAGCGCGCTGACGTAATGCACGGTATCGAAGCTGTGCTTGTCGCAAAGTTCGGCCACAAAGGGCAGCAAGGTCGATTTGTCTTTGCTGAGGTCAACCTTGTTGATGACCAGCAGGCGCGGAATGTTTTGTTCGGCAAGCGCCTCGTAGAGCGCTTCGTCTTCGTCCGTCCAACGCCCTGCTTCAATCACTTGCGCGGCCAGTTCCACTTCGCCGATCGCCGAGCGCACGGCGCGATTGAGGCTGCGATTCATCGCGCGCTTGGCGCCGCGATGCAGACCGGGCGTGTCGACATAAAGGATTTGGCCTGCCTCGCTGCTGGCAATGCCAAGAATACGATGCCGGGTCGTTTGCGGTCGTGGACTGACGATCGACAGACGAAAGCCGATCAGCGCGTTGAGCAGCGTCGATTTGCCGACATTGGGGCGGCCGGCAAGCGCCACAAATCCACAGCGAAAGTCGGGATGCGGCAGTTCGTTCTCGACGATGTCGTCGTTTTCGTCGTTCATGATACGCAGATACTCTTCGTAGACGGGCATAAGCATGGCGCCGCGCGCTCGCGAACGCCACTAGGCATGGCGACAGGACGCGCCACGCGGAAAAGTCAGGCTTGAATAGAAACGATTTGGTGCTCGGACGCGTGTATCAAGACCCTTCCTGAACGCCTGCCAGGCGGGTCAGTACCACTTCGGCCGCATCCTGTTCGGCCAGCCGCCGACTGCTGCCGCGCCCAGGCGCCACCACCGCAACCGGGTCGGTCACCATGCAGTTCACCTCAAAGATGCGCGCGTGCTCTTCCCCTTCGGTGGCCACCAGTTCGTATTGGGGCAACGGCCAGCCTTGCGCCTGCAGCCACTCCTGGAGCCGCGTCTTGGCATCCTTGGAAGAACGGGGCAACGCAGCGATTCGGTCGGCAAAGAGCTTGCGCACCGTTTCTCTGCACGCATCGAAGCCACCATCCAGGTAAACCGCCGCCACCAATGCTTCGAATGCATCGGCCAGGATCGAATCGCGCCGAAAACCGCCGCTTTTCAGTTCGCCCGAACCAAGCTTGAGGTGATCCCCCAATTCCAACTCGCGCGCCAAAGACGCGAGCGCCTGGCCGTTCACCAGCTGCGCGCGCAAGCGCGACATTTCGCCTTCCGCAGCCTTAGGGTGAGTTTCGTACAGCATCTCGGCGACGATCGCGCCAAGCAATGCATCGCCGAGAAACTCCATGCGCTCGTTATTGGGCTTGCCCGCACTGCGGTGGGTCAAAGCCAGCGCAGCCAGCGAAGGATCTTGAAAGTGATAATCCAATGCCACGGTTATTGCGGTGGAGCAACGTTACCCGACACCGGCACGCTCTTGTCGAAATGAACCAGGAAATCGATGTTGTAGATAAACGGTATTTGCTTGTCGTAACTCACATGCAGCTCGTTGCCGCTCGCACCTTGCTCAAGCGTAATGTCGCTGGGGTGAATGGTTGCGTCGTCCACATATTGAAAATCGAGCTTGCGCAGGAGCTCTCGGCGAACCTCATCCAGCGACTTACCTTCGACACCTTCCGTGGACGTCTGATTCATAGCTTTTACAACGCCCGCGAATTCCGTATAGGCCGGCACCAACTTCATCGCCATGTAGGCAAAAAAGACTGCCACGATCAAGACAACCAGGAATCCTATGAGCGTGATGCCCGTCTGTTTCGATTTCATAGTCCCCTCGCTACGCCGCCGACGCGGCAACCCTGTTCCGTATCAATAGCCCGATAAGCATACTTTGCCCGGTCCGCGCGGGTATCGCCAGCGACACGTTCACGATTCCGTCGGTACCCGTGCGCACAGCTCAATGGATGACCTTGCCGATGCGATGAAAATCCACCATGCCGGTGCCCCAGCCCTTCCAGCTAAACCAAATCATGAAAGCCTTGCCGACCAGATTTTTCTCCGGCAAGCAGCCCCACCAGCGACTGTCTTCGCTGTTTTCGCGGTCATCGCCCATCACGAGGTAACAGTTCGGGGGAACCACCGAAGGTACGCGCGCATTGGGGATGGGTGGCGTGGGGCCACGCGAAGGCATGCGCGCGATCAGGTGATTCACAGAACCGAGCTGCTCTCGCCAGACGGTTGCGTTGTAATACAGGAGCTCATTGTCTTCGGGGCGAGCCGGATTGCCCTGGAAGGAACCGATTTGCGTATCGACCACCGGCTTGCCGTTGATCACGATCTGGCTGTCATGCACTTCGATCGTGTCGCCCGGCAGGCCAACCACGCGCTTGATCCAGTTCTGGCTAACGACGGGCGCGCGGGGATCGGAACAGGTCACATCGCCGCTGCGCACGGTATTGCCGTTGTCGTCCTGACAGATGTAGCCGGGGAATCGGAATACGACCACATCGCCGCGCTTGGGCTCGCCAAGGCTGACGACCTTGTTGTTGAATGCCGGAAGCCGCAAGCCATAGGCGAACTTGTTGACCAGGATGAAATCGCCCACGTCCAGCGTCGGCATCATCGATCCCGACGGAATGCGAAAAGGTTCGGCCACGAAGGAACGCAGAATCAAGACG
Source organism: Dyella sp. (assembly GCA_035508595.1). GTDB lineage: Bacteria > Pseudomonadota > Gammaproteobacteria > Xanthomonadales > Rhodanobacteraceae > Dyella_B. Next base: position 14,857 of record DATJMR010000057.1, read on the forward strand.
ACAAAAATCACCGGGAACAGCGACCGCGCCCAGTCAACGGGTGCCGGGTCGCGGTATTCCTCGCGGGCCGCATCGAAACGCGCTTTGCGCTTTTTATAGAAAAACAGGCGATCCAAGCCCCACACCACACCGAACAACACGGTGAGGGCGAGCAAAATTGCCGAAAAATCAAAATCCATGCGATGACTCCATAGCCAGCTGCTATTTGTCGACCTTAAGCACGGCGAGGAAGGCTTCCTGAGGAATCTCCACCCGACCGACCTGCTTCATTCGCTTCTTGCCTTCTTTTTGTTTCTCCAGAAGCTTCTTTTTGCGGCTGACGTCGCCACCGTAACACTTCGCGAGCACGTTTTTGCGCAGCGCTTTGACGGTCGAGCGCGCGATAACCTGCGCACCGACGGCGGCCTGGATGGCCACATCGAACTGTTGGCGCGGAATCAGATCTTTCATGCGTTCGACCAAATCGCGCCCGCGCCGATCGGCATGGCTGCGGTGCACGATCAGGCTGAGCGCGTCCACGCGTTCGCCGTTGATGAGTATGTCGACGCGCACGAACGGACCGGCGTCGAACCGTTCCAGGTGGTAGTCCATCGATGCGTAACCGCGCGACACCGATTTCAACTTATCGAAGAAATCCAGCACCACTTCGGCCAGCGGCAGCTCGTAGCTGATCTGCACCTGGGTGGCGAGATATTGGATGGAGCGCTGCACCCCTCGCTTCTCTTCGCACAAGGTGATGATGTTGCCGATGTAATCGGGTGGCGTAAGGATGTTCGCGACGATGATCGGCTCGCGAATCTCTTCGATTTGCGGCAACGGTGGCAGGCGCGCGGGGTTGTCCAGCTGCATCAGCGAGCCGTCGGTCTTGAGCACCTCATAGACCACGGTGGGCGCGGTGGTGATGAGGTTCAGATCGTATTCGCGCTCCAGGCGTTCCTGCACGATTTCCATGTGCAACATGCCCAGGAAGCCGCAGCGGAAACCGAAGCCCATCGCCTCGGAGCTTTCGGGTTCGAAGAACAAAGCGGCGTCGTTGAGGCGCAACTTGTCCAGCGCCTCGCGCAGCGCAGGGTAGTCGTCGGCGGAAACCGGGAATAAGCCGGCGAACACGCGCGGCTGCATCGTTTGGAAACCAGGCAGTGGATGCGCTGCCGGTTTGCCGGCCAAGGTCAAGGTGTCGCCGACCGGCGCGCCATGCACGTCTTTGATGGACGCGGTAATCCAACCCACCTCGCCCGCGGCGAGTTTGTCCAGCTTCTTGCGCTTGGGTGTGAAGACGCCGACTTCGCTCACTTCATGCGTGCGGCCCGTCGACATCACCAGCAGCTTCTCGCCGGGTTTGATTTCGCCCTGCATGACGCGCACCAGCGATACCACGCCCAGGTAATTGTCGAACCAGGAATCGATGATCAACGCCTGCAAGCGATCGGTGTCGCGCGGCTTGGGCGGCGGGATGCGCGCGACGATGGCTTCGAGCACTTCGATCACGTTCTGGCCCGTTTTGGCGCTGACCGCTACGGCATCCTCGGCATGAATGCCGATGACGGCCTCGATCTCGCCCTTCACCTTTTCCGGATCGGCGGTGGGAAGATCGATCTTGTTGAGCACGGGCACCACTTCCAGTCCCTGCTCCACCGCGGTGTAACAGTTGGCGACCGATTGCGCCTCCACCCCTTGCGCGGCGTCCACGACCAGCAACGCGCCTTCGCACGCCGCGAGCGAACGACTCACCTCATACGAAAAATCGACATGCCCTGGCGTATCGATGAAATTGAGCTGATAGGTTTTGCCGTCCCGCGCCTTATAAGGCAGCGACACGGACTGTGCCTTGATGGTGATGCCGCGCTCACGTTCGATCGGGTTGCTATCGAGCACCTGGGCTTCCATCTCGCGCTCGGCGAGGCCGCCGCAAATCTGAATGATGCGGTCGGCAAGCGTCGATTTGCCGTGATCGATGTGGGCGATGATGGAGAAATTGCGGATCAGTTCCATGGGCACGCTGTCAGCTTCACCGCCTCGCGCGATGCATAGGCAGCCTATCACCGGGATGGCGATATTAGCCGCGCATTATCGCATGGTTTGAGAAGATGAACCGAAAAGCCGCGCCACCGCTTTGCGATAGGGTTCCGGCTCGCGCCCGTGACCGAGGGGAGGCCTGCCAGACAACAGGCCTCCCGAAGCCGGTTATTCGTCTTT
>DATJMR010000058.1:0-24282 GCA_035508595.1 Dyella sp.
TAAGGATTAGGGCGAGCCAATGCACTGCATGGTGCACTGCAACGGTGCAAGTGGCGGTCCATTCGCCCTTTGATGGTGCGCCAAGCGTGTGCCGATGCCCGGTAAAGCAGCCTAAATGAAGCTTTCCGTCGCTGGCACAAATGATGCAACGCATCATTCATCAAGGCCCGCTGATCGGCGTTTTGCGCGACGGACGGGCCGCGGTGTTGGACAGGTCACGGCGGCGGGGAAGACATGTCGAGCAGAGCTACGCGGATCGAGTTGTTTCGGCTGCGCACGCCTTCCATGCGTGCGTTCCATTTGAGTTGGCTGGCGTTCTTCGTCTGCTTCTTTGCGTGGTTCGCGGTGGCGCCGTTCATGCCATTGATCAAGGGCGAATTTCATCTCGATAAAGATCAACTGGCCAACATCAATATCGCTGCGGTCGCTGTCACCGTATTGGGGCGGTTGATCGTCGGTCCGCTTTGCGATCGTTTCGGCCCGCGACGCACTTACACGTGGCTGTTGATACTTGGTGCGATACCCGTGTTCGGTATCGCGTTTGCTCAAAGCTACTCCGCGTTCCTGTTCTTTCGTCTTGCGATTGGCATGGCGGGAGCGGGCTTCGTTATTACCCAATACCACACCTCCGTGATGTTTGCTCCGAACGTCGTGGGTACCGCGAACGCAACGGCGGCGGGGTGGGGTAACGCAGGCGGCGGCGTGGCGCAATCGCTGATGCCGTGGATACTCGCCGCGGTGCTCGCTTTGGGGGTGCCGCACGATTTGGGATGGCGCGCGGCGATGTTCGTGCCGGGCACGTCGATGTTGATCGTCGCCGGGTTGTATTGGCGTTATGCGCAAGACACGCCACAAGGCGACTGCAGCGTATCGCGTGTGCCAGGGGCGCGATACGAAAGCGGCAAACCCGGCGGATGGGCTGTGTTTCGCGCGGCGATGCGCAATTACCGCGTGTGGATGCTCTTCGTTACCTACGCCGGTTGTTTCGGCGTTGAACTGTTCGTGCATGGTGTTGCCGCCAGCTATTACGTCGATCGGTTCGGCCTGGGCTTGCGTCAAGCCGGGCTGGCGGCGGGAAGCTTCGGTTTGCTTGCGCTCTTTGCGCGTGCGCTGGGCGGTGTGGCATCCGATCGATGGGCGCGCAAGCGCGGCCTTGCGGTTCGCAGTTGGTTGCTGGGCGCGCTGATGCTCGGCGAAGGGTTGGGATTGCTGTGGTTTTCCAGCGCGCAAATAGCCGGCGTGGCGATCGTGGCCATGATCGTTTTCGGCCTGTTTACGCATATGGCGTGCGGTGCCACGTACGCGTTGGTTCCGTTCGTGGATCGCAAGGCCCTGGGTGGCGTGGCGGGCATCGTCGGCGCGGGCGGCAACGTCGGTGCGGTAGTCGCAGGGTTTCTGTTTAAAGGCACCGGATCGGTGCAGCTTACGTTCGCGGCGCTAGGTGCCTTTGTCATTGCCGGTTCGTTGTGCGCGCTGGCGGTGCGTTTCAGCGCCGAGCATACGGCTCGCGAGGAAAAGCTTTATCGAGAGGCGTTGCGTCAGGCGGAGCCGGTGGCATCGCCTGCCACCGCATGGGCGACCGATTAACCGAAGAGGCTGGACATATGGCGATCAAATTGCTCGTGATCGGCAACGGCATGGTTGGACATAAGTTGCTCGAAGAGCTGATGCAGCGGAACCCGCCTGGACTGGATATCACCGTGCTGTGCGAAGAGAGCAGGCCTGCCTACGACCGCGTGCATCTGTCGGAGTTCTTCAGCGGCAAAAGTGCGCAGGATCTCTCGCTGGTTGCACCGGGGTTCTTCGAGCAACAAGGTTTGCATCTGCGATTGACATCGTGTGCCGCGCATATCGACCGCGCACAGAAACGCGTGACTACCGCGGACGGCGAAGTTATCACTTACGACAAGCTGGTTCTCGCCACGGGTTCGAAACCCTTTGTGCCGCCCATTCCGGGCAACGATCGGCCCGCGTGTTTGGTCTATCGCACTATCGACGACCTGGAGGCCATGACCGAGTGGGGCAAGCGTTCCAAAGTCGGCGTCGTGATCGGTGGCGGTCTGCTCGGTCTGGAATGCGCCAAAGCGCTGCGAGACCTTGGCCTTGAAACGCATGTCGTGGAATTCGCGCCACGTTTGATGGCGGTGCAGGTCGACGATGTCGGCGGCCAGATGTTGCGCCGAAAGATCGAAGAGCTCGGCGTGACGGTGCATACGGGCAAGAGCACATTGAACATCGTGGAGGGCCAAACCGCGCGGCATCGCATGAATTTCGCCGACGGCGGTTACCTGGACACCGATATGATCGTGTTCTCGGCGGGTATCCGGCCACGTGACGAGCTGGCCAGGCAGTGTGAACTTGGCGTGGGCGATCGCGGCGGCATTCGTGTCGACAATTATTGCCGCACGCGCGACTGGGACGTTTATGCCATCGGCGAATGCGCCTTGTGGGGCGGCAAGACGTTCGGCCTGGTAGCGCCGGGTTACGAGATGGCACGCGTGGTGGCAGCCCATTTGAGCGCGTTGTTGGAGCGCAAGCATGCGCAAGTGCTGCCGGAATTTGTCGGCGCCGACATGTCCACCAGACTGAAGCTGATGGGCGTGGATGTCGCCAGCATCGGTGACGCGCACGGCACCACGCCAGGAAGCCGTAGTTATCAATTCAGCGACGAACGTCGGCAGATCTACAAGAAACTCGTGGTGTCCGAAGACGGCAGGCAGTTGCTGGGCGGCGTGTTGATCGGCGACGCCACCGAATACGGCACGCTATTGCAGATGATGCTTAACGGCATTGAGCTTCCTGAAGATCCGGAGTTTCTGATACTGCCGTCAGCCGAAGGCAAGGCAAAGCCGGCACTCGGCGCGGACGCGTTACCTGCGTCGGCGCAAATCTGCTCCTGCAATAACGTGACTAAGGGACGGCTATGCGAGGCCGTTGCCGCGGGGGCCATTTCCATAGGCGATTTGAAAGCGGCCACCCAGGCAGGAACCACCTGTGGCGGGTGCGTGCCATTAGTTACACAGATCATGAAAGCGGGGATGAAACGCCAGGGTCTGGCGGTCAACAACCATGTGTGCGAACACTTTGCCTATTCGCGGCAAGCGTTGTTTCATCTCGTGCGCGTCGAACGCGTCAAATGCTTTGACGATCTATTGCACCGGCATGGCCGCGGTCTGGGCTGCGATATCTGCAAGCCGGTGGTCGCCAGCATTCTGGCCTCATGCTGGAACGAATTCGTATTGCAAAAAGAGCACGCCTCCCTGCAGGATTCCAACGACTATTTCCTCGCAAACATCCAGAAAGACGGAACATATTCGGTCGTACCGCGCATGGCCGGCGGCGAGGTCACACCCGATGGTTTGATCGCCGTGGGTCGTGTTGCGAAGAAATACGGCCTGTACACCAAGATCACCGGCGGCCAACGGGTGGACATGTTCGGTGCGCGATTGGAGCAGCTTCCGTCGATCTGGGAAGAGCTGATCGCGGCCGGTTTCGAATCAGGACATGCGTACGGTAAATCGCTGCGCACGGTGAAATCGTGCGTGGGTTCCACCTGGTGCCGCTACGGCGTGCAGGATTCGGTGGGCACGGCAATCCATCTGGAAAATCGTTACAAAGGACTGCGTTCGCCGCACAAATTGAAGTTCGGTGTTTCCGGATGCACGCGCGAATGTGCCGAAGCGCAGGGCAAGGATGTCGGCGTGATCGCTACCGAGAAGGGGTGGAACCTCTACGTATGCGGCAACGGTGGCATGAAGCCGCGGCATGCGGAATTGCTGGCGGGCGATCTGGATACGCCCACACTTATCCGATACATCGATCGCTTCCTGATGTTCTACATACGCACGGCCGACCGCCTTCAGCGCACCAGCGTATGGCGCGACAACCTCGAAGGCGGTTTGGACTATCTGAAAGACGTCATCGTTCACGACAAGCTAGGTATCGGCGCCGAGCTGGAGGAGCAGATGCAGCACATCGTGAACACCTACGAATGCGAGTGGAAGAAGGCCGTGACCGACCCGCAGACGCGCGCCCGCTTCCATCATTTTGTGAATAGCGCCACGGGCGACGACAACGTCGTCTTCGTGCCGGAGCGCGGACAGATTCGCCCTGCGACAATGGAAGAAAAGCGAAGCCGTTCGGGACATATTCCAGCTCGTGTCGTGACGGAGTGAGCGCGATGGACGACACGGTGACGACGCAAGGTTGGGTGCTGGCATGTGATCTGCAGGACATCACGCCGAATACTGGTGTGTGCGCGCTGGTCGACGGCGAGCAGGTGGCGATATTCCGCATCGGCGCATGCGATCTGTACGCAATCGACAACTACGATCCCAATGCGAATGCATCCGTGTTGTCGCGCGGTTTGATCGGCAGCATCGGCGAACGTGTGGTCGTCGCATCGCCGATCTACAAGCAGCATTTCGATCTTCGCACCGGCGAATGCCTGGAGGCGCCCGAACATTCGGTTCGCGCCTGGCAGGTGCGGATGGAAGGCAATCTCGTTTTGCTGGGGCAGCCGAAACGGTGAGCACGACGCGGCCAAAACTCATCGTTGTCGGCAACGGCATGGCCGGCATGCGCACGGTCGAAGAACTATTGCAGCTGGCCGGCGGTTTGTACGACATCACGGTGTTTGGGGCCGAACCTTATGGCAACTACAACCGCATTCTGCTTTCGATGCTGCTGAGCGGCGAAAAAGCCACTGATGAGATCATGCTCAACACGCCGGAGTGGTATGCGCAGCACGGTATCGTTTTGCATTCGGGCGATCCTGTCGTGGCTATCGACCGGCGGCGCAAGCGCATACGTTCGCGCAGGGGTTTGGAGCTTCATTACGATCGCTTGCTGATCGCAACGGGTTCGAGGCCGCGGATCATCCCCGTGCCGGGGCGCGATCTTCCAGGGGTAATCGGTTTCCGCAACATCGACGACGTGGAGCACATGCTTGAGGCCGCCCGCGCGTACAAACGCGCAGCCGTTATCGGAGGCGGTTTGCTGGGTATCGAAGCGGCTAACGGGCTGTCTCGCCGCGGCATGCGCGTAACGCTGATTCATCGCACCGATTCGCTGCTCAATCAGCAGCTCAACACCGACGCGGCGCGTCTGCTCGCACGTAACCTGGAAGCGCGAGGGTTGGAGCTTCGCCTCAACGCTGAAACCGTCGCGCTTTACGGCGGCGAACGCGTAGAAGGCGTGGAGCTGACGGATGGAAGCCGCATCGATGCCGATCTCGTGGTGATGGCGGTGGGCGTGCGCCCGGATATCGCGCTGGCCAAATCCTGCGGCTTGTATTGCGAAAGCGGCATCGTGGTCGACGATACCTTGCAGACCTACGATCCCTATATCTATGCCGTGGGCGAATGCGTGCAGCATCGCCGTCTCACGTTCGGTTTGGTGGCGCCGGTCTGGGAGCAGGCGCACGTGTGCGCCTCCCATCTCGCGCGTTTCGGACATCGACGTTATCGCTCCGTGCAGACGGCCACCAAACTGAAGGTGACGGGCATCGATCTGTATTCGGCAGGCGACTTTATCGGTGGCGCGGGCACGGAAGACCTGGTGCTGCGCGATCCGCGTCGCGGGGTCTACAAGCGGCTGGTGTTGAAGGGCAACCAGATTGTCGGAGCCGTGCTTTATGGGGATGCGAAAGACGGCGGTTGGTATTTCGAGCTGATCCAGAGCGGCACCGACATCACGCCCATTCGCGATCGCCTCCTGTTTGGCAAACATTATTGCCAGCCGCCTGCTGTGCCGCAGGTGGGAGCCGTTGCATGAACGTCGCGACGACCTGTCCCTATTGCGGCGTGGGTTGCGGCGTTTTGGCGCGCGTCGACACCGATGGCCTGACGCATGTGGAAGGCGACCCGGCGCACGGTTCCAACTTCGGGCGTCTGTGTGTGAAAGGCGCGGCGCTCGGTGAAACGGTCGATCTGCAAGGACGGCTTCTTCATCCGTTCATACGCGAGCCCGACCGGTCGTTGCGCCGCGTGAGTTGGGACGATGCATTGGACCGCGTGGCGACCGGATTCCGTCGTGTGATCGACGAGCACGGCCCCGATGCCGTGGCGTTCTATGTATCGGGACAGTTGCTCACCGAGGACTACTACGTCATCAACAAGCTTGCTAAGGGGTATATCGGAACGGCGAACATCGATACCAATTCGCGCTTGTGCATGTCTTCCGCCGTGGCTGGCCACAAGCGCGCGTTCGGCGAAGATGCGGTGCCGGGTTGCTATGAAGATTTGGAGCAGGCCGAGTTGGTGGTGTTGGTGGGATCGAATACGGCATGGTGTCATCCCATCGTGTTCCAACGCATCGCGAAGGCGAAAGAAGCCGGCGGCCATCTACGCGTGGTCGTGATCGATCCACGTCATACTGCAACCTGCGAATCAGCGGATCTGCATTTGCCGATCAAGCCGGGCACCGACGTATGGCTATTCAACGGTCTGCTGGCGTTTCTGTTTCGCCATGGGGCCATGGACGCGCGCTTCATCGATGAGCATACCGAGGGCTTTGCGCAGGCGTTGGCGGCAGCCGAGGCGGATGCGGGCGACCCGGCCGAGGTGGCGCGCATCTGCGGCATACAGCTTTCGGATTTGCTCACGTTTTATGGCTGGTTTGTACGCTATCGGCGAACGGTGACGCTGTTTTCGCAAGGCGTGAATCAGTCGTCGAGTGGCACCGATAAAGTCAACAGCATCATCCAATGCCATTTGCTGACGGGGCGCATCGGCAAGCCGGGGATGGGGCCGTTTTCGATCACCGGTCAGCCCAACGCGATGGGCGGTCGGGAAGTCGGCGGCCTTGCCAACATGCTGGCGGCGCACATGGAGCTGGAAAATCCGGTGCACCGGGAGATCGTGCAACTGTTTTGGCGATCACCGCGCATCGCGAATCGGCCAGGGTTGAAAGCGGTGGATCTGTTCGAGGCGATAAGCGAGGGCAAGGTCAAAGCCGTCTGGATCATGGCGACCAACCCCGCGGTCAGCTTGCCCGACGCCGATCGCGTCAAACAGGCGTTGGCGCGCTGCGAATGGGTGGTGAGTTCCGACATCGTCACACAAACCGATACCAACGCGTTCGCCGATGTGTTGCTTCCCGCGCTGGGATGGGGCGAGAAAGACGGCACGGTCACCAATTCGGAACGGCGCATCTCGCGTCAGCGCGCTTTTCTGGCGGCTCCGGGCGAAACACGGGCGGATTGGCGCATTGTGTGCGACGTCGCGCAACGCATGGGGTTTGCAAAAGGCTTTCAATTCGATAGCGCATACTCGATCTTTGTAGAGCACGCGCAACTCACCGCCTACCACAACCATGATGCGAAATCGGATGGCGAGCTTGCCGCACGCCGGCTGCTCAATCTGGAGGGCCTGACCGCTCTGACGCGTCGATCCTATGACGCCATGGCTCCGGTGCAGTGGCCTGTGTTGCCGAACGGCGAAGGCACGGCACGGCTGTTTTCCGATAACCGTTACGCACACCCGAATGGTCGCGCGCGCTTCGTCGCCATCAGGGCGCGTGCGCCGGCACACCTCGCCGATAGCCAATACCCCTTCATCCTCAATACCGGTCGCGTGCGCGACCAGTGGCATACCATGACGCGCACCGGCAAAGCACCGCGATTGACCGGCCATGTCCCCGAACCCTTCGTCGACATGCATCCGCATGACGCTTTGCGTTGTGGTGTGCGCGAGGGCGAACTGGCGCGCGTGCAATCGCGGTGGGGCACGATGGTGGCACGGGTGAAGCACGGTGGCGGCATTCTTGCGGGCAATGTGTTCGTGCCGATTCACTGGAGCGATCAATTTGCTTCCGACGCGCGGGTGGGAAGCGTAGTGAATCCGGTGGTCGATCCGATTTCCGGCGAGCCCGAGTTCAAGCACACGCCGGTGCAGATCGAGCCGTTTCCGGTACGGTGGTATGGTTTTGCACTCACTCGCCGCAAGCTGATACCGGATGGATTGAGTTATTGGACATCCATTCAAGGCGATCGTTTTCGACGTTACGAAATCGCCCATCGCGAACGGCCTTCCGAATGCCGTGCATGGGCGCGTGCATGGCTTGGTGTCACGGACCCCGAGGCGGATTGGTTGGAATACGAAGACCGCAGCACGGGCATCTATCGCGCCGCGCATCTGGTTGATGATCGGGTGGAGTCATGCGTGTTTCTGTCTTCGCGCCCCGATTTGCCGGCGCGGCATTGGTTGGCGGGTTTGTTTGTGCACGAACGTCTGGACGAGTCAGATCGAATCGCCTTGCTGATCGGCGAGTCTGGCGACGCAGGGCCTGCAACCGGGCCGATGGTGTGCTCTTGTTTCGGCGTGGGGCGCAACGCGATTTGCGAAGCCATCCGCGAGCACGGGTTGGAAACGCCCGCACAAATTACCTCGCGTTTGCGCGCGGGCGGCAATTGCGGCTCGTGCGTGCCGGAGTTGCGGCAGTTGATCGCGGAGGTTCGCGCAGAAATCAACGCTTGAACGCGATTGCGGTACAAGGCTGCCCGACTCAACAAATTTGCGTAGCAGGAAAACACCATGAGTCTCTATCCACTCTTTGCGGATTTGACCAATCTTCCCGTTCTGGTGGTGGGAGGCGGCTCCGTTGCGGAGCGCAAGGTCGCGGCGCTGCTTACGGCCGGTGCGAAGGTGAAGGTAGGAGCCTTGCAATTCACTGCCGCGCTTGCGGATTGGGCAAACCAGGGTCGCGTCCAATCCATGCAAGAGTCTTTTGACGCGCGCTGGCTCGATGACGTATGGCTGGTTATTGCCGCCACGGATGACCGCGAACTCAACGCTCATGTCGCGGCGCGCGCGCACGAGCGGCGCATCCTGGCGAATGTGGTGGATGATCCGGCGCTGTCACGCTTCCAGGTGCCCGCAGTGGTGGATCGTTCACCGTTGACGGTCGCTATCTCCAGCGGCGGCGCAGCGCCCATGGTGGCACGGCGGGTGCGTGAAACGCTCGAATCCGAGCTCGACCCTGCGTTGGGCTCGCTCACGGCGCTCGCCCAACGTTACCGCGCACGGATCACCCAATGCTGGCCGGATATGGCCGCGCGCCGGACGTTCTATGATTGGTTGCACGATGGGCCGGTCATGGCATTGTTGCGCAATGCGCGGCCCGAGGAAGCCGAGCGTGTTTTGCTGGACGCTTTGGATGCGAGGAAAACCGTACGGGCAACAGGTTCCGTGCTGTTAGTAGGAGCCGGCCCCGGCGATCCCGGATTGCTCACGCTGCGCGGGTTGCGTGCGCTGAACCAAGCCGATGTGATTCTCCACGATCAGCTCGTGAGCGATGCCATTCTGTCGCTGGGGCGCCGCGATGCGGAGCGCATCGACGTTGGCAAGCGTTGCGGCGGACGCCATACGCAGCAGGAGCTGATTCATCAGCTTCTGCTCGAGCATGCGCAAGCGGGCCGTCGCGTCGTGCGGCTCAAAGGCGGTGACCCTTTCGTGTTCGGCCGAGGCGGCGAGGAAATGGAATTTTTGCGCCGGCACGGTATTGCTTGCGACGTTGTGCCAGGCGTCACCGCCGCCGTGGCGTGCGCCGCCTATGCGGGAATTCCGCTGACGCATCGCGATCACGCCCAATCCGTGCACTTGCTCACCGGCCATGGCAAAGAGTCGCTAGACGCCATGGATTGGCCTGCCCTGGCTCAGAATCATCAGACTTTGGCCGTCTATATGGGCGTGGCTACTCTGGATGCCTTCACGCAGCGATTGCTGGAGCACGGCCGCCGCCACGACACACCCTTTGCCATCATCGAAAACGGCACGCTGCCGGAGCAACGCGTGGTGACCGGCGTACTCCATGAACTTCCCGCACGTGCAAAGCTGCACGACGTCCGTCCTCCGGCGTTGCTGGTCATCGGGGACGTGGCGGCGATGGCGTACGATCATCATTGGTTTGGCGAATCGTCTTTTTCCGGCACAACGGCTAGCGATATCGCCCTCATTCCCATGGAGGCCGGTGCATGAATGAATCGGTCGAATCAGGCCGACCTTTGCAAGGCCGCTGCATTGCCATTCCGGAATCGCGCGAACTGGATTTGTTTGCGGCGCTGCTGGAGCGTCGTGGCGCCTCGGTCGTGCGTTGTCCGCTGGTCGATATCCGCGATGCGCCGGATCCGGGTCCGATAGTGGATTGGCTTCGCATGTTTTGCTCCGGCGGCTGCGACGATCTGATTTTGTTCACCGGCGAAGGATTGCGTCGTTTGCTCAGTCTTATCGATCATCGCGTACCCCCATTGCGCGAGCTGTTTGTCGCGCGGCTTGCCGCCGTGCGCATCATCGCGCGCGGCCCCAAGCCGGGCCGCGTGTTACGCGAGCTCGGGCTGAAGCCTGCACGGGTGGCCGATCCCGCGACCACAGCAGGCATCATCGCGCTATTGCAGACACTCGATCTGAAAGGGCGACGCGTCGGCGTGCAGCTTTACGGTGGCGAACCCAACACGCCCTTGATGACGTATCTTGTCGATGCCGAAGCACGGGCATTGCCGGTTGCGCCTTACGTCTATGCCGACGCCGCGGCCGATGCGGAGGTGTTTGCGTTGGTCGAGGCGATGCGTCAAAAGCATATCGACGCGATTGCCTTCACGAGCCTGCAGCAGGTCGAACGCTTGTTTCGTCTGGCCGAGTCCTCACAGCAATTGGCAATGTTCGAAGAGGCATTGAAGCGAACCGTGGTGGCGGCCATCGGTCCGCTGGTGGCTCGTGCATTGAGCGCGCACGGCGTTACGCCGCAAATCATCCCTGCGAATAACTATTACCTGAAACCGCTTACGCAGGCTTTGATCGAAAAGTTGGGTACGTTGCACTGATCGCCGGAAGCTGCCCCTATCCCATAGCTTAGCCCCCGCAACACCGTCGGCGCATGGACAAGCGGCCTGACCCAGGTCACTCAAAAGAGTGACGCCTGAGTCAGCACGCGCTGTGCTTAGGGGCGTACCGCGGTGACTTCGATCTCTACGCGGAATCCGGGATTGGCGAGCGCAGCCACCTGGACAGCCGAGCGCGCGGGCAGGTTGGGTTGATCTTTGGTGCCGAAAAATTGTGTGTAACCGGTCATGAAACCGGCGAAATCCATGTGGCCACCATGGCTTTCATCGCCGACCAGAAACACGTGCATCTTGACGATATCGCCCATGTCCAAGTGCATGCTCTGAAGCTGCTTCTGGATCGCCGTAAGTGCGCCGATCGTTTGCGTCTTCGTGTCGCCGTAGGCGGCTACCGAATCTTTCGGCGCTTTGGGATCGACGACAGGTGCCACCATGCCACTGAGATACACGACGGATTTGCCCGCCGGGACTTCTACGGCAGCGGAGATCGGAAAGGTGCTGTGGTTGGGGAGCTTGTAGCGGATCACGTCCTGTGCATGGGCGAAGGCTGGTGCGACAAGCCATAACGCAGCGGTGATGGCGATCAACTTTTTCATGGCGGTCCTCTTCGGATGGAATGCGGGCGGCCGTAGTTGATCACACCAGCCGCGTGGCTGTCGCGGACCGCTTGGCCCGAAAATCAGGCGTTGATCGTCGACCACCACGAAATGGCTTTGTCGGCGATGGTTTTGATCGACTCGATGGCCGATATCGACAGCACAAGCGGTTCGTCGCGCGGCGGTTCGAGATCGCGGAACTGGCTTTCCACCAAAGACGCGGGCATGAAATGGTTGGAGCGTTGCGAGACACGGTCCATGGCCTGCTCGGGCGTGAGTTCCAGAAAGACGAAGCCCAAATCGGGCGAGGCCTGACGCAACGTATCGCGATAACTTCGCTTGAGCGCGGAGCAGGCGACGATCACGCGCTCCGATGCGCGTGCGCGATCGGTGATTTCCAGCGCCAGTCCTTGCAGCCAGCCTTGCCGGTCGGCATCGGTCAACGGAATGCCGGTGCTCATCTTGCGCACGTTTTCCGGTGGATGAAACTCATCGCCTTCGATGAAGCAGGCGCTTATACGTTTGCTGATAGCGTCGGCGATGGTGGATTTGCCGCAGCCGGCGACACCCATGATGACGATGGTACGCATGTTCGATGTCATCGTTCCATGATAGGAGATGTTGCGCCCTCCCTTGCGTACCAGGGAGGGCACGATTCACTAGCGCGATTCACCAAGCTTTATGCAGGGGAAGCTTTGGATGGCTCAGGCGGCCACTTCTTCGGTTTCTTCGGTCGCCACCTCTACGGGCAGGCGAATCAGGTAATCGAACGCACTCAGCGAGGCTTTGGCGCCGTCTCCCATCGCGATCACAATCTGCTTGTATGGTGTGGTCGTGACATCGCCCGCGGCAAAAACGCCGGGCACCGAGGTTTCGCCGCGGGCATCGACTTGGATCTCGCCACGCGGCGACAATGCTAGGGTGCCTTTGAGCCATTCGGTATTGGGCAGCAGACCGATTTGCACGAACACGCCTTCAAGCGCGACTTGCCGGCTCTGCCCGTTGCTGCGATCGGTGTAGGCCAGTGCGGTCACTTTGTTGCCGTCGCCCAGCACTTCGCTCGTTTGCGCACTGACGATCACTTTCACGTTGGGCAGGCTGCGCAGCTTGCGTTGCAGCACTTCGTCCGCGCGCAGCTTGCTGTCGAATTCCAGCAGCGTGACGTGATCGACGATGCCGGCCAGGTCGATCGCCGCTTCCACGCCGGAGTTGCCGCCGCCGATCACCGCTACGCGTTTGCCTTTGAACAGGGGGCCGTCGCAATGCGGGCAATAGGTGACGCCTTTATTGCGATATTCCTGCTCGCCCGGCACGTTCATGTTGCGCCAGCGCGCGCCGGTGGAGAGCACCACGGTCTTGGCTTTCAGCGATGCGCCGCTGGCGAGCCGCACCTCGATCAAGCCACCGGCTTTGTTGGCTGGGATGAGTTGTTCGGCGCGCTGCAGGTTCATCACGTCCACGTCGTATTCGCGCACGTGCTGTTCCAGCGACGCCGCGAGCTTCGGACCTTCGGTGTAGGCGACCGAGATGAAGTTTTCGATCGCCATGGTGTCGAGTACCTGGCCGCCGAAACGCTCGGCCGCGACACCCGTGCGAATTCCTTTGCGTGCGGCGTAAATCGCCGCTGCAGCACCTGCGGGACCGCCGCCCACGACAAGCACCTCGAACGGGGCCTTCGCATTCAGTTTTTCGGCATCGCGCTGTGCGGCGCCGCTATCCAGGCGCGCGGCGATCTGTTCGATCGACATGCGACCTTGATCGAACGGCTGGCCGTTGAGGAACACGGTGGGCACGGCCATCACCTGGCGTTCGTTCACTTCGTCCTGAAACAGCGCGCCGTCGATGGCGACGTGCTTGATGTTCGGATTGAGCACGCTCATCAGGTTCAACGCCTGCACCGTGTCCGGGCAGCTGTGGCAGCTGAGCGACATAAAGGTTTCGAACACGTACTCGCCTTCGAGCTTGCGCACTTGCTCAATCACTTCTGCTTCCACTTTCGGCGGATGGCCGCCCACTTGCAGCAATGCCAGCACCAGCGACGTGAACTCGTGACCCAGCGGGATGCCGGCAAAGCGCACGCCGACGTCGGTGCCGATACGGTTGATCGCGAAGGAGGGCTTACGCGATTCGTGACCGTTGGTGCGCAGCGAGACCTTCGGCGAAAGCGACTGGATATCGCGCAGCAAGCCAAGCAGCTCGTGCGAGGCGGTACTGTCATCGACCGAGGCGACCAGCTCGATCGGATGAACCACCCGTTCGAGATAGGCCTGCAATTGCGTTTTGAGATCGTTGTCCAGCATGGTGCGTCTCCGTCGATGCTTGTTTGGCGTAGACGCCGCCGTCACCCGGTGAAACATGGATGGGAAGGCGTCTGCTTTAAGGTAAAGGTGCGGACCCGGGGAGGGGCGGTCGGGTCCGCGGCGGCTCCCGTCGCGGGAGCCGCAAGCTTTGGAACGTTTAGATCTTGCCGACCAGATCCAGCGACGGCTTCAACGTGGCGGCGCCTTCTTTCCACTTCGCCGGGCACACTTCGCCCGGATGGGCGGCCACGTATTGCGCGGCCTTCACTTTGCGCAGCAGCTCGGACGCGTCGCGGCCAATGCCGTTGTCATGGATTTCGCACAGCTTGATCTGGCCTTCCGGATTGATCACGAAGGTGCCACGCAGTGCGAGGCCTTCTTCTTCGATCATCACCTCGAAGTTGCGGGTCAGCGTGCCGGTCGGATCGCCCACCAGCGGGTACTTCACCTTCTTGATGGCGTCGGAGGTGTCGTGCCATGCCTTGTGCGCGAAATGGGTATCGGTGGACACACCGTAGATTTCCACGCCTAGCTTCTGGAATTGGGCGTAATGATCGGCCAGGTCTTCCAGCTCGGTGGGACAAACGAAGGTGAAGTCGGCCGGATAGAACACGACTACAGACCACTTGCCCTTCAGCGAAGCGTCGGTTACGTCGATGAACTGGCCATCTTTGTACGCGGTGGCCTTGAACGGTTTGACTGCGGTGTTGATCAACGACATCTGTATCTTCCGTTGGTTGAGTGATGGGGCAGGGACCAAGATTACGGGGGCGCTATCGAAAGAGCCAATTGATTGTTGGGATGAAACTGATTTATCAAACCTATCGATCAGCAAGCGCACCTAGCTCCACTCAGGCGAGTGGAGCGCGATAGGTGGGGGTGCATCGCCTGGTTTCAAAGCGGCCGATGGCAGCGGTGCGGCGGGCGGGCGACCTGAAACGATCTGCCGCGGGAAAACGTTATTCGCGTTCTGCCAGCGCTTTATTGATGCGCAACGCAATCAGCGTGCATGCCACGCCGGACAGCAAATACAAACTCACCGCAACCAATCCGAATCGCGACGACAAGCCCAGCGCGACCAGCGGCGCGAACGCTGCGCCGATCAGCCACGCGAAATCGGACGTCAAAGCGGCGCCGGTGTAGCGCAGGCGTATATCGAAATTCGACGTCACGCTGCCGGCCGCTTGTCCGTATGACAGCCCAAGAAGCCCGAAACCGATGATGATGAAGGCATCCTGTGCCGCCTCACTGCCACCCAACAACCAGGGCGTGAAAAGTGCGAACACGCCGATGAGTGCGGCGGCGGTACCCAGCATGGTGCGTCGCCCGATCCGGTCGGCGATGAGGCCGGATGCAACGATACCGAGAATGCCGACCAACGCGCCGATGATCTGTATCGTCAACACCGAGTCGGCCGACTGCGTGGTGCCGAGCGTGATCCAAGACAGCGGGAAGATCGACACCAGATGGAACAGCGCATAGCTCGCCAGCGCCGCGAATGCGCCGACGAAAATGTTGTAACCCTGCAGCCTCAGCATGTTGAAAATGCCGATGGGCGCCAGTTCGCGCTCTTCCATCGCACGCGTGTATTCCTCGGTGACGACCAGGCGCAAGCGCGCGAACAACGCCACCACGTTGATGGTGAAGGCCACATAGAACGGATAACGCCAACCCCATTCGAGGAAGTCGTCGTTCGCCAGTTGCGTGTGCAAGAACAGGAACAAACCGGCCGCGATGATGAAACCGATGGGCGCGCTGAGCTGCCCCAACATCGCGTACCAGCCGCGGCGTTGCGGCGGCGTGTTGAGCGCAAGCAGCGAGGGAAGACCATCCCACGAACCGCCCAATGCGAGACCCTGCAGAAAACGGAAGAACGTCAACAAACCGATCGCCCAACCGCCGATCACGCTGTAGGCGGGCAGAAACGCCATGCCCGCCGTGGCGCTACCCAACAGAAACAGGGCGATGGTGAGTTTGGTGCCGCGGCTCCAGCGCCGCTGGAACGCCATGAACAGCGTGGTGCCGATGGGGCGCGCGATGAACGCCAGCGAGAAAATCGCAAACGACAGCAGCATGCCGTCAAGGCGGCTTTCGAACGGGAAGAACACCGACGGAAACACCAGCACGCAGGCGATGCCGAACACGAAAAAGTCGAAGTACTCCGACGTTCGTCCAACGATCACGCCGACGGCGATTTCGCCGGGGGCGAGTTTGGCATGGGCATGAATGCGCCCAAGGTCTTCCGGGGAAAAGCCGGCGGGTTCGCGCTGATCCTGAAACGTACTGGACATCGTCGTTACTCGGATAAGGGTGCGGCGCCTACAGCATGGCACCGTCGCGCCGCGAAGGCTAGGGCGTGCGTCATATCGACCCGCCGTCCGTACCCGGAAGAGGGGCTTGGGTGCGCGCCAGACTTTAAGGAGACGTTACGAACACAAGCATTTCATGTCGCGGCTGCGGATCGATCTTCATCATGGCCCGTCTTGTCCTTGCCATACACCCCAAAGAGAACAGGCCGCGTGCGGCTCTCTACACAGACATGACAACTAGATGGCCAACAGGCGAAATGTCGCATCGAGTGCCCAATCGCGGCCGAACCATTTGCGCATCGCCCGCCGATCGGCGTACCTTGTGGACACAGTAGTACCTCTTCCCTTTCGGTTGCGTCGTCGGTTATGTCCATGAAGGCTCTCCGCGGACTGCTACTGCTAGCCCTTGCCCTGGCGCTGACGGGCTGCCATACGGTGCTGATGTCGCCGTCCGGCGACGTCGCGCGACAGCAGCGCGATCTCATCATCATCGCGTTGGTTCTGATGCTGATCATCGTGGTGCCCGTTATCGTGGCCACGCTGGTTTTCGCATGGCGCTACCGCGCGTCGAACGAGAAAGCGGCCTACGATCCGGAATGGGATCACTCCACCATCGTGGAGCTGATGATCTGGTCGGCGCCGCTGCTGATTATCATCGCGCTGGGTGCGGTGACCTGGGTGAGTACGCACAAACTCGATCCTTACCGTCCGCTCGATCGTTTGTCGAACGGGCAAGCGGTACCTGCCGATGTCAAACCGCTGGAAGTGGATGTCGTCGCGCTCGACTGGAAGTGGTTGTTCATTTACCCCGAGCAAAATGTCGCGGTGGTGAACGAATTGGCGGCGCCCGTGGATCGGCCGATTCATTTCAATCTCACCGCGTCGACCGTGATGAATTCTTTCTTCATCCCTGCGTTGGCCGGCCAGATCTACGCGATGCCGGGCATGCAAACGACGCTGCAGGCCGTGATCAACAAACCCGGCGATTACTGGGGTTTTTCCGCCAACTACAGCGGGGCCGGGTTCTCGTACATGAACTTCACCTTCCACGGCATGAGCGAGGATGATTTCGCCAAGTGGGTGGCCAAGGCCAAAACCCAGGGCGTTGGCACGCTCGATCAGGATACGTACGCCAAGCTGGAAGCGCCCAGTCAACAGGAGCCGGTGCGTTATTACGGCAGCGTGGCGCCTGGACTTTATCGCTCCATTCTCAACCGCTGCGTCCAACCCGGCCCCCATTGCATGAACATGCTTCGCGTGCCGGAATCCGACGGAGGCGGCGAAGCGTCTTCGACGTCCGAAAGCCATGCGGCCATGCCGATGGCTCATCCACAGTGAATTCAAGCGCCGGTGCCGCGATGACTTTTCAACATCCCGATCTCACCAAGCTGCTTTTTGGGCGTCTGACGCTGGACGCGATTCCCTATCACGAGCCCATCCTGATCGTGACCTTTATCGGCGTGGCGATCGGCGCCGCAGCGGTGCTGGGCCTGATCACGTATTACCGCAAGTGGGGTTATCTGTGGCACGAGTGGTTCACCAGCGTGGATCACAAGAAGATCGGCATCATGTACATCGTGCTGGCCCTGGTGATGCTGCTGCGCGGTTTCGCCGATGCCTTGATGATGCGTGCGCAACAAGCGGTGGCGTTCGGCCCGCACGAAGGCTATTTGCCGGCGGAACATTACGACCAGATCTTTACCGCGCACGGCACGATCATGATCTTCTTCGTCGCCATGCCCTTCATCACCGGCTTGATCAACTTCGTCATGCCGCTGCAGATCGGCTCGCGCGACGTGGCGTTTCCTTTCCTCAACAATTTCAGCTACTGGATGACCGTGGCCGGCGCCATTCTGGTGATGGCGTCGCTGTTTATCGGTTCCTTCGCGCGCACCGGATGGCTGGCCTATCCGCCGCTTTCGGAGATCGCGACCAGCCCCGACAGCGGCGTGGACTACTGGATATGGGGGCTGCAGATAGCAGGCGTCGGCACCACCCTCTCAGGCATCAACATGATTGCCACCATCGTCAAGATGCGTGCGCCCGGCATGACCATGATGAAGATGCCGATCTTCACCTGGACGGCGCTGTGCGCCAATGTGCTGATCGTGGCGGCGTTTCCGGTACTCACCGCTACGCTGGCGCTGTTGACGCTGGATCGTTATGCAGGCACCCATTTCTTCACCAACGATCTGGGCGGCAACTACATGATGTACGTCAACCTGATCTGGGTGTGGGGACACCCGGAGGTGTACATCCTGGTGCTGCCGGCGTTCGGTGTGTTTTCCGAAGTCACCTCCACGTTCTCGCGCAAGCGATTGTTCGGCTATGCGTCGATGGTGTATGCCACGGTGGTGATTACGGTGCTTTCGTATCTGGTATGGCTGCACCATTTCTTCACCATGGGATCGGGTGCGAGCGTCAACTCGTTCTTCGGCATCACCACGATGATCATCTCCATTCCAACCGGGGCGAAGATCTTCAACTGGATGTTCACCATGTACCGCGGGCGCATCGTGTTCGATGTGCCGATGCTGTGGGTGGTGGCGTTTATCGTTACCTTCGCCATCGGCGGCATGACCGGCGTCTTGCTGGCGGTGCCGCCGGCGGATTTCGCTTTACACAACAGCCTGTTCCTGATCGCGCACTTTCACAACGTGATCATCGGCGGCGTGTTGTTCGGCATGTTCGCCGGAGTCAACTACTGGTTTCCCAAAGCGTTCGGTTTCCGGCTCGATGCGTTCTGGGGCAAAGTCTCATTCTGGTTTTGGGTGGTGGGCTTCTACTTTGCCTTCATGCCGCTTTATCTGCTGGGATTGATGGGCGTGACGCGTCGCCTGCGCCATTTCGACGATCCGTCGTTGCAGATCTGGTTCGAAATAGCTGCGTTCGGTGCGGTGCTGATTCTGATTGGCATCGCCGCCATGATCGTGCAGATTGCCGTGAGCATCATGCGCCGCGATCAATTGCGCGACGGCAGCGGCGACATCTGGCATGGACGCACGCTGGAGTGGTCAACCTCCTCGCCGCCGCCGCCATACAACTTCGCTTTCACGCCCGTAGTGCATGACGTGGATACGTGGTGGCAGATGAAGCAGCACCATTGGCGTCGGCCGGTGCAAGGTTTTCTGCCCATCCACATGCCAAAGAACACCGGTACGGGCGTGTATCTGGCCGTGCTGAGTTTCATCTTCGGCTTCGCCATGGTCTGGTACATGTGGCTGCTGGCGGCCGTGTCGTTCGTGGCGGTGCTCGCGGTGGGAATCCACCACACCTTCAACTACAACCGCGATTATTACATCACCGCCGATGAGGTGAGCCGCGTCGAAGCGGCTCGCGTTGGAGCTTGATCGCCATGTCCGACATGACCATGACTGCAAGCGGCGACGGCGCACAAGAGGCGCTCACGTTCCATGTGATCGACGATCGTCATCCGGAAAACGGCACGCTGCTGGGTTTCTGGTTATACCTGATGAGCGACTGCCTCGTCTTCGCGTGCCTGTTCGCCACCTATGGCGTGCTGGGGCGCGAATACGCCGGCGGGCCTTCCGCCAAGGAAGTACTGGAATTGCCGATCGTGGCAGTGAACACCACGCTGCTGCTGCTTTCGTCGATCACCTACGGCTTTGCCGTGCTGGAAATGCAGGTGAATCGCCGAGGGCCGATGATGGCGTGGCTGATCGTCACATGGCTGCTCGGTGCCGGGTTCATCACGCTGGAACTGACAGAGTTCGCGCATCTGGTGTCGATCGGCGCGGGGCCGCAGCGCAGCGCGTTTCTTTCCTCGTTCTTTACCCTGGTCGGCACGCACGGCTTGCACGTCACCTGCGGTCTGATCTGGATGATCGTGCTGCTGGTGCAGGTGGGGAAAAAAGGCCTGACTCACGCCAACAAGCGCAGGCTGATGTGCCTGTCGATGTTCTGGCATTTCCTGGACGTGGTATGGGTGGGCGTGTTCAGCTTTGTTTACCTGATGGGAGTGTTGTCATGAGCGAACACGCCACGCCACACGATCATGACGACGGTCATCACGAAGGCGCACACGACGGCGTCGACGCCATCCACGTCACGCTCAAAGGGTATCTCACCGGTTTTACGGCGGCGGCGTTTCTCACCATTCTTCCGTTCTGGCTGGTGATGTCGGGTGCGTTTTCGAAAACCGGCCCTGCCGATGCCTTCATCCTGCTGCTGGCCGCTGTGCAGATCGTGGTGCACATGGTGTATTTCCTGCACTTGAATGCGAAGTCCGAAGGTGGCTGGAACATGTTGGCGTTGATCTTCACCATCGTGCTGGTGGTGATCACGCTGAGCGGTTCGATCTGGGTGATGTATCACCTCAACCAGAACATGATGCCGTCGATGATGAAGAACGTGCAGAATTTGCCGTGACGCTTGAGGCCTCCTGGCGAGGTCTGCAACCGTTTCCGTGTCGTCGTTTCGGCCTTCGCCGGAATGACGGGCATCAGGCTGAGACATTTTGCAACGCGATGCGTCGCCCGACTCGTGCGATCATTCACGCATGCCTCCTCAAGACACCACTCCTTACGATGTTCCGCGCGCGCCGCGCGGCCCCGTTGCCTTGTCTTTGCTTGTCGTCTTTGCGATAGCTCTTTTCGCGGGTTTCGTTGCCCTGGGCAATTGGCAAGTACGCAGGCTTGCGTGGAAGCGCGATCTGATCGTCCACGTCGATCAGCGCGTGCACGCGCCGCCGATCGCCCCGCCAGCACGCGATCAGTGGCCCGGCGTCAACGCCGACAAAGACGAATACTTGCATGTGCACCTCCGCGGCGAATTTCTCCACGACAAGCAAACCCTGGTGTGGACGGCGTCGGATGAGGGCAGCGGGTTTTGGGTGATCACGCCGCTGCGCATGGCGGATGGCTCCATCGTGCTGATCAATCGCGGTTTTGCGCCGGAGGATTGGTGCGGACGCGACGCGCATTGCGCGCCCGGACCCACGGGCGAAACGGCAGTGACTGGATTGCTGCGTATCTCCGAGCCCTCGGCCTTTCTGCGCCGCAACGATCCTGCGCACAACACCTGGTACACGCGCGACGTGCCGGCGATTGCCGCCGCGCGCGGCCTTACCGATGTCGCGCCGTATTTTGTAGATGCCGATGCCTCACCGAGCGTTGGCGATCGGCCGCAATGGCCCGAAGGCGGCAAAACGGTGATCCAGTTTCCCAACAACCATCTCAGCTACCTGATCACCTGGTATCTGCTTGCCTTGATGGTGCTGGGCGCCAGTATTTACGTGGGTTACGACGAATATCGCCTGCGGCGCAATCGTAAGCCGTAAAGGTGGAATCAGTCCTGCGAGCCGAAAAACGTCGCGGTGAAAATCGTACTCAGCACCGATGCCGTGGATGCATCGGGCATCTCGCTAGGCATGCTCATATTGAAATACAGCATGCCGTCGATCAGCGCCATCATCGCTAACGCAAGATCGGTGGCAGGTCCCGGCACGGGCTTGTCCATGCGGCGACAGAATTGCGTGATGTAGTAAGCGATCATGTCGCGCTTTTCCAGGCACAGCGTGTTCAGCCGCTGGCGGAATTTGGCATCGCGCACGGAATGCAAGCGCGCTTCGGCCCACAGCACATAGCTGGTGTGATCGCGATAGCACTGGCTGTAGAACTGCGCGAGCTGCTTCTGCAGATCTTCGGTGGACAAATCGGCGTCCAGCAACTGCTGCATGTCTTGCTGGATATCGGAGTGATCGCGCTTGAGCAGTTCGATGAACAGATCGGTCTTGCTTTTGAAGTTCGAATAGAACGCGCCGCGCGTGTAGCCGGCGTGGCCGGCGACGTCTTCCACGCTGGTGGCGGACAACCCCTTTTTGGCGATGACGACCGCTGCCGCGTCCAGTAGGCGCAGGCGGGTTTGTTCGCGGCTTTCTTCCCGGGTCAATCGTTTGCGTGACATGCGCCATGGTACCACGCCGAATGGCACATGTATTCGGATTCCATATTGCATTCAAATACAGTACTGAATTAGAGTTCATCGTCGTATTTATAGTGCTTCCCCCTTCTCTTCCCCAGGAGCGGTCTGTGAGTGATTTACCTTTCCCCAAGCCGCACGGGCTGATGCGGCGTGACGTCAGGCCGCCTTTGATTCTGGCTATATCCTTGATTTTGCTTGCCGGATGCGGCAAGAAGCCGGCGGAAACCGAGGTGGCGGTTCCCGTGATCGCGCTACCTGCGAAGGCCGTCGACGGCGCGCAGGTCGGCCGTTTCCCCGGCGACGTGCACGCCCGCTACGAAATGCCGCTCTCGTTCCGTATCGGTGGCCAGCTGTCGGCCCGTTATGTGGATCCGGGTCAGGCCGTGAAGCAGGGCCAGGCGCTGGCGCAGCTCGATCCTGCCGATACCAACAAGCAATTGGCCGCGGCCAAGGCGGCGCTGGATGCAGCCGAGCATCGCCTGCTCTTTTCGACCCAGCAGCGCGACCGCGACGAAGCGCAGTTCAAACAAAACCTCATCAGCCAGCTTCAACTGCAGCAAACGCAGGATGCCTATGCATCCGCACTCGCTGGCCGCGATCAGGCCAGGCAGCAGTACGAGCTGGCGCAGAATCAAGCGCATTACACGACGTTGGTTGCCGATCACGATGGCGTCATTACCAGCCGGCAAGCCGACGTGGGGCAGGTGCTCGCCGCAGGGCAGTCCGTATTCGGTTTTGCGTGGTCCGGCGAGCGCGAGATCTATCTCGACGTACCGGAGAGCCGTGTCGACGGCATCGCGATCGGACAACCCGCAACGGTGACGTTGCCTGCCTTGCCAGGGCGCACCCTCTCCGCGCATGTGCGCGAAATCGCGCCGGCGGCGGATGCGCAATCGCGTACGTACCTGGTCAAGCTGAGCGTCGATCATCCCGGCGCCGCCCTGCAATTGGGCATGACCGCGGACGTCGCCTTGCAAGGCGGCGCATCGTCCGCCACCGCCGTGACAATTCCGGCAACGGCGCTGTTCCACCAGGATGAGCGCCCCGCCGTGTGGGTGGTGCGTCCCGTCGATTCCACGCTGGAACTGCGCCCCGTCACAGTCATCCGCTATGGCGAACGCGATGTGTGGATCAGCGGCGGTTTGAAGGCTGGCGAGCGCGTGGTGATGCAGGGCGTGCATACCGTATCGGCAGGCGAAAAGGTTGCGTCGATCGCGCCGCCGCATCCTGAGGATGCGCCGCGATGAACCACGAGGAACGCTTCAATCTCTCCGCGTGGACGCTGCGTCATCAGTCGCTGGTTTTCTTTTTGATGGCCTTGATCGCGTTGTTCGGTCTGCTGTCGTACAAAAACCTGTCGCAATCGGAAGACCCGCCGTTCACCTTCAAGGTAATGGTGATTCAAACGTATTGGCCCGGCGCCACCGCCAAACAAGTGCAGGAAGAAGTTACCGATCGCATCGCGCGCAAGCTGCAGGAAACGCCGAACATCGATTTTCTGCGCAGCTATTCGCGCCCGGGCGAATCGTTGATCTTCTTCAATATCAAGGATTCCGCACCCGCCGCGGTGGTGCCGGAAACCTGGTATCAGGTGCGCAAAAAAGTCGGCGATATCGCCGCGCAATTGCCGCAAGGCGTGCAAGGTCCGTTCTTCAACGACGAATTCGGCGACGTCTACACCAACATGTACGCGTTGGAAGGCGACGGCTACACGCCGGCACAACTGCACGACTATGCCGATCAGTTGCGCGTGGAACTGTTGCGTGTGCCGGGCGTCGGCAAGGTCGACTATTTCGGCGATCAAAACCAGCACATCTATATCGATGTGTCGAACGCGAAACTGGCCAAGCTCGGCATCAGTCCGCAGCAGATCGGGCAGGCGATCAACGAACAGAATGCGATTGCCTCCACCGGTGTGCTGACGACGGGCGACGATCGCGTCTACGTGCACCCCAGCGGCCAGTTCGACGACGTCGATGCGTTGGCGGACACGCTGCTGCATATCAACGGCAAGAGCTTTCGTCTTGGCGATATGGCCACGATCCGTCGCGGTTACGACGATCCGCCCAGTCAGACCATGCGCTTCATGGGCAAGCAGGTGCTGGGCATCGGCGTCACCATGCAACCCGGCGGCGACGTGGTCCATCTGGGCAGCGCGCTGGACGAGAAGATGAGCGTCTTGCAGAAGCGCTTGCCGGCGGGCTTGAAGCTGTCGGAAGTGACCAGCATGCCGCATGCGGTGTCGCACTCCGTCGACGACTTTCTGGAATCGGTGGCCGAGGCCGTCACGATCGTAC
>DATJMR010000059.1:0-6117 GCA_035508595.1 Dyella sp.
GGGCACGACCGCCGCTACGCCATCGATGCAGGCAAGCTGCAGCGCGAGCTTGGGTGGCAGCCGTCGCACAGCTTCGAAAGCGGCATCGAGGAAACGGTCGATTGGTATCTCGCCAACCAGCCGTGGACCAAGCGCGTACTCGACGGCAGCTACCGCATGGAGCGTCTGGGCGTATGAGCGCACGCAAAGGGATCATCCTGGCCGGAGGTTCCGGCACGCGTCTTTATCCGATCACTCAGGCCGTCAGCAAGCAGCTCCTGCCGATTTACGACAAGCCGATGATCTTCTATCCGCTGGCCACGTTGATGCTGGCGGGTATTCGGGAAATTCTCATCATCAACACGCCGCACGAACAGGCACTGTTCCAGCGCTTGCTCGGCGACGGTTCGCAATGGGGCCTGGATATTCGTTATGCGGTGCAGCCGTCGCCGGATGGATTGGCGCAGGCGTTCCTCATTGGCCGCGACTTTATCGGCAACAACCCCAGCTGCCTGGTGCTTGGCGACAACATTTTCTACGGCGTCGGTTTCACCGAGCGACTCAAACGCGCGGACGCACGGCAAGACGGCGCCACGGTATTTGGCTATTGGGTGCGCGATCCGGAGCGCTACGGTGTCGCCGAATTCGACACCGCCGGACGAGTGATCGGTCTGGAAGAAAAGCCCGCCAAACCGAAATCTCACTACGCGGTCACCGGTCTTTATTTCTATGACGCACGCGTGTGCGATTACGCCGCGGAACTGAAGCCTTCCCCGCGCGGCGAACTGGAAATCACCGATCTCAACCGCCGATATCTCCACGATGGCTCGCTGCATCTGGAGCAACTGGGCCGCGGCTACGCATGGCTGGATACCGGCACGCACGAATCGCTGATGGAAGCGGGCAATTACATCGAGACGATCGAAAACCGTCAGGGATTGAAGGTCTGCTGTCCTGAAGAAATCGCCTACTCGCACGGCTGGATCGACGCCGAACAAGTGAAGCGTCTGGCCGCACCGCTGTCGAAAACCGGCTACGGCCAATACCTGCTGCACCTCGTCGACCAAGGGCACGTGACATGAAGGTCATTCAAACCTCTCTGCCCGGCGCAGTCGTGATCGAACCGCAGGTGTTCGGCGACGCACGCGGTTTTTTCTACGAAAGCTACAACCAGGCGAAATACGTCGCGGCAGGCATCACCTCCACATTCGTGCAAAGCAATGTGTCGCGTTCCAGCAAAGGCGTACTGCGCGGCCTGCACTATCAGTGGCCCAACCCGCAAGGCAAACTCGTGAGTGTGCTGGAAGGAGAGGTTTACGACGTGGCCGTCGATATCCGGCGCGGTTCGCCCACCTTCGGCCAATGGGCCGCGGTGATGCTGAGTGCCGACAATCATCGTCACTTCTGGATCCCCGAAGGCTTCGCGCACGGTTTCTGCGTCGTGTCCGAGCACGCCACATTCAGTTATCAATGCAGCGCGCTCTACGATGCCAAGGCCGATGCGAGCGTTCGCTGGGACGATGCCGCACTGGGCATCGATTGGCCCGTCAGCGCGCCGCAGTTGTCCGAGAAGGATCTCAAAGCGCCTTTGCTTGCCGACATTCCCGCGGAACGACTGCCCGTATTCATCGCATGAACATCTTGTTGCTTGGCGCCAACGGCCAGCTCGGCCGCAGTTTTATCGAACAAGGTGGCCTGTCTGCGCTGGGACGCCTCACCGCGGCCAGCCGCGACGGCACGCGTTTTGACGGGAAATCGGCCGAAATCGCCGATCTCTGCGCACCCGCCACGTTGCAGGCTTTGCTGGATAAGATTCGCCCCGACGCGATCATCAACACGGCGGCCTACACCGCCGTGGACCGTGCCGAACAGGAAGAGCCGCTCGCCACCACGGTCAACGGCGAGGCCGTAGGCGTTATCGCCCGATGGGCTGCCGCACACGGCGCCCTGGTCGTGCACTATTCCACCGACTACGTCTTCGATGGCGAGGCCGCCTCGCCTTATGCGGTCGACGCCCTCACCGCACCGCTCGGTGCCTACGGCCGCAGCAAACTCGCTGGCGAACAAGCGCTGCAAGACAGTGGCGCGGCCTACCTTTTGTTCCGCACCGCCTGGGTCTATGCGCCGCACGGCCATAATTTTTTGCGCACCATGTTGCGACTGGGCGCAGATCGCGACGAGCTGCGCGTCGTGGCCGATCAACACGGCGCACCGACCAGCACGGACATCATCGTCAAAGCCACGCTCGCCGCGCTCAGCGCGTGGAAGCACGCCGATGCGACGCACCGTGCCAACCTGCAAGGCGTGCATCACCTGGTCGCCAGCGGACATACCACCTGGCACGGTTTCGCGCAGGCTATCTTCGAGAAAGCCCACGCACGCGGACTGATCGCGCGTATCCCGAACGTTTTGCCGATCACCACCGCCGACTACCCGACACCGGCCAGGCGCCCCGCCTGGTCCGTGCTCGACAATCAGGGCTTCCAGCAGCGCTTCGGCTATGCTCTAGCCGATTGGCAGCAAGGCCTGGACCATGTCATCGACACACTCGCCAAGCAGGCTCGTTGAATCATGCTGATCCCACTGATCCTCAGCGGCGGTAGCGGTACGCGCCTGTGGCCCGTCTCGCGCAGAAACCTGCCCAAACAATTCCTGTCGCTCACCGGCGAAGGCACGCTGTTCCAGCAGACCGTGGCGCGCACGCAGACGTTGCCGGACGTCACGGCGCCGATCATCGTGGCCAGCGAGGATCACCGCTTCTTGGCCGCCGATCAGCTTCTGGAAGCCGGCGTTGAAGGCGCCACCATCCTGCTGGAGCCGGTTGCCCGCAACACCGCACCGGCCATCGCCCTGGGCGCGCTGAAGGCCTTGGAGCGCGACCCGGATGCTTTGCTGCTCGTTCTCCCCGCCGATCACCTGATCGGCGACACGAAGAGTTTCACGACCGCGGTGCAGCAGGCCCTTCCGGCCGCGCGCGATGGCTGGCTGGTCACTTTTGGCATTCGTCCGGATCGCCCCGAAACGGGCTTCGGCTATATCCGCCGCGCCGAATCGCTGGGCGGAAATGCCTACCGCGTCGAGCGGTTCGTGGAAAAGCCAGACCAGCCTACCGCCGAGGGCTACGTGAAAGACGGCGGTTACGACTGGAACTCGGGCATGTTCCTGTTCAAGGCGGCCCGTTATCTGGAAGAACTGGGCCAACATGCGCCGCAGATGCTTGCGGCCGTGCGCGAAGCCTATGCCACCGGGCGCGGCGATCTGGATTTCGTGCGTGTCGAACCGCAGGCCTTCGCCAAGGTGCCGGACAACTCCATCGACTATGCCGTGATGGAAAAAACCTCGCGCGCCGCCGTCATTCCGGTGAGCTGCGCGTGGAGCGATATCGGTTCGTGGTCCGCGCTGTGGTTGTCGGGCCAGCACGACGAGCACGGCAATCAGCGCGAAGGCGACACCCTTACGGTCAACACGCGCAACTCGCTGCTGCGCTCGCACGATCGCCACATGATCGCAACCGTCGGCGTGGACGATCTCATCGTCGTGAGTACGCCGGACGCCACGTTGGTCGCCCATCGCGATGCCGCGCAAGACGTGAAGAAAGTGGTCGATCAACTGAAGGCTTCCGGCCGCACCGAGCACTCGTTCCATCGCGTGGTACATCGTCCATGGGGTAGCTACGACTCGCTCGAAGCGGGCGGACGCTTCCAGGTCAAGCGCATCGTGGTCAAGCCCGGCGCCAGCCTCAGCCTGCAGAAGCATCACCATCGCGCCGAGCATTGGATCGTGGTGTCGGGTACGGCCGAGGTCACCTGCGACGACAAAGTGTATTTGCTGGCGGAAAACCAGAGTACCTATATCCCGCTCGGCAGCGTTCATCGCTTGCGCAATCCGGGCAAGGTGCCGCTGGAGCTGATCGAAGTGCAGTCCGGCAGCTATCTGGGCGAAGACGACATCGTCCGCTTCGACGACGCCTACGGGCGCGCCTGATACAGGGGCTGCCCGCATCGTTCGCGGGCGGCTCACTCGCCACGACATCCGCACGACTTGATCCTGTCGCACAAAGCCGTTGCAATAACCGCTGCGCGCTGCAATTCGCAAGGCGCAATGGCTGAAGGAAACCACGGATGTCTTATCGACCGACTTACTTTGATGCGCATCGCATGTCGACGCGCATTCGCTTCGTTCTCCTCGCGCTGATCGGCGCGTTGTGTTTTTCGGCGACGTGCCTGGCCGCATCGGCGTCGAAGCCCGCCCCGGTGCGGCACGTCTTCATCATCATGCTGGAAAACGAGTCGTATCCGGTGACGTTCGGCGCGCAGTCGCCCGCACCGTATCTTGCGCACGAGCTGTCCAAGCAAGGCGCGCTGCTGCCCAACTACTACGGCGTCGGGCACTACAGCCTGGACAACTACATCGCCATGATCAGCGGACAGGCGCCCAACCCCGACACACAGGCCGACTGTGTCACTTTCAACGAATTCGTGCCGACGTCGAAGAAGGCCGATGCGAACGGGCAACTGCCGGGTAGCGGCTGCGTGTATCCCAAGAGCGTGCTCACCATCGCCAACCAGCTCACGCGCGCCAACCTCACCTGGAAAGCCTACATGGAGGATATGGGCGCGGACCCTTCGCGCGAATCGGCCACATGCGCCCATCCGACCATCGGCACACAGGACGTTACCGAGCACGCTACGCCGAACGATCAATACGCGGCAAAGCACGATCCGTTCGTGTACTTCCACGCCATCATCGACTCGAAGCAATACTGCGGCAGCCATGTGGTGAATCTGGACCACCTCACCCACGACCTTGCCCGCGTCGACAGCACGGCAAACCTTACTTACATCACGCCCAACCTTTGTCATGACGGTCACGACGCGCCATGCAAAAACGGCGAGCAAGGCGGCCTCATTTCCGCCAACGCGTTCTTGCGCACCTGGGTGCCACGCATCGTCGATTCACCTGCGTTCAAGCAAGATGGTTTGTTGATCATCACCTTCGACGAAGGCAACGATGGCACCTCGTGCTGCCATGAAAAACCGTTGCCGGGAGGCCCACAGCCGGGCGGCAAGATCGGCCCTGGCGGCGGCCAGATCGGCGCCGTGATGCTTTCGCCGTTCATCGCGCCCGGCACCCGATCGGACGTGGAATACAACCATTACAGCTTGCTGCGCAGCCTGGAAGACATGTTTGGCCTGTCGCATTTGGGTTACGCGAAAGACGATCAGCTGCGTACGCTCGGCAGTGATGTGTTCACGGCAAACCCGCACGCTTCCAAGTAAATCGTTAGTGCATGCACCCATAAAGACGCCCCCGAATCATCGGGGGCGTCTTTGTTTACGACATCGCCAAGGGGCTTACCAACCCGATGCGTACACCAGGTTGTAAGCGTTCACCGTACCGATACCCGTCGCGAAATCCCAACCCGTGCCCGTGCCATAGGCCGGCGCATAGCTGGAGGTGGAGGTGGACAACACGCCATACGTACCCGACGGCTTGTAGCAGCTGTGCGTACCCGTGCAGTTCACGTCCATATCGCCCTGGGTCACATCGTAGAAAATGCACGAGCTGCCCACGGTATTGCCGTTGCTGGAATTGCACGTAGCGCTACCCGACGAGCCGTACTCAGTGCTGGCCAGCGAGTAGTACACCGGGTTCGGATTGCCCGCGCCGCTGGTGAGGTTGTTGTGTTCGTTCACCAGTGCCTGGATGCCCGCCATGATGGGTGAAGCGAACGAGGTACCGCCCGCGCCCGCCCAGCCACTCGGTGCGCCCGAGCACGCGACGCCGCCACCCGCCGTGTTGGTGTAGCAATAGACGTAGTAGTGACCCCATACACCGTTCGCGGCGAACAACGAAACGTCGGGAATGTCACGTACGCCGTCGGCCGGATTGCCAACGATCGACTGCCACGAAGGCTTGGCCGTGCCTTTGCACGTACCACTGACCACACCCGATGTGGTCGGGCTGCCGCTAGCACAACCGCTCGGGCCGCCGCTGCCGGAGGCCGTCGTGAGGTAATACTCACGCGCCGTAGTGGTGTTGCAGAAGCCGGTCTTGCCGTACGGCGTGGTGTAACCGGAAGCCTTGGTGATGAGCATGCTGGCGCACGAATCGTTCCACGGGATTTCCGGAATGTAC
>DATJMR010000060.1:0-9200 GCA_035508595.1 Dyella sp.
CCAGGCGCATCACATCGCGCATCATCTCGATGTATTCCATGTACTGCCGGGTAATTTCGGCGATCGGAATATCGAGAATGTCCAAATTTTGCCGGCGGATCAGATACAGCAGCAGATCCAGCGGCCCTTCGAACGCTTCCAGGATAACTTCCAGCGCGTCCGGCGGAATGTAGAGATCCTGCGGCATTTGCAGGATGGGTTCGCCGCGCACGATCGCCAGCGGCATTTCCTGCTGCTGCGGAACCCCGGCAAACGCGTCGTGCGTTGCTTGTATAGGCTGAGACTCGGTTGGCTCAGTGCTCATCAATGCATGTCATTGGGCCGCCCGGCGAGGGCTGGCGGTTCGTTCTGTTGACGATCAGAACCCTTTCTCCCGATACACGATCGAAGAAAGGGTTCATGCCTGGAATGCCCGGGTTCTTTGGGGCCATTCCCATGAAGCCAATCTGCGCAATGCCCAGCCGGGCTGCGGTTTCCCGCTATTGCTGGCCCTCACGAAGCCACACGACGTGGTTCGGTCAGGCTGGCGGTCGCTGGGTGCCGGGTCGGTGATGGATACGATCAGGCGGAACCCGGCGTGACGGCTCTGGCGTCGCCCCGCGATTCGTAAGGTCGGCTGAGTACATCGGGTGGAGGCCATTTCAACCGGGGATCCCGGAGATCTTCCATGCATGGCTCCACGCGCATAGACAGATTACCGGCAGCGCCTTGGCATGTCCAGCCAGGGCTTCAGCTGCCAGAGAGGGTGGTGAACGCGACTGTTCACGTTGCGGCAGCATGTGACCCTTTGCGTCGGCGCCGATGGCCCAGGGCGAGACTGAAATAAGCCATATTGCTTACTGAAACATCGCTGTAGCAGTGGCATGTGGCTTGCTTCATCATTGCGCACATTCGGGGGACACCGGCAGGATTACGCTGGTGCCGACGAGTAGCGGGGCCCGTGCCGACACGTCTCGGCTCGGTCCGCTGGTCGGGTCTGGGCGCCGCCTCGACGGCGCAAGTGGGTAGGGAGAGGCAAGGCATGACGACAAAAGGTGACGATGCCATGGACGGTTCCGACAAAGAGCATCTGCGCCCCGCACGTATGCGCATCAAGACGACGGTGCTGATGAGTCAGGGCGACCGATCGCATCCGACCGACCTTATCGATATCTCGGCCACGGGCGTGCTATTGCGTCGACCGCGCGACTGGGGCGGTCAGGCCGGCGAGAGCTGGGTGCTCGACATGATCTTCGGCGACGATCTGCACATTCACCTGGAAGCCAAAGTAGCGCGCGTCTCGGAGCGGCACATCGGCTTTGCCTACACCCATATTCCCGAGGACAAGCAGGTGCCGCTGTGGAATCTGCTGGGCGGCTACGCCGACATCCTGGAGATGTGGCACGACGAATAAATCCTTGATGCGGGAAAGGGTGCGTTTCCCATTTCCCCGAAGAAAATATTAACTGGCGACGGCCTGTTTCTTCTCGTCCCGCAACTCGCGTCGCAGAATCTTGCCCACGTTGCTCTTGGGCAGCGCATCGCGGAATTCGATGACCTTCGGCCGCTTGTAGCCGGTGAGATTCTCACGGCAGAACTCTTTGAGCTGCTCGACCGTCAAGTTCGGATCTTTGCGTACCACGAACAGTTTCACCACTTCACCGGAATGCTCGTCGGGTACGCCGATGGCGGCAACTTCGGCGACGCCCGGGTGCTTCATGACCGTGTCTTCGATTTCGTTCGGATAGACGTTGAAGCCTGAGACGAGAATCATGTCTTTCTTGCGATCGACGATGTACACGTAACCGTTCGCGTCCATCTTGGCGATATCGCCCGTGTGCAGCCAGCCGTCGTCAGTTAGCACTTTTGCCGTTTCGTCGGGGCGATTCCAATAGCCTTTCATCACCTGAGGGCCGTGCACCATCAGCTCACCCACTTCGCCGATCGGCAAAGGCTGATTGTCTTCGGACCAGATCGCCACGTCAGTGGAAGAAATCGGCAAGCCGATCGAACCGTTGTACTCCTTCAGATCCAACGGATTGATGCAGGCTGCAGGCGAGGTTTCGGTAAGGCCGTATGCTTCGGCCAGGGTGCAGCCCGTGACCTTCTTCCAGCGCTCGGCTACCGCGCGCTGGACAGCCATGCCGCCGCCAAGACTCAGACGCAGATTGGAGAAATCCACGCTGTCGAAGCCGGGCGTATTGAGCAGCCCGTTGAACAGCGTGTTGACGCCGGTGATGACCGAGAAGTGCGAGTTGCGCAGTTCTTTTACGAAGCCGGGCATATCGCGCGGATTGGTGATAAGAATGTTCAAACCGCCCAGGCGCAGGAACACCAATCCGTTCGCAGTGAGCGAAAAGATGTGATACAGCGGTAAAGCGGTGATGACGATCTCGCGTTCCACCTTAAGGTTCGCGCCGATCCACGCGCCGGCTTGCATCATGTTCGCCACCATGTTGCCGTGGGTGAGCATGGCACCCTTGGCCACGCCGGTCGTGCCGCCGGTGTATTGCAGGAAGGCGATGTCATCGTGCGTGATGGACGGTTGCGTCGGCGTGTGCTTTGCACCGACGGCGAGTGCGTGCTTGAAGCGCACGGCATGTGGCAGCGAATAGGGCGGCACCATCTTTTTTACGTGCTTGAGCACAAAGTTGATGGCTAAACCCTTCGCACCCAGCAAGTCGCCGATGCCGGTCGTGACGACGTGCTTGACCTGGGTTTCGGCCACGACTTGCTGCAAGGTTGCCGCGAAGTTGTCCAGCACCACGATCGCCACGGCGCCGGAGTCTTCAAGCTGATGCTTAAGCTCGCGTGCCGTGTACATGGGATTGGTATTCACGACCACCATGCCGGCGCGCAACGCGCCGAACAAGGCGATCGGATACTGCAAAATATTCGGCATCATGATCGCGACGCGATCACCCTTTGAAAGCTTCAGCTCACCCGTAAGGTAGGCGGCGAACTGCCGGCTCATCGCGTCGACTTGAGCGTAGGTCAGCCGCTTGCCGAAGCTGGAGAAAGCATCGTGCTCGCGGTAGCGTTCAAACGCTTCTTCGAGTACGGCCACGACCGAGGCGTACTGGCTGATGTCGATCTCTGCAGGTACGCCATCCGGATAATGATTCAGCCACGGACGCTGATTGCTCATGTTCGATCCCAAGCTCCATTAGTAAATGCCGTGGTGACAATGACACGCATCCGGCATCATGCGGGCGAAGCATTGGAGCATACGCCGGCGTACAGCGGCAAGCCGCGACGCAGCGAGGCACGCAGCGCGACTTCACAGGTGCGGACCATGACATATCTGTCCCGATTTTCGTTGTTGGTATTGCTGATGACGGTTGTTGCCGCATGTCACCGCGCGCCGGACGAGGTGGTGATCCGGCAAGCCATCGATTCGACCGCGCATGCCGCCGAGCAGGCCGATGCTTCCGGCATGACCCGGCGCCTGACCGATGACTTCGACGGCAACGGTGGCGCCATGACCGGGCAGGACCTCGGCAACATGCTTCGGCTGGCCAAACTTCGTGGCGAGACGCTTCACGCCGTGTTGGGACCGGTGAGCGTCGAACCGCGCGGCGACCGGTACGTCGCGGATTTCACGGTGACACTGACCAGTGGCGGAAAATTGTTTCCCTCGCAACTGGGTGTCTACAAGGTGGAAACGGCTTGGCGCCGAGAGGGCGACGACTGGCGATGCTACGAAGCCACCTGGACGCAACAGCTATGAACCTTGCGGCCGTTTGGGCCTTCTCCTTATGTCATCCGGAGAAGGCCCGGCCATCACGGGTCAAGCCGCTTTTTTGCTCGCCAGCTGACGCAGCACATATTGCAAAATTCCGCCGTGGCGGAAGAACTCGCGTTCTTTGGGTGTGAGCAGTAATACTTTTACGGTGAATGTTTTTTCGCCCTTGTCGCTCTTGGCCACGACCTTGGCTTCCTTGGCGTTGCCGTCTTCCAGTCCGGTGATGTCGAACGTTTCCTTGCCGGTTAGGCCCAGCGATTTGGCGCTCTCGCCATCCTTGAACTGCAACGGCAATACACCCATCCCCACAAGGTTGGAGCGATGGATGCGTTCGAAACTTTCAGCGATGACTGCCTTGACGCCCAGCAGCAGCGTTCCTTTGGCTGCCCAGTCGCGCGAAGAACCCGTGCCGTATTCCTTGCCCGCCAGCACGATCAACGGCGTCTTGTCCGCTTTATATTTTACGGCAGCGTCGTAAATGGCCATTTGTTCGCCGGACGGCACGTATAGGGTGTAGCCGCCTTCCACACCATCCAGCATAAGGTTCTTGATGCGGATATTGGCAAACGTACCGCGCACCATGACATCGTCGTTGCCGCGGCGCGAACCGTAAGAATTGAAATCTTTCGGCTCCACCCCTTTGGAAATCAGGAACCGCCCCGCAGGGCTGTCTTTCTTGATCGAACCTGCAGGCGAAATATGATCGGTGGTGATCGAGTCGCCGAACAGGCCCAGTACCCGAGCGCCGTGGATATCTGCGATCTTGCCCGTTTCCATGGTCATGCCGTCGAAGTACGGCGGGTTCTTGATGTAGGTGGACTCGGTCCACTTGTAGACCGAACCTTCGGGCGATGGGATATTGTTCCAGCGACTATCGCCTTTGAATACGTCGGCATAGTTCTTCGTGAACATGCCGGGATTGATCGCGCCGGCAATCACATCCGAAATCTCACTGTTGCTCGGCCAGACGTCTTTCAAATAGACCGGTTTGCCATCGCTGCCTGCGCCGAGCGGATCGCTAGAGAGGTTGACATCCAGCGAACCGGCCAAGGCATAAGCCACCACCAGCGGCGGCGAAGCCAAGTAGTTCATCTTTACTTCCGGGTGCACGCGGCCTTCGAAATTGCGATTGCCCGACAGCACGGATGCCACGGCGAGATCGCCTTCCGTGATGCCCTTACTGATTTCCTCTGGCAGCGGGCCGGAATTGCCGATGCACGTGGTGCAGCCATAACCCACGAGATAAAAGCCGACTTTTTCGAGTTCCTTCAACAAGCTGGTTTTTTCCAGATAATCCGTAACCACCAGCGAGCCGGGGGCCAACGACGTCTTTACCCACGGCTTGGCTTTCAATCCCTTTGCGGCTGCTTTTTTGGCGAGCAAGCCGGCCGCCAACATCACGGCGGGATTGGATGTATTCGTGCACGACGTGATCGCGGCGATCACGACGGCGCCATCCTGCAAATGAAAATCTTCGCCCTTCATCGATACGTGCGGGCCCTTTGCCAACGCGCTGATATCGTGGCCGACGGCGGTGCCGCCGCCTTCGTTGGCAAAGCGCGCTTCGCCATTGTTTTTCCGTCCAGCGGTAAGTGCGCTCAGGCTGTCGTGGAAACTCTTTTTCACGTCTTCCAGCAACACGCGATCCTGCGGGCGCTTAGGTCCGGCCATCGATGGTTTGACGTCGGCGAGGTTGAGTTCCAGCGTGGCGGAGAATTGCGGATGCGCCGTGTTTTCGTCGTGCCACAAGCCTTGCGCCTGCGCGTAGGCTTTCACCAGTTCGATGTGGTCTTCGCTGCGGCCGGAAAGGCGCAGGTAATTCAGCGCTTCCTGATCGATCGGGAAGATGCCGCACGTCGCGCCGTATTCGGGCGCCATGTTGCCGATTGTCGCGCGGTCGGCGAGCGGAAGGTGCTTGAGCCCTTCGCCGAAGAATTCCACGAATTTGCCCACCACGCCGAGCTTGCGCAGCATCTGCGTCACGGTGAGCACCAGATCGGTCGCGGTTACGCCTTCGGAAAGCTTGCCGATCAGTTTGAAACCCACGACTTGCGGAATCAGCATGGAAGAAGGCTGGCCAAGCATGGCCGCTTCCGCTTCGATACCGCCCACACCCCAGCCAAGCACGCCTAGGCCATTAACCATGGTGGTGTGCGAATCGGTGCCGAATACCGTATCGGGATAAGCCCAGTCCTCACCGTCTTTTTTGCCGGTGAACACCACGCGCGCAAGATGTTCCAGGTTCACCTGATGCACGATGCCCGTGCGCGGCGGCACCACTTTGAAGTTATTGAACGCTTTCTGCCCCCAGCGTAAGAACGAGTAACGCTCGTGATTGCGTTCGAATTCGATCTCGACGTTTCTCTCAAGTGCGGAGGGTGATCCAAACGCATCCACTTGCACCGAGTGATCGATAACCAGTTCGGCGGGCGCGAGCGGATTGATCTGTTTGGCATCGCCGCCCAGCTTCACGACGGCATCGCGCATCGCGGCCAAATCCACCACGCACGGCACGCCGGTGAAATCCTGCAGCACCACGCGTGCTGGCATAAAGGAAATTTCCGTATCCGGCTCGGCTTTCGGGTCCCACTTCGCAACGGCCTCGATTTCCTTCTTGGTGACGTTGACCCCATCCTCGTGGCGCAAGAGATTTTCCAAGAGGATCTTCATCGAGTAGGGCAGGTGCTTGAGATCGAAGCGCTGGCCAAGCTTGGTGAGGCTGGCGATCTGGTATGAACTTCCTTTGACCTTGAGCGTGTCGCGGGTGGCGAATGAGTCCAGCATGGGAATAACTCCTGTTGCTTGAAATCTGGAGGACGCGCGCGGCGTAGCACAAGGATGTTAAAGCAGCGAACGTTAGGGGAATTGCAAGGAGGTTTGTCTTCCGTCGTGGGGATGCCGCAGTTTGGGCCGAATCGTGGGCGCCGCAAGACACTTTCCAGCCATTTGGCCACGATCGCATTGCAAGATTTCGAACGCAGCCGGAAACGCCTTGTCGGATTGCGGGTTGAGCATCGTGGCTGGCAAAATATGTAGCTGAAACAAAGCACGACACGGCATCAAGGCGGGCTTTATCCCCAGCCCTGCCAGGACAGCGGCCCTGCCGAAAACGAATCAACCGGGACGCATCCGCATACCGCGGAGGTAGCCCCTTTGTCAGCCACAGGACGAGATCACATGCTCAACGCCTATCGCCAACATGTCGCCGAGCGCGCTGCGCTGGGTGTGCCCCCGCTGCCGTTGTCGGCCCAGCAAACCGCCGACCTGATCGAACTGCTGAAGAACCCGCCTGCGGGCGAAGAAGCGTTCCTGGTCGACCTGATCGCCAACCGCGTGCCGGCCGGCGTGGACGATGCGGCCAAGGTCAAGGCTTCGTATCTTGCCGCCGTGGCATTCGGCACGGAGAAGTGCGCGCTGATCAGCCGCGAGAAAGCGACAGAACTGCTCGGCACCATGCTCGGCGGCTACAACATCCATCCGCTGATCGAGCTGCTCGATGACGCGCAGGTTGGCGGTATCGCAGGCGAAGCGCTGAAGAAAACGCTGTTGATGTTCGACGCTTTCCACGACGTGAAAGAAAAGGCGGACAAAGGCAACGCCAACGCGAAGTCCGTGCTGCAAAGCTGGGCCGATGCGGAATGGTTCACCAGCCGTCCGGCCGTGCTGGAAAGCATGACCATTACCGTGTTCAAGGTGCCCGGCGAAACCAATACCGACGATCTGTCGCCGGCACCCGATGCCACCACGCGTCCGGATATCCCGCTGCACGCGCTGGCGATGCTGAAGAACAAGCGCGACGGTGCACCGTTCCAGCCGGAAGAAGACGGCAAGCGCGGTCCCATCAAGCAGATCCAGGATCTCGCACACAAAGGCCATCTCGTTGCCTACGTCGGCGACGTGGTGGGTACCGGTTCAAGCCGTAAGTCGGCCACCAACTCTGTGTTGTGGTGGACGGGCGAAGATATTCCCTTCATCCCGAACAAGCGTTTCGGCGGCGTGTGCCTGGGTAGCAAGATCGCGCCGATCTTCTACAACACGATGGAAGATGCGGGCGCGCTGCCGATCGAACTCGATGTGTCCAAGATGGAGATGGGCGACGTCGTCGAGCTGCGCCCGTACGAAGGCAAAGCGCTGAAGAACGGCGAAGTGATCGCCCAATTCCAGGTGAAGTCGGATGTGCTGTTCGACGAAGTGCGTGCCGGCGGCCGTATTCCGTTGATCATTGGCCGCGGTCTCACCGGCAAGGCACGCGAAGCGCTGGGCCTGCCGCCGTCCGATCTGTTCCGCCTTCCGCAGAATCCGGCCGACACCGGCAAGGGCTATACGCTGGCGCAGAAGATGGTCGGCCGCGCCTGTGGTTTGCCGGAAGGCAAGGGCGTGCGTCCGGGTACGTATTGCGAGCCGAAGATGACTTCCGTGGGTTCGCAGGACACCACCGGTCCGATGACGCGCGATGAGCTGAAGGACCTGGCGTGCCTGGGCTTCTCCGCCGATCTGGTCATGCAGTCGTTCTGCCACACCGCCGCTTATCCGAAGCCCGTGGACGTGAAGACGCACCACGAGCTGCCGGCCTTCATCTCGACCCGCGGCGGCATCAGCCTGCGTCCGGGCGACGGCGTGATCCATTCCTGGCTCAATCGCATGTTGCTGCCCGACACCGTCGGCACCGGCGGCGACAGCCACACGCGTTTCCCGATCGGTATTTCGTTCCCGGCCGGCTCGGGCCTGGTGGCTTTCGCCGCGGCCACCGGCGTGATGCCGCTGGATATGCCCGAATCGGTGCTGGTTCGCTTCAAGGGCGAGTTGCAGCCGGGCGTCACGTTGCGCGATCTGGTCAATGCGATTCCGCTGTACGCGATCAAGCAGGATCTGCTCACGGTCGCCAAGCAGGGCAAGAAGAACATCTTCTCCGGTCGCATCCTCGAAATCGAAGGTCTGCCGAACCTGAAAGTGGAGCAGGCGTTCGAGCTGTCCGATGCGTCCGCCGAGCGTTCGGCGGCCGGTTGCACCGTGCATCTCAACAAGGAACCGATCATCGAGTACCTCAACTCGAACATCACCTTGCTGAAGTACATGATCGCGCAGGGCTACCAGGATGCACGCAGCCTGCAGCGTCGCATCAAGGCGATGGAAGCATGGTTGGCCAACCCGCAGTTGCTGGAGCGCGATGCGGATGCCGAATACGCCGCGGTGATCGAGATCGATCTGGCCGATGTACACGAACCCATCGTGGCTTGCCCGAACGATCCGGATGACGTGAAGACGCTGTCAGATGTGGCCGGCGCTGCCATCGACGAAGTGTTCATCGGTTCGTGCATGACCAACATCGGTCACTTCCGTGCCGCGTCGAAGCTACTGGAAGGCAAGCGCGATATCCCGACCAAGCTGTGGGTAGCCCCGCCGACCAAGATGGACCAGAAGCAGCTGACCGAAGAAGGTCATTACGGCGTACTCGGCACCGCTGGTGCGCGTATGG
>DATJMR010000061.1:0-16188 GCA_035508595.1 Dyella sp.
TCGCGCCTGCAAGTGAACGTGGGGACCATCGATTCGGCGATCTACGACTCCTTCGGCCAGCGCCAGGTCAGCACGATCTATTCGGATCTCAACCAGTACAAGGTGGTGGTCAATGCGGTGCCGGGGCAGACGGCCACGCCGCAAGCGATCGACGACATCCTGGTGCGTTCGGCGAATGGCAGCATGGTGCGTGTGTCCGCCTTCGCGCATCAGGAGCCGGGGCTTGCGCCGACGCAGGTGTCGCATACGAACCAGTACACCACCATGAGCCTGAGCTTCAATCTGGCGCCGGGCATCAGCATGGGCGAGGCGTTGCAGATTGTGCAGGCCACGGCCAGCAACATGCGCATGCCGGGCGACATCAAGCTCGATATCGGCGGCGATTTCCGTCGCTTTCAGCAATCGCAAAGCGGTGCGCTGTGGTTGATCTTCGGTGCGATCGTCACGGTCTATATCGTGCTGGGCATTCTTTACGAAAGCCTGATTCACCCGGTCACCATTCTTTCCACCTTGCCGGCGGCGGGTGTCGGTGCGCTGCTTGCGTTGTGGTTCACCAATACCGAGCTTTCGGTGATTGCCCAGATTGCTTTGGTGTTGCTGATCGGCATCGTGAAGAAGAACGCGATCATGATGATCGACTTTGCGCTGGTCGCGCAGCGCGAGCACGGCAAAACGCCGTTGGAAGCGGCGCGCGAAGCCAGCCTGGTGCGTTTCCGCCCGATCATGATGACGACGATGGTGGCCATTCTGGCCGCTTTGCCGATCGCGATCGGCCTTGGCGAAGGTTCCGATTTGCGGCGTCCGCTGGGTATCGCTTTGATCGGCGGTTTGCTGATTTCGCAGAGCCTGACGCTGCTCAGCACGCCCGCGCTCTATGTGATCTTCTCGTGCCTCGCCGAGCGCTGGGCCGCGTGGCGCGCGAGTCGTAAAGCACGCAAAGGCGGGCGGCACGCCGTGTTGGCGCGACCGTCGTGACAGCGCTTCCTCCCCTGCGAACAGGGGAGGAAGGTGCAATCGCCTAGAAAAACTTCTGCTCGTACTTCAGATACACCACGCGACCGATGTCGTATTGCGGGTTGTACGGAAACTGGCTGTAGCCGTCGGTTCCCGTCGGTCCAAGCGGGCCGGCCACGCTGAATACACCGGTGTACGACAACGGCGCCTTGCGATTGAAGATATCGGTTGCGCCAACGGCGATGCGTCCGTGCCAGGGTGCGTCCCAGTTCACTTGCAGATCGTTGAAGGCGAGACCGCCTTGCGTATTCAACCCTGTCGGCGAGTTGACGAGATCCTTGTTGGGATTGTTGCAGGGAAACACCTCGTTCAGCGCAGGGTTTGGCGGAATGCACGGTTCGGACAGCGACGAGTAGTAACGAAGCGTCCAGGTCGCACCGAAGTTCTTGTATTTCCAATTCAGATTGACGGTCGAACGGAACCGCCAGATCGGACCGAGCACAGTGTCGTAAGCGCCCAGCGTGTTGGAGACAACCGGGCCGTTCGGTGTGATCTGCTCCTTCACCGAGTTGATGTACGTGCTGGTGGAATCGAACTTGAACTGACCCACGGGCGTTTCCGGGAACAGATAACTCAGGCTCAGGTCTTCGCCGCGTTCTTCTACAAAGCCCTGGTTGACCAGCGCCTGCAGCAGATTGATCACCTGTCCATAGGTCGGGCCGGATGCCGTCGATCGCTGAAATTGCGTGCATTGCTGCGTGTCGCCCAGCAAGTAGCAGTTGTCGAGAATGCTGCTGGCGGTGGGTAGCGTAATGACGTTGGCGATCCTGATGCGGTACCAGTCGGCCGTGATGTTCAGTCCGCTCACATAGTGCGGGCTGTAGACGAAGCCGGCCGTATACGTTCGCGACGTTTCCGGCTTCAGCGAAGCATTGGCGCCGGTGAAGTACGGCGTGGTGCTGGTGAAGTTCGGATTCGGTATCGGCGAGCCGTTGGCCGTCAATTGCGTGAATCCCGCTGGCAACGCGGGCAGTCCCGCAAAGCCGTTCAAGCAACGCTGCTTCACCACGGCGTTTCCGGTCAGGCCGAAATTCGCGTCGCATGGATCGGTGTAGGTCGTGAAGCTTTGCATGGTGCCGCCATACAAA
The DNA here is from genome assembly GCA_035508595.1 of Dyella sp. Classification (GTDB taxonomy): domain Bacteria; phylum Pseudomonadota; class Gammaproteobacteria; order Xanthomonadales; family Rhodanobacteraceae; genus Dyella_B. Next base: position 2,103 of record DATJMR010000061.1, read on the forward strand.
TTGGCGATGGCCGGCGCACGGAAGCCCGTACCGTAACTGGCGCGAACCAGCAGATCGTTGATCGGCTGCCACGAAAGCTTGAACTGGTTGTTATTGGTGTTGCCGAAATTGCTGTAGCGCGAGAAGCGATGCGCGAGATCGAAGTTCAGCAATTGCGCGCCCGTCATGTCTTTCAAGACCGGCAGGTTGATTTCCAGATACGCTTCGTTGAGTCCGTAGGCGCCGCGCCCAGGGTTTTGCTGCAGGTTGGTGTTGAGCCCAAGCTGCGTCAACTCGTCCGGGGTGGCGCCGCCCGAAACGCCGCGATGATCGGCGCCGATCGCAAAGGTCGCGTCGCCGCTGCCCAGCGATTGCGGGAACGTGAACATGTCGCCCGTCACGTCGGCGCTAGCGATCTTCATCTCGCTGTAGGAGCGCGTGCCGGCAACGACATTGAGGTAGTTGATTTCGGCCGGCGTGATGCCGCCTGCGCCGGAGAACGGATTGAGCGGGACGCAACCGGCAATCACATGGCCCGGCGTGCCGCATTCCACGACACCGTTCGGCCCCAGGAAAGAAGGCCCCACGGCGTTGTACAGATTCACCATGTTGAGATTGCCGGGCCCGAAGCTCGACTGCGTATAGCGATAGTCGCTGTAATTCACATCCCAGGCGAATTGCCGCTCGCCCAGCGCAAAATCGCCATCGAGGCCCGCATGCCAGCCGTATTGCTTGATGTTGTTCGTCACCACGCGGTTGGGATATTGCAGCGGCAAGTTGAACTGCAGACTGTTTCCGGGCAACGGGTTGTAATAGCTGTTCGGCGACAACGTCGGGAAATACGTGGCCGGGAAGGTTCCCGCCGGAAGACCCAGCGCTTGCGCGAGATGCGCACCGTTGGCGGGTGTCAACGAACTCAAGGGATAACCGCCGATGCCGACGGTGGAGTCGGCGGTGTTGTACGTGCCGATCAGGCTGGCGGTGATGTGGTCGGTGACCTTGTAATCGCCTTTGAACAAATAGGACTTCAGGCGATTGTTCGGAACCAGCGTTTCGAGAAACGCCGAGTTGGCGTAGTCGTTGTTGAAATACGGCGAGGGATATTGCGCGCCGAAGGTATTGACGTGGTAGTTGGCGATATTCAGGCCGTTCTGACCCATGTTGACGGTAAGCGGGCCGTTGGCCAATTGGGGCAGATTCTCCGGCAAGCCGGTGGCCGGATTGAGCGCGCCGGTGATCGTGCCGAACGGCGATTGCTGCATGCTTTGCGGATAGTTCGGCCCAAAGCTGAAATAACCGTATTTGCTGTAGGCGCGGTCGTCCGCATTCAATCCGTCGGTGTTCTGGATCGTCATGTTCAACAGGATCGATCCTCTGGAGAATTTCTTGCCGCCGGTCAGGCTGAATTGGCCGGTTCGTCCATCGCCACCGGGCGAGTACACGCTGTTGTAGGTATCCAGCTGCACGCCGTCGAAATCCTTTTTGGTGATGATGTTGATCACGCCGGAAATCGCGTCGGAACCGTAAATCGCCGACGCGCCGTCCTGCAGAATTTCAACGCGATCGATGATCGAGCTGGGGATCGTGCTTAGATCGGTCTGGCCAAAGATGTCCGTGGTCCATCGCTGGCCGTCGACCAGTACCAGGGTGCGTGGCGCGCCGAGACCGCGCAGGCTCGCGTACTGACCCACGATATTGCCGAGCGAACTCTGATTGCTGGTGCCGGAGGAGCCGACCGACGACACGTTCTGCAGAATCTGCCCAACGCTGACGAAGCCTTGCTGCTGCAAGGCCTGATGCGTGAGCTCGGTGACCGGTTGCGCGGTTTCCACGTCCACGCTGCGAATCATCGAGCCGGTCACCGTGATGCCTTGCAAGGTGACGGTTTTCTGCGGCGGAGGCGCCGCGGTTTGTCCACTGGCGGTTTGCGCAGGCGTGGTCTGCGACGGCGCACCTGCCGGAGGTGTTGCGTTGGATGATGCCGATGTCTGGGTCGTGGTTTGTGCGGGGGATGGTGCGGTATTGGCCGTTTGAGCCATGGCAACCGTCGCCACTACGCAACTACCCAGTGTTAATGCCGTACGTACGGCCATAGCGAGATTTTGACGTCGAGCGTTCACGACAAATCCTCCCTGTTTGCTTGGGTGTGGGGACACGCATGCTTGTTCCTTCCCTGACGTTGAAAGCCACCGGGGGTGCGCCGTTATGGGGGAGTGCGCAGCCCATAAAGGTTTTATGAAAAAAACGCGGTTTTCTAAAGAGCCAATTCGCTCGCAAAATCGTTGAAAGAAAAACCACGGCGAAATGTTGCGTGGCACCTCTTTTGTATATATCGCGACAGTATTTGCAGTATGGAATTTATACGCGTCAGCCATGCGCACCCTGCATGCCGATCCATCGGCGAGGTGCCAGGCGCAGAACCGCTCGCGGCTGAAAATCAACCGGTTAGCGAGGGCTGAAAGCGAAGGCGAAAGGCAGCGCGATGCCGGATGCCTGAAACATGTCACAAAGCGTTTTTCGCGATGTTTTTCCGCTTGCCATCGAGCGCAAAAAGCGAAAGACATTGCGCGCATCGCGCGACGCCGATTCGTTCAATCTTTCGACGCGAGTCGATCGAAATAGCCGTCCAAAAGCGTTAAAGCCGCGTGGCCATTTCGATATGCACGAGTTCGCCGCAAATCTCGCTCAAGCGGGTCAACAGAATATGGCGGTGCGCGCCGACTTCCGCCGACGTCCGTCCGATGCCGTGAAGCTCGGCGCAACGCAAGGCGGCTTGATAGGCGAGCAGGGGCCCTGGCACCTCCGAGCGGCGGTGCGCATCGCCCTGCCATAGCACCGCCACCCATCCTTCTTCGCGTCCGTTGCCCGATTCGTTCACCGGCATCAGCAATGTGCCATCGACCAGCGACAAGGCGCAGTCGTGACCGTCGGCGAATTGGAACGTGTACAACGGCATCAGTTCGGCGATGTAATCGATAATGCGCTGACTCAATCCGTGCATGCGACTCCCCAGTGCATGTGCAGCTCGCGCATACTAGCCACAATTGACGAGCAGGCCCATAGCGCGGCCGGTTCTCTCCACGGCAATGAATCGGTACTCGACAACGCGCCGGACCGATGCGCGTCCGCGGCTTAGGTCATCCGTAGGGTTGCGACTGGCCCCAGCAGATCGGGACAACGGAGCCCGTACCTCCTCGTATGTTCAGATGCCCGCCTCGCCAAGGTCTTGGATTTCGTCCATGAATCCCAAGATTGGTTCACTTCGTCGATCTGTCGAGCCGCCATGCGATGGGCGCCGGGCAAGCTCCGCGTCATATGACTCCATTGCGCTTTCGCCTCCAGGATGAAAACGCGACAATGGGAAGCTTTCGCGGACTTCCATCGCGTTTCCGCCGATGTCCGACGAGGATGGCGCACAGGGTGTGCGCCATGCGGTGCCGCGATCCGTCGTGGCGACCGCGCTCCCTTCGATTTGCCGTAGCAACCAAAGGCCCATGCAGACCATGTCCCAGACGCCCAAGATCATCTACACGCTGACGGACGAAGCTCCGTACCTCGCCACGCAGTCCCTGCTGCCCATCATCAAAGCCTATACCGCCACGGCGGGCGTCCATGTGGAAACGCGCGATATCTCATTGGCGGGCCGCATCCTGGCGCAGTTTTCGGACATTCTGAAAGACGGCCAGAAAGTCTCCGACGATCTCACCGAGCTGGGCGAACTGGCCACGACGCCGGACGCCAACATCATCAAGCTGCCCAATATCAGCGCCTCGATGCCGCAGTTGAAGGCCGCGATCAAGGAGCTGCAAGCCCAAGGGTATGCGTTGCCGGAGTATCCGGAAGATCCCAAGGACGTCAGCGATTGGAACATCCGCGCGCGCTACGACAAGGTCAAGGGCAGCGCGGTGAATCCGGTGCTGCGCGAAGGCAATTCCGATCGCCGCGCACCGTTGTCGGTGAAGAACTATGCGCGCAAGCACCCGCACAAGATGGGCGCGTGGAGCAAAGACTCCAAGACGCACGTCGCGCATATGGACGGCGGCGATTTCTACGGCAGCGAAAAATCCACGCTGGTCGAGCAGGCGACGGTCGCCAAGATCGAGTGGCTGGGCAAGGACGGCAGCACCGCCGTTCTGAAGGAAAAAACCAACATCACGGCCGGCGAGATCATCGATGCCGCGGTAATGAGCAAGAAGGCGCTCGCCGGTTTCGTCGATGCGCAGATCGAGGATGCCAAGAAGCAAGGCGTGCTGTTCTCGCTGCATCTGAAGGCCACCATGATGAAGGTCTCCGACCCCATCATGTTCGGCCAGGTGGTCACCGAGTTCTACAAAGATGTGCTGACCAAGCACGCCGATACGCTCAAGAGCATTGGCTTCAATCCGAACAACGGCATCGGCGATCTGTACACGCGCATCGGCTCGCTGTCCGACGACCTGCAAGCGAAGATCAAGGCGGATGTGGATGCCGAATACGCCAAGCGTCCAGCGCTGGCGATGGTGAATTCCGACAAGGGCATCACCAATTTGCACGTACCCAGCGACGTGATCATCGATGCCTCGATGCCGGCGATGATTCGCGACTCCGGCAAAATGTGGAACGCTGAAGGCAAGCTGCAGGACACTAAGGCGGTGATTCCGGATCGTTGCTACGCGGGTGTGTACCAGGCCGTTATCGACGACTGCAAGGCGAATGGCGCCTACGATCCCACCACCATGGGCAGCGTGCCCAATGTCGGTCTGATGGCGCAGGCGGCCGAGGAATACGGTTCGCACGACAAAACTTTCCACATCGCTGCCGACGGCGTGGTGCGCGTCACCGATGCGAACGGCAAGACGCTGCTGGAACACAACGTCGAAGCCGGCGATATCTGGCGCATGTGCCAGACCAAAGATGCGCCGGTGCAGGACTGGGTGAAGTTGGCCGTCGCGCGCGCGCGTCTCAGTAACACGCCCGCCGTGTTCTGGCTCGACAAGCATCGCGCGCATGACGCTCAAATCATCCAGAAGGTGGAGCGCTATCTGAAGGATCACGACATCGGCGGCCTGGACATCCGCACGCTGTCGCCGGTGGATGCCACCGCGTTCTCGCTGGAGCGCATCCGCAAAGGCCAGGACACCATTTCCGTGACCGGCAATGTGTTGCGCGATTACCTCACCGACCTGTTCCCGATCATGGAACTGGGTACCAGTGCCAAGATGCTTTCCATCGTGCCGCTGATGGCGGGCGGCGGCTTGTTCGAAACGGGTGCCGGCGGTTCCGCGCCCAAGCATGTGCAGCAGTTCCTGGAAGAGAACTATCTGCGCTGGGATTCGCTGGGCGAATTCCTGGCGATGGCTGCATCGCTGGAACATTTGAGCAATCGCTACAACAACAAGGCCGCGGGCGTGTTGGCCAAGACGCTGGATCAGGCCAACGGCAAGTTCCTCGACAGCAACAAATCGCCGGCGCGCAAGGTGGGTGAGCTGGACAATCGCGGCAGTCATTTCTATCTGGCCATGTACTGGGCGCAAGCCTTGGCCGAACAGAACGACGATGCGGCGTTGAAAGCCAAGTTCGCGCCGCTCGCCAAGACGCTCGCCGAGAATGAAGCCAAGATCGTCGGCGAGCTCAATGGCGCGCAGGGCAAGGCGGTGGATATCCACGGGTACTACCACCCCGATCTGGCGCTGGTCAGCCGGGCGATGCGGCCGAGCGAGACGTTCAACACGGTGCTGGCCGGGCTGTAAACAGCGTCGATTCTGTCGCTAAAAACGGGGCCTTTGAGCCCCGTTTTTTTTTGGGGATAGGTCAACGCTACGAAAGGCCGTCCCCTTCGTCACAGCGTGCCGCTAGAATCGGCCAGAACGGCTCGTCCCCCACGAACCAGGAATCGTTCCATGCGTGCTTCGTTGGCTGTTGGATTGCTGGCCATTGTTTTCTGCGTGCCGGCCTGGTCGCAATCGATACCCGCCGCTGCAAGCAGCACAGCACCTGCGTCGCCCGCGCATGCGCGGGTGCTGTCGACGGTGGTTGTGACAGGTGTGCAACCCGGACCCGGTTTATGGAAGGTGAGCAAGGACGGTCATGTGATGTGGGTACTCGGTACGCTCACGCCGCTGCTCAAGCACATGGAATGGCGTTCGACGGAAGTGGAACAGGCCGTGGCGCACTCGCAGGAATTGATCGAAGCGCCGACGGCCGAGTTGAAGGTCGATGACAACTTCATGACCAAGCTGGCGCTGCTGCCTTCCGTCTATAGCGCACGCAAAAATCCCAATGGCGAAAAATTGCAGCAGATTCTTCCGCCGGAGATGTACGCACGCTGGGAGGCGCTCAAGCAGCCCTATTTTGGCGACGATCACGGCATCGAACGCTGGCGCCCCATCCTGGTTGCGCTGAAGCTTTACCAAAAGGCCTTGGACAAGGCCGGACTGACCAGCGGCAGCGAGATCAACAAGGCCGTGCGCAAAATGGCCAATCGGCACGATGTAAAGCTAGTGCCGGTCAAATACACGCTGGTGGTAGAGCATCCTCGCGATGCGCTGGACACGATCAAGCAAACCAACTTGCACGATATCAGTTGCTTCAATCAAACCCTGGATACGGTGCAAAACGACATGGATGCGCTCACTCAGCGCGCCAACGCGTGGTCGACCGGCGATATTCAGGCCTTGCGCGGTTTTGCCGTCAACGGTCGCCATGAGTCGTGCGTCTATGCCGTCGTCAACGCCGATTTTGCGCAACAGCTTGGCCTGCACGATCTTCCCGAGCGCATGGAACAGGCATGGCTCGACGCGGCAGAGGTCGCCTTGACCAAGAACACGCAGACTTTTGCCGTTTTGCCGATGGGACAAGTGCTGGATTCGGAAGGCTTTCTGGCGCACCTGAAAGCGCGCGGATATACCGTCCAAGCACCCGACGAGTGGGATCGATAGCCGAAAGGGTCGACAACTGCTCCAGCCTCCCTGTTAGAGTGGTTTGGGGTGTACGGAATCACTCGGCCAAGGGGAAGGAAATGAAGCGACTCGTTTCGGCGCTGATGGCGCTGATGGTGTTGTTTGGCGGCGCGGTCGCCGCACAGGGTGAGCAAGGTCACCAAGGCAAAAGTCCCATTGCATCGCTGCCATGGCAGATGGGGCCGGCAGCGGTAAAACTCGGCAACCACGCAACGCTGAAGGTTCCGGACGGCTACGCGTTCTTGGACGCAGCCGGCACGCGTTCTCTGGATAACATCTTGCACAACCCGCCCGGGGACGCGGACGAATACACACTCGCACCCAAGAGTCTTGCCTGGATAGCGTTCTTTTCGTACGAAGACATCGGCTATGTCAGGGACGACGAAAAGCTCGATCCGGATGCCATTCTTCAGTCGTACCGCGATGGCACGGAACAGAGCAACAAGGAGCGCAAATCGCGCGGGTGGGAAGAGCTCAATATTCTCGGATGGAAAGCCCAGCCCGAATACGACGCGCAAATCAAATCGCTGACCTGGTCTATTCTTGCCGAGGATGCGCAATCGCATCATCAGATCATCAACTACAACGCACGCCTGCTGGGCAGGCATGGCGTGATGGATGTGGTGGTGGTGACGTCGCCGGAAAAACTCACGGCGGCGATCGACGACTTCAAGAGCACCTTGCCCGGATTCCAGTACGCACCCGGCGAAAGCTACGCGGAGTACCGTCCCGGCGATCACGTGGCCGAATATGGCCTCGCTGCATTGATTACCGGTGGTGCCTTGGCGGTCGCGGCCAAAAAAGGGTTGTTCACCGTCATCGGCGGGTTTCTGGTAGCGGCATGGAAATTCGTACTGGCTGCGTTTGTCGCACTGGGCGCCTGGTTCAAGAATCTCTTCAAGAAGAAAACGCAAACCCCATGACATTGCACGATGGGTGGCTGCTGCTGGGCGGAGTCGTCGTGTTGTATCTCTACGACTCCGCGCTGCTGCTGTTCCATAACGAGATCGTTCTTGTCGGCAGGCGTCGCGGATACGGCGTCTCCGCGGGATCGAGCCTCATGCTCGCAGGGCGGCACCTGTTCTTGCCGTTGCCGCTCTGTCCGCATCAGCCTCTTTTTCGTATGAGTTGGCCCGAACACGGGCGATCTGCCGAAGCCGGAAAGGCGATACGCATATCGCGCGTGCGTATCGCGCTTTCGGCAATGTCGTACTGGATGCTCCTGCTGTTGCTGCTGTTTGCCGTGGCACTGCCGTACGTGTTGCTGGTAGTGCGCGATCCCAGACTGTTGCTGGCATGGATCGCCTTGGTTTACGCGGTGATCGTGGCGATCTTGCTGCACGTCTACCGTTACAGGAAGGTATTGAATCTTACGCGCCGTGCTATGGCTTCGGTGGCCCTGGATGCGCTGCTGTGCGCGCCGTTTGCGTTGAACATCGTGCGAAAGATCGGGTTGCGTCAGACCGTCGATGCCGATTTGCGTGCCGTTGCAAAAACCGTGTTGCCCGCCGAAGCCGTGAGCGAGTTGGCAACTATTCTGCGCCAGCGCATCCACGTCACGCTCGGTTTTATCGAGCCCGACGATGCCCGAACCATCGCGCTGGCCGCGTATTTGAACGACTTCGAGGCGATGTGCCGATGACTGCCGTGGATATCATCGTTATTGCCGCGGGCTTGCTGTTCGGCTATCGGCTGGTCAGCAATTATTTGTCTCCCACGGTAGACAAAAACGCATCGCGCCATGAGCGGCCCAAAAACGATGAGCCCCGCCAACAGGCATGGGAGCGCAACTGGGAACCGGTCACGCCGCCAAATCCGCCGTGGTTTGAAGTGCTGGGTGTGTCCGAACATGCCGAGCGGGCGGACATCGATCGCGCTTATCGACAGAAGATCAGCCAGAATCATCCGGACAAAGTTGCGCAGATGGGCGAAGACATCCGCCGCGTGGCGGAGGCAAAAACCAAGGACATCAACGCCGCCTACGAGACGGTGATGAAACTGCGCCGGCGTTGACGATCGTTATGCGCTTGCCCTATCGAGCGCTTCGAGGTCGCCGCGCGTGAGCGCAAGCGACGCGGCACCGACCAGCTCGCGCAGCTGTTCGACGGAGGTAGCACTGGCGATCGGCGCGGTAATGCCGGGGCGCGCCATCAGCCACGCCAGTGCAACCTGCGAAGGTGTGGCTTTATGCGTCGCGCCGATGTCGTCCAGAGCGGCCAGCACGTTGGAGCCTTGCGCGGTGAGGTATTTCTTCACGGCACCGCCGCGTGCGCTGCTTTTTACCAAGTCGGCTTCGCTTCGATATTTGCCGCTGAGAAATCCGCTGGCGAGCGCGTAATAGTTGATGACGCCGATATTTTCCTCGCGAACCAGAGGTTCCAGTTCCCGCTCGTAGCTGGCGCGGCTCATCAGGTTGTACTCGGGCTGCAGGCTTTCGTAGCGCGGCAGGTTGTGCCGTTTGGACATGTTCAGCGCTTCGGCAAAACGATCGGCGCCGTAGTTGGAGGCACCGATGACGCGTACTTTGCCTTCTTCGATCAAGGTGGCGAATGTGCCCAGCGTTTCGCTCAACGGAACGGTGGCATCGTCTTCATGTGCTTGATACAGATCGATGGTATCGGTCTGCAGGCGCTTGAGCGACCCTTCCACCGCCTGGCGGATATTCATCGGCGAGAGGCCGCGATGTTCGGCCCATTTGGCGACCTTGGTGGCGATCAAGACCTTGTCGCGTTTGCCGCTGCGCTTGAGCCATTTGCCGATGATCGTTTCCGATTCGCCGCCGCGATTGCCCGGCGCCCAGGCCGAATAGACGTCCGCGGTATCGATCAAATTGAAGCCGGCATCGACGAAGGCGTCGAGCAGCTCGAACGAGCGCTGTTCGTCGACGCTCCATCCAAATACATTGCCGCCCAAAGCAAGCGGAGCGACGGAAAGCGCGGAGCGGCCCAGTTGACGCCGTTGCATGAAAAAGTCCTCGGAAAGGCAGGCATGCACGTCATCGTGCCTTGGCCCGGTAATCTTTCCGAATTGGGTGTGCGTGCGCGGGAATCAAGCGCAACAAGCGCACTCGTTGGGCGGGCACGGGTGTAAGGGAAGTTGGGCGACATCCACCTCGACGGAAGGTTGCTTGCCGACGCAAGGCGGCGCATCGGGTCGCCAAGCCAAGGTGGTGGGCGTGAGGTGACCGTGAAGGAACAGCAGGTCGATCCATGGCGAGCGCATGGCAGGCAGGTTCCGGTTTGGGGCGGGTGTGCTCAAGGTAATGGCCTGGTATCGCGCGGAAAAGCGATATATTCACAAATCAGATTTGAGGAAAATTCAACATGAGTCGGGTGCCGCTCGGTCTTTTGCATCAATTCGTGCAGGTGGCGCGTTTGGGCAATCTTTCGCGCGCCGCCGAACAAGCCAATCTCACGGTGAGCGCGTTGAGCCATCAGATGCGCCAACTGGAAGAGCGGCTGGAGCGGCGTCTGTTCGAGCGCGGCCCGCGTGGCGTTACGTTGACGGTGGAAGGTTGCAGCCTGCTGGAATCGGTCGGCGAACATTTCGACGGCATCGAGCATGCGTTATCGCGCTATCGCGAACGGCGCCACGATGCGCTGACCTTGAGTGCCAGCCCCGGCATCATCTCCAGTTGGCTGATGCCGCGCTTGCCCGGCTTGCTCTCGGCGCATCCGGAATTGGAATTCAATCTGCAATCCACCACGGCGCTGGTGAATTTCGAACTCGAAGCCGTGGACGCGGCCGTGCGTTACGGCAAAGGCGAGTGGGAAGGCCTGCGTAGCGAATATCTGTTCGGCGAATGGATCGCGCCGGTGGCGGCGCCGGAGCTGGTGGAGCGCATGGCCGACAAGGATCCGCTCGATCTTTCGCACTGGCCGCTGATCGGCGACCCCAATCGCAACAATCGCTGGGTCGATTGGTTTGCGCATTATGGCGGCGAGCCGCCGCGCCGATACGTGGCGCACGTGGATACGGTGGACGCTTTGCGTCAGGCCGCATTGGAAGGATTGGGCGTTGCACTCGGACGCATGGTGACGTCCAAATCGTTGATCGATGCTGGGCGGCTGGTGGTGCTGGGCGATCGCTACTTGCCGGTGCCCGAAGCGTATTTCCTGGTGTACCCGCCGCGCTCGGAAGACCATCGCGGCATGGCTACCTTTCGCACGTGGTTACATGAGGAAGCGGCGGCGTATTGCCGCGAGATGCCGCAGCCTCGGCGCAACGAGGCTGCGGCGTAGCGTAGGATCACGTGCCGCCGAGTGCGCTTATCAACTGCATCGAAGGCTCTGCGTCGGCGATGCTGCCCGGTGGGATGGCATCGGGGGACTGAGATGCTTGCGACTCGTCTTTCAGCCAGGGAATCGATTGGTGTGGGCCAGGAATGTACGCAGCCCACGTGCCGTACGTGACGTCCGCACGTGCACCGTAGGCAATGAAGTGGATGGGGACTCGGACTTGCCAGGACGGATCGTTCACATGCGTGCCCGTGGTTGGGAGATGGAACGTCCATCGCTTTGCGCCGACGAGTGCCGCATTGCTAAACGAGCGTCGGGCGAGGTCCATGCTTCTTTCATCGCTGTATTCATCGAGGTTTACCTGTTCCACGGCGGCATCCTCGACTCGGCCTTGCCTGTTGACACGCAAGACCAAATAGACCGTTCCTCCGAATCCTTCCATGAGCGCATCGCGTGGAAAAGTCAGCGCGGGTTTGTTCTTTTGCGTGACGTGATCGGTCGGCGTCGCGTTCGGTTCACCGAAGGTCGCGCTGGCGATGCTGATTGAATCGTGAGTGTCATCGACGCGTTTGGCGACGATGCGGACACTCATTTTTGCGCGGTGAATGGCATGGATGCCGTCGGTGAGATGGAACTTCCAGTTCGGTGCGGCTTTCTGCATCAGGTCGACCACCGCGGGGGGAAGTTTTTCCGGATGGTCGAGCGTGTACTGGTGCACGGCGCCATCGGGCATAACCTCGATCCAGCCGGAAACAAGCATGCTCGCTTCTGCAAGTTTGCGAGCGGAGTTCGCGTTGGCGCCTGCCCACGTCGTACACGCCCATAGCACGCAGAACGCACCCGTCATCCATCGCTTCATACGCCGCATCTCCCCTGGAAGTTACGCCGATGAGTATAGCCAAGCAGAATGCTGCGGCGAGCGTAAAAAATCACCCGGATTGAATGGTTACTGTGTTGATATCGATGGCGTAAACTGCCGACCGCCGAACATCATTGATCGGCACGACATACTTTTTTGTGGCAAGACATAAGGATTTTCTATGCCAAGTACCGCCATCCTGATCGACGGCGCTTTTTTCCTTGCCCGTTATCGAAAAGTGTGGGGCGATCGCGATGTCAACGACGCGCGCACGGTGGCCAAGACCGTCTTCGGCATGGCGCTCGAACATCTCAAAGCCCTGGATCGTCCGCGCGAAGCGCTCTATCGCATTTTCTTTTACGACTGTCCGCCGCTGGAAAAAGTGCTGATCAAGCCGGTGAGCGGCGAGAGTATCGATTTTTCGCGCACCGGGGCTGCCGCCTTTCGGCGCGATCTGCACGACCAGTTGCGGCGCCAGCGCAAGATGGCCTTGCGGCTGGGACGGCTCACCGATCGCGGCGAGTGGAAACTCAAGCATCTGGCCTATCAGCAACTGCGCGAAGAATCGCTGTATTGGGACGAACTTACCGACGAACACTTCGAGCCGGACATGCGGCAGACCCAGGTCGATATGAAGATCGGCATCGATATTGCCGCCCTGGCCTATAAGAAGCAGGTGGACCAGATCGTCCTGGTTGCCGGCGACGCCGATTTCATCCCCGCCGCGAAACTGGCGCGCTACGAGGGCATCGACTTCATTCTCGATCCGATGTGGCAAGGCATCGCGCCGGATTTGCACGAGCATATCGACGGTTTGCAGTCGGTGTGTCCAAGGCCGTTCTGAGCGGACGCGCGGTTTTTTTGCCGGCCAGGGTGGGTTTTTGTCCGTTCCGGCCGTCTTAATGACTGTGCGGCAGTCGTAAACTAATCGTAAAATAACCCCCATCGTTGCACGACGCTGGCGGCACGTTGCCGCGCGTACACTAGGGAGTAGCCATGAAGATCAGATTCGCCTTCGGATTGTCCGTTGCGCTGTTGCTTGCCGGTGCGGTTCACGCGCAGCAGGCCGGGCAGGATCAGCCCGCGGGCGACCTGGTGCCGCCGACCAGCGCCAGCGATTTCACCGCCGGCCAGCTGGATGCGGTGATCGCCGGTTCCTGGCGCTCCGCCCACGACAAGGCGCGCGATGTGTATCGCCATCCCAAGGCGACGTTGCAGTTTTTCGGCCTGCAACCCGATCAAACCGTCATCGAGATCAACCCGGGAAGCGGATGGTATACGGAAATCCTGGCGCCGCTGTTGCGCGATAACGGTCATTACATCGCTGCCGTCCCAGGCGGAAACGGTGCCGAAGACCAGCAAAACGCCAACGCGCTGCGCAACAAGTTCAAGAGCGATGCGACCGAGTATGGCAAGGCCGGCATTGTCGTCTACAACGCCAAGGCGCCCGTGCTCGGTCCGCCCGGTTCGGCGGACATGGTGCTGACGTTCCGCAATGTGCATAACTGGACGGATGCCGGTACGGCCCAAGCCATGTTCAAGGCGTTCTATGCCGTTTTGAAGACGGGAGGCACGCTCGGCGTGACGGATCATCGTGCCGCATCCGGCGCGACACCCGATTCGGTCAAGGACTCGGGCTATCTCCCTACCGATTACGTGATCAAGCTGGCCACCGACGCCGGTTTCAAGCTGGACGCGCAGAGCGAGATCAACGCCAATCCCAAGGACACCAAAAACTATCCCAAAGGCGTGTGGACCTTGCCGCCGACGCTGACGCTGGGCGACCAGGACCGCGACAAATATCTGGCCATCGGCGAATCCGATCGCATGACGTTGCGTTTCGTCAAAGTCGGCACCAACAAAGCACCGGCAACCCCTGCCGCATCGTCGTCGAGTGCTGTTGCGCATTGATCGCCAGAAACGCGCTCTCGAACGGGAGAGCGCTTGAGCGAAACCCATCATGCTTATTGCGCTGAACAAGCCGTTCGGTGTGCTGTGCCAGTTCACGACCAACGATGGACGCCCCACGTTGGCCGATTACGTGCGGCACAAAGACGTCTATCCCGCCGGTC
>DATJMR010000062.1:0-13729 GCA_035508595.1 Dyella sp.
CATGGAGCAGTGGTTGATCGCCCAGATGGGCGGACGTCCCGATGTACTGCCGCAGTCGTTGCTGGACGTCCTGCATGCGCCGGGCGTGCCGACGCCGGCCGAAATGCACGGCACGCCCTGGCGACACGCTCGCCTGACCTCCGCCAGCTACGGTCTTGGCTGGCGCGTGTTCACCTATGCCGGCGAAACGATGATCTTCCATGCAGGCGCGGTGGAGGGCTATCGCACGATGATCGCGTTCTTTCCGAAGTATCACATCGGCATGGTGTCGATGTGGAACTCGCCAGGTTCCGTCGGCACCGATCTGATGCCCATGGTGTTCGACGCCATGCTGGGCCTGCCGCATGTGGATTGGGCCGGCGTGGAAGGCGATCCGCCCGCCAGCCGCGCGACGCCTGGGAAAAACGCTCGCCGGCATCGCCATCACAGCAGCTGATCGCCGTGGGCGAATGCGTTTGTCGGGCACTCCAAAGCAAAGAGGCGGAACCCGTGGGTTCCGCCTCTTTCGTTTCTGCCCTTGCCTGCAAAACGCTTATTGCGAACTGGTGAGCTTGAACTCGATACGCTTCTGCTGCTGCGCGGCGATAGCCGTTCCATCGCGCATGGCGGGAGAGAACTTGGCGCGGCGAATCGCATCGATGGCGGCGTTGTCGAACACATGCCGCGGCTCGGCGCTGACCACCTGGATGTTGGAGACGCTGCCGTCTGAGTTCACCGTGTACTGCAGATCCACCCAACCTTCCTGGTTGTTGCGAAGCGCGCTGGTCGGATAGCGCGGGCGAATGCTGGAGATCGCCATCGCATCGCGTGTTTCGCCACCACCGCCGCCGGCGGTGGGCGTGTTGGTGTTAGCCACATCGCTGGATGCGGCGGTCGCTTTCTTGGCTTCGTCTTGCTTTGCCTTTTCCTGCGCGGCCAGAGCGGCCTGCTGCTGCGCAGCCTTGTCGGCCGCGGCCTTGTCGGCGAGCGCTTTGTCGGCCGCAGCCTTATCGGCGGCGGCTTTTTGCGCTGCAAGCTCCGCTTGATGCTGCTGGTCGAGCTGCTTCTGCTGCTGCTCGTCGAGCGTCTTGCGCTGAGCGTCGAGCTTGGAACGCAGGATCGTTAGCGTGTAGTTGGTCGGGTCGACCTTTGCCAGCAAGTCGATCTCGCGATCGGCTTCGCCGAATTGGCGTTGGTTGATCGCCTGTTCCACGTTGCTCGCCGCGAACGGGAACGTTTCTCGCAAGGCGTCGGCCGCCACCTGATTGCCAGGCTGCTTCTGCAACACCTTCAGATAGAACTCGAACGCGTTGTTGCCGGCCGGCGCGATCACGCGCTGCTCGTTCATGGCCTTGCGTGCTTCGGCCAGAAGTTCGTTGAGGCTCATCGCCTCCACGTTCACCGGCGGCGCCGCCTGCTGTCCCTGCGCGACGGGCGTGGACGGGTGCCCACCCAAATCGGCGCTCACCATGTCCTCGTGCGGCTTGATGATGAGGAACCAGGACAGAACCGCCAAACATCCGACAATGATGAGAATGGCGATGGTGATGGGCTTGACGGCCCCGCGCGCACGCGAGCGCGCATAACGAATGCTATTTCGGGTATCCATGATTTCTCACTAACTGCGTGGCATCAGATACCCGCGCTTCCCCCCTGTTATCCAGGAGCGGCTTTCCCCCAAGGTTAGCCGCGGCGCGGATGGAACAAAGGTAACGCGATTGGATCGACACAGCAAATGTGGGTTGCTTCACGGATGGCCGAGGGTCGTTTGGCGGAGGGCGAGCGCACGTAAAGCTGCCTTACGCGCGGGGGAGTCCCGTTCATATTCCAAAGCCGGGCACGTCCATGTCCGATGGGGGATCGAGCATCCCTTTCGATTTACCGGTCTTAAGATTTGCCGGTCTTAAAAAAGGGGACCCCCGAAATGAAGCGTCCCGGCACATGGCCGGGACGAAACGCTTTTCGAAGCACCTCCCTGCGCTGGGCACCGCAGGGAGACAAATCGATAGAACGTCTAATTATTGTGCTTACTTCTTGGCTTTGGAGGTCTTGGTGGCCTTCACAACCTTGGCAGCAGCAGCCTTCTTGGCAGTGCGCTTACGCGTTGCCTTCTTGGCGGTTTTCTTTGCACCAACGCGCTTGGCGCTGGCCTTCTTCGCGCCTACGCGCTTTGCTGCCTTCTTGGCAGTCTTGCGAACGGTGCGCTTCTTAGCGGTGGCCTTCTTGGCGACCGGCCGCTTAGCGGCGGCTTTACGGGTGGATTTCTTGGCGGCTTTCTTAGCCGATTTCCTAGCAGTTTTCTTGGCAGTGGCCATAGTTCGTCTTAGCTCCTCATCAGTTGGCAGTGGTTGCCCAGTAAAAGCGTGGAGGAACGCCTCAACCAGCAAATCGCTGTTCGTGGCGTGCCTCAAATTGTTGACCTGTCGGTAAGTGCGCAGATCCGACAAGAGTCGCAATACGTGCATTGGAATCGAAACAGTGATCTTTCTCACCGCGCCGGATTTTTCGCCGTGCTCTATGTATGGCTTGATGAATTTCGATGCCACCATTGTTACCGTTCCCCGTTATATGGTGCGAAAGCTATTCCTGAACATTTCAACTGTCAATTGATTTTTGCCATGAAATCAATCTCTTCGACCTGAAGCCCTACCCACGACACCGGTCTGCGAGGAGATATTTTGATTGCGAAATGCAATGTCAGTACCACCAAAAACATTCAAGGAATTGGCTTCGCCGATTTTTAAAAGAGGCCAAAAACAAGCTAAAAACAACGATTTTTCTCATCCGCTTTGATACATGCACAACGGCAATGCAAAGCGCATCGCCGCGCCGCGCAACAGCTCGCTCCGACCACCTGCAAGGGGCCATTGGGAGCATGAACGAATTTAGACCGGCGCGTCCCAAGTTGGGTACCGGAAGTGGTCCCAAACTCCCCAAGCACCCTCGACGCGCACCCCATCGACTCGTCGCCGACCACGCGCAGCGGACGGTCGACATCCATCCGAGCGATGTCCATCATCCACTTTTTATACAGTGCACACGACGTCGAATTTTTGTTCTTCAGTCGATGCAACAACCGCCGATACGACGACGGCCGCCTAGGCGGCCGTCGTCAAAAGCGCGCGGATCGAACGTCAGTGATCTTCGTTTTCGATCAGTTCGGCATAGGCGTCGGCGTCGAGCAGCTCATCCAGTTCGCCGCGATCGCTCGCCTTCACCACGAAGAGCCAACCCTCGCCATAAGCGTCTTCGTTGATGGTTTCGGGCTTGTCGCTGAGGATCTCATTCACCTCAACCACCTCGCCGGATACCGGCGAATAGATGTCGGAAGCGGCCTTGACCGACTCCACCGTTGCGGCGCCGCTGCCGGCCTGCACGCTGGCGCCTACTTCCGGCAGTTCGACGTATACCAGGTCGCCGAGCTGCTCTTGCGCATGGTTGGAAATGCCCACGCGAATCAACCCATTGTCTTCAACACGGGCCCACTCGTGGGACTTGAGAAATTTCAGATCGCCGGGAATCTCGCTCGTGCTCATGGTCGGGTCCAGTCGTTAATGTCGATCAAGGGTTGGAGTAACGAATTCTAACTGCGGACGTTGTGCGATGGGACATCCTCTTATACCGCCGCCCGCACTCGACGCTCAGATACCTTCGCAGGCTTTGCCGTCGCGCACAAATGGAAACTTCACGATGCGCACCGGCACTTCGCGTCCGCGAATATCGACGCGCACCTCGCCCATCGCGCCGGACGGAATCCGTGCGAAGGCCACCGACTTATTCAGTGTGGGTGCGAAGCCACCCGAAAGAATTTCGCCCTCGCCTTGATGGGTCAGCACTTTCTGACCGTGGCGAAGCACGCCCTTGTCGTCCAGCACCAAACCCACCATCGTGTGCGGCACGCCGCTCGCCTTCTGTGCCTCCAAGGCTTTGCGGCCGATAAAATCGCGCCCTTCGTCGAGCGAGATGGTCCACGCCAGCGCGGCTTCCCACGGCGTCACGTTTTCATCCATGTCCTGGCCGTAGAGATTCATGCCGGCCTCCAGGCGCAGCGTGTCGCGCGCACCCAATCCGCACGCTGCCACGCCGGCGCCGGCCAGCTCGTTCCACAACGTGACGGCCTGATCTTCCGGCACCATGATCTCGAAACCGTCCTCGCCGGTGTAACCGGTGCGCGCCACGAACAATGGCACGCCGTGCGGACCTTGCGCGGCGGCAGCGGCGAAACGTCCGAGCTTCTCGATGCGGGCCCGATCCACTTCGTGCAACAGGGCGATCACCTTGGCGCGCGCGTGCGGACCTTGCACGGCGATCATGGCGAAGTCAGGGCGTTCCTGGACGGCCACATTGAAAGCTTTCGCCTGCTGCTCGATCCAGGCCAAGTCCTTGTCGCGCGTGGCGGCATTGACCACGAGCCGGAAAAATTCGTCGCCAAGAAAATAAACGATCAGGTCGTCGATCACCCCACCCTGCTCGTTCAGCATGCACGAATACAGCGCCTTGCCCTGCACCTTGAGCTTGTCGACGCTGTTGGCCAGCAGGTAGCGCAGGAAGTCGCGCGTGCGCGCGCCGTGCAGGTCGACCACCGTCATATGCGACACGTCGAACATGCCCGCATCGCGGCGCACGGCGTGATGTTCTTCGATCTGCGAACCGTAGCTGATCGGCATGTCCCAGCCACCGAAATCGACCATGCGCGCACCGAGCTGGCGATGGGTAGCGTTGAGTACGGTCTTCTGGGTCATTGCAGGCCTGCGAAAGTAGGGAGAGACGAAGGGACCCCGCATTATCTCCGCCGCGGCGCGTCAATCCAAGTTGCAGGGCGTCATGGACGGATGAGGCGGAACGTAAGATTGATGCGCATGCCGGTCACGCTGGAGCTCTTGGGCACATCGTGTTGGTAATGGCGCTGGGTATCGCCTGCCATGCAAAGCAGACTGCCATGCGAGAGCGGCAAGCCGACCGAGTCGACGCGTTTGCCGCGAGGCGCGCGACGGCGAAAACGAAAGCGACGCTCCGCGCCAAGACTCAACGATGCGATCACCGGCTGGGATCCGAGTTCGGGCTCATCGTCGCTGTGCCAGCCCATGGAGTCCTGGCCGCCGCGATAAAGATTGGCAAGCACGCTGTTGAAACGCGCCCCGCAAGCGCGCTCCAGCCGCCCGCGTAAGGAATGCAGCGACGGCGTCCACGGCCTCGGTTCGAAGCGCGTGCGCGAATACGCATACGTCGCGTGAGGATCGCCGATCCAACAACTCAGACGCGGCGCGTCCACGTCGCGCCCAAAGATGCGCAACCGATGTTGCTCCCAGGGGATTTCATCCCACAGATGCGCGAACAAGGCATCCGCCTCGTCGTGATCGAGCCACGCCTGCGCGTAGCGCACATCGGCATCCAGCAACGGCAAGCGCTGCCAGGTATCGCCGACGCGTTCAGCCATCGTCGCGGGTATACGTATACACCTGCGCCGGTGGCAGATTGCGCCACACCATGCCGACCCGGTTGCAACGCAAACGCAACTGCCGGCGCACAAGCTCATTCAGCGGGCTGCGCCAACCGTAGGTGTATTGCACGAAAACGCCACCGGGACGAAGCACGGCCAGCGCGGCCGAAACGATATCGTGCTGCAACGCGGGCGGCATGTTCAGCAAACCAAGACTGCTGAGAATGGCGTCGGCACCCTCTGGTGCCAGCACACCGGTGCGCCGCGCCAGCTCGTTGACGTGCCGCGCATCGGCACACAACACGTGCGCCTGCGGAAACCGCCGACGCAGGATGCCGTGCATGGTCGCATTCATCTCCAGCACCAGCAGTTGCGCTGCCGACACACCGTGCTGGAGCAGCGCCTCCGTGATCACGCCCGTGCCGGCGCCCAGCTCGATCACGCAGTCCGCCTTGGCAGGCATGGCGCCGACCATCATGCGCGCCAGCGGCCGGCCGGAGGGAAGCACCGAGGCCATCTGCAGCGGATGCTTGATCCATTCCCGGAAAAACGTGAGTTGTTGCGTATAAGCGGGCATAGGGGAGTGAGCCGTTTTCCTCCACTTTACCCGGCGTACCGTAACAAAACGTTGTCAGGTCACCGGTTCGTCAAGCCCGCGTCAAGGAATGATGGGGTAGTCGGGCGTGACATCCAGCGTGGCCGACCACACGGCCGCCAATTCCAGCAAGCGCAAATCCGAGCCGCGCGCGCCGACCAATTGCATCCCGATTGGCAGTCCGTTTGGCAGCGTGCCCATCGGAATACTCACCGAGGGGCACCCCGCAAGATTCGCAAAGCTAGTGAGATCGGCCTGGGTATCGGGCACAGGGCCGTCCAACGGAAAAGCCCCTTGCGGCGTCGTGGGCATCACCAGCACGTCGATTTGCGCAAAGAGCCTGCGCATCTTCAAGGTGGCCGCATCGAGCACGCGATCGGCCTGGGCATAGTCGGCGGCGGTTTTGCGAGCCGCGTAGTCGAGCATGCGGCGGAACGGCGGCGACACCGGATGTTGCGTGTTGGCAAGCTGCGCGCTGAACGTGCCCAGCATTTCCGCTTCCATCAACAACAAGCCGGCGCGACGGGCGCTCGCGAAGTGCCAATCGTCGAAATCGACGTTGCGGCATTCGCCCAGTTCGCGATCGAGCTTTTGCAAGGCGGCGTCGAACACATCCATCACGTCTTGTTGCACACCGAGCGCAGCGAGATTGGGCAACACGCCACAACGCAACTTGCCCGGCTCCCAATCCGGCAGCGACAACGCGACGCGGCGACGACGCGAACGCGCATCTTCCGCATCGTAACCGGCCAGCACTTGCAGCAAGACGGTCAGATCGTCCACGCCACGCGCGATAAGGCCTACCGCATCCAGACGACGCGCCGCCGGCGCCATGCCGCGCGCGGAGATCTCGCCTTGCGTGGGCTTCAACGCAAACACGCCGCAATAACTGGCCGGAATGCGAATCGAGCCCAAGCTGTCCGAACCGATCGCCGCCACCGCCAAACCCGCGGCAACCGCCGCTGCCGCGCCGCCCGACGACCCACCCGCCGTGTAACCGCGGCGAAACGGATTGTGCGTGGCCCCCATGTGCGGATTGTTCGTCACGGCGCCGAGCGCACCTTCATCCATATTGGTTTTGCCGGCCAGCACGGCGCCCGAGGCACGCAATCGCCCCACGACATGCGCATCCTGTTCGGCGGGCTGCTCGGAGCTTGGCATGCCCGAACGCGTGGGCCAGCCGGCGATATCGAAGTTGTCCTTGATCGCAATGGGCACGCCGTCCAGCCGGCCGATCACGCCATCGCGCCGACGGTGTTCGGCCATGCGCGCCTGTTCGAGGAACAACACCGGGCTGACGTCCACATACGCATTGATTTGCGGATTGATGCGATCGATCGCATCGAGATAGACCTCGGCCAGCTTCCCCGGATGCGTTCGACCCGCGGCCAGCCAGTGCAAAATCTGGCAAAGCGTAGCGCGGCGCAGGTCGATATCGGCGATCGGCGGTAAAGAACTCATGCACGCTCCGGCGCGGGTCAAAGGCGGTTATTTCCCCTACGGTCGCCAGCCTGAGCACGCTTAGGTTTGCCGCGCAGTAGGCGAACCCGGAGAATACCGTCCGGACCGCCTCCAGAACCACCATGCGGCCCCTCTGCAGCCAGCCAACAGCCACACCCACGGAGCCCAAGCCCCATGACCGAACGCGAGACGATGGAATACGACGTGATCGTCGTCGGTGCGGGACCGGCCGGCCTTTCGTTCGCGATCCGCCTCAAACAGCTCAAGCCCGACGTCACCGTGTGCGTGATCGAAAAGGCATCCACCATCGGCGCGCAGATCCTTTCCGGCGCCGTGATCGAGCCGCAGCCCCTGGACACGCTGCTGCCCGGTTGGAGCGACAACCCGCCGCCCATCTGCGTGCCTGCCACGGAAGATGAGTTCTGGCTGCTCAACAAGACGGGCGGGCGCAAGCTGCCCGTGCCGCCGGGTATGCACAATCAAGGCAACGTGATCGTCTCGCTGGGCGCGCTATGCGCGTGGTTGGCGCCGCAGGCCGAAGCCTTGGGCGTGGATGTATTCCCCGGTTTCGCCGCCACCGACATCATCTATAACGAAGACGGCTCGGTGGCAGGCGTACGCATCGGCGACATGGGCGTGGCCAAAGACGGCTCGCACAAGCCGGGCTACACGCAGGGCATCGATATCAAGGCAAAGGTCACCGTGCTCGCCGAAGGTGCGCGCGGCAGCCTCACCAAGCCACTGATCAAGCGTTTCTCGCTGGACAAAGAGAGCGACCCGCAGGGTTATTCGATCGGCATCAAGGAACTGTGGCAGGTGCCCGCAGGGCGCGTGACGCCCGGCAAAATTTTCCACAGTTTCGGCTGGCCCGCGGACAACCGCACGTATGGCGGCGCCTTTCTCTATCACTTGGACAAAGACCGCATCGCGCTCGGTTACGTCAGCGGACTCGATTACAGCGACCCGAATTATCAGCCGTGGGAAGCCTTCCAACAGTGGAAGAATCATCCCTTGATCAAGCCGCTGCTCGAAGGCGGCAACATTCTTTCCGCAGGCGCGCGCGCCATCGTGACGGGTGGTTATCAATCGCTGCCCAACGTGGAGATGCCCGGTGCGCTGTTGATCGGCGACACCGCCGGCTTGCTCAACGTGCCCAAGATCAAAGGCACCCACCAGGCGATCAAGAGCGGCATGCTAGCCGCCGAACACCTCGCGTCGAACGACCTCAACCCCGCCGGCTTCGACGCCCAACTGCGCGGCTCGGACGTCATGGCGGAATTGAAGAAGGTGCGCAACGTCAAACCCGGCTTCAAGAAAGGCTTGTGGTTCGGCATGTTCAACGCGGCATGGGAAACCATCACCGCCGGCAAATCGCCCTGGACGCTGAAGAACAAACCCGACTGGAATTCGCTGCACAAACTCGGCCAGTTCGAGGAGCCCAAACGCGACTACGTGCAACGCGAACTTCCGCCGCGCGATCGCCTGGCCGGCGTCTACTTCGCCGCCACCGAGCACGACGAAGATCAACCCATCCATCTGCACGTCGCCGACACCTCGGTGTGCGTGACCCAGTGCGCGCAGGAATACGGCAATCCGTGCACGCGTTTCTGCCCCGCCGGCGTTTACGAAATCGTCAACGACGAGTCTGGCAAACGCCTGCAGATCAACGCCGCCAACTGCGTGCACTGCAAGACCTGCGACATCAAAGATCCTTACCAAATCATCAACTGGGTGACGCCGGAAGGTGGTTCGGGGCCTAATTATCAGAATCTGTGAATTTTTCGATGTCGCTTAGCACTCTGCAATGGCGCGCCAAGCGCTTACGGTATTTGCTTCAACGCGTTCAAGGCAGTCTCGCGCAACGTGGTTTGCGTAGCACGTGGGCGCGTATACAACAGGAATTTCAAGATCGCCCCGCACAAGAACGCTCTCTCGGACTGGAACCGCTGGACACCCCATTCAGCCCTTTTGCGATTCCAACCAGCGACGAACCGCGCGTTTCCGTCATCATTCCGGTGCACGGAAAATCCGCGTGGACCCTTGCGTGCCTACGATCCATCCAACGCCACGGAGCGAACACGCCGTTTGAAGTGATCGTGGTGGACGACACATCGCCCGACGACACCGTCTCGAAGCTCTCGCAGATCGGCGGCGTGCGCATTCTGCAAAACCAGACCAATCTCGGTTTCATTGGAAGCTGCAACGCAGGCGCGAACATCGCGCAGGCTCCCTTGCTGATGTTTCTCAACAATGACACGCAAGTTATGCATGGTTGGTTGGATGCGCTGGTGGAAACCCACCAGACCGAGCCCCGCTGCGGCATCGTAGGTAGCCAGTTGGTCTATCCGGACGGCCGCCTGCAAGAAGCGGGAGCCTTGGTGTACGCCGACGCCTCGGCCTGGAATGTCGGCCGCTTCGAAAAACCCGACGATCCGCGTTATCTCTACCGTCGCGATGTCGACTATGTTTCGGGCGCGGCGTTGCTCATCGAAAAGTCTTTGTTCGCGGACATCGGCGGCTTCGACAACCGCTATGCGCCTGCTTATTGCGAAGACATGGATCTTGCCTTCGCCGTTAGAGCGCAGGGTCGGCGAGTGATCTATGAACCGGCGAGCGTTGTCGTGCATTGCGAAGGCATCAGCTCGGGTACCGATGTCTTTGCAGGCGTCAAACAATATCAGCAGACCAATCGCGAAAAATTCATCGCGAAATGGCGAGAAGCGCTGCGCCATCAGCCCGCTCCACGCACCTCGGTCGAGGCGGCAATACACCATCACCAGGCGCGGCATATCCTCATTATCGATGCCTTGACGCCCGACCCGACTCGCGACGCCGGTTCGCTGCAGGTGTTCAACATCATGCGGCTTCTGAGAAGTATGGGCTGGCGAGTGACGTTCATGGCGGACAATCGCCTCGCCAGTCACCACGACCTTTGCACCCTTGGCGCGATCGGTGTCGAAGTGTTGTGCAAGCCGTGGTCGCCTTCATTGGTAAGTTGGCTCAAGCGCGAACGCCATGGTTTGCATGCCGTGATGCTGTGCCGGCATTACGTTGCCGCGCCTAATCTTCCTTTGATCAAGCAGCTGGCGCCCGACGCCCGGATTATTTTCGACACCGAAGATCTGCATTTTCTACGCGAACGCCGCGCGGCGGAACACACGGGAAATTCGACGTTGATACGCCAGGCCATGGCATCTCAGCAGCAGGAATTCGCACTGATGCGCGCATGTCACGCCACGTTCGTCGTGAGCGTGGCGGAATGGAACTTGCTCAAACAAGAGCTGCCCGACGCCAACATCCTGCTGCTGCCCAACATGCATCCGGTGCGCGGTCGCACGCTTGAATTCGAACAGCGCGCCGGGCTGGTGTTTGTGGGAGGCTTCGGCCATCCGCCCAACGTCGATGCCGTGCAGTGGCTGACGAGCGACATCTACCCGATCATCCGCGCCAAGCGGCCCGATATCCAGCTTCACCTCATTGGTCAGATACCCGACGCTTCGCGTGCTCAACTCCAGAGCGACGGCGTCGTTATCCATGGCCGGGTGGATGATCTCGCGCCGTGGATGGAAGGAAGCCGCATATCGCTGGCACCGCTCCGCTACGGAGCCGGTGTCAAAGGCAAGGTCAACACGTCCATGAGCTACGGCCTGCCCGTGGTGGCTACGTCCATGGCCGCCGAGGGAATGTGGCTGCGGGATGGTGAAAATGCGCTGCTTGCCGACGACGCCCAGAGCTTCGCGGAGGCGATCCTGCGCCTCTATGAGGACCGCGATCTGTGGTATCGACTCTCCGAGGGCGGCTTGCGCAATATTCAGGAGCACTTCTCTTTCGATGTGGCGCGGCAAACGCTTGAAACGGCCCTGAATTAAACGGCTTAGCCCCGCCCCCGAACGATTGTTTTGAGCCCGGCTACAATAGGGGTTTCCCTCGCCCCCAAGCGACCCACCGTAAGGATCTGCACATGAAAGTTTTGGTCGGCTACAAGCGCGTGGTGGACTACAACGTCCGCATCCAGGTCAAACCCGATGGCACCGGCGTGGTGACCGACGGCGTGAAGCTCTCCGCCAACCCCTTTGACGACATTGCCCTGGAAGAAGCGCTGCGCCTGCGTGAAAAGGGCGTGGTCGAGGAAGTGGTCGTGGTGGGTATTGGCCCTGCCGACCTGACCGCACATTTGCGCAACGGTCTTGCGATGGGCGCCAACCGCGCTATTCACGTCGTGGCGCCAGACGCCGTGCAGCCACTCACCGCGGCGCGCGCGTTCCTGAAGCTGGTGGAAAAGGAACAGCCGGGCTTGGTGATCATGGGCAAACAGGCCATCGACGACGATGCCAATCAGACGGGCCAGATGCTCGCCGCGCTGTGGGATCGCCCGCAGGCCACGTTCGCCAGCAAGGTGGAGATCGCCAACGGCAAGGCAACCGTAACGCGCGAAGTCGACGCCGGCCTGGAAGTGATCGAAGCCGAACTGCCCGCCGTGATCACCACTGATCTGCGCTTGAACGAGCCGCGCTTTATCAAACTGCCGGACATCATGAAGGCCAAGTCCAAGCCCATCGATACGATTGAATTCGCCTCGTTAGGGGTGGATACGCACGATCAATTGAAGACCACCCACTATGCAGCACCTGCCAAGCGCAGCAAGGGCGTCATGGTGAAAGATGCGGCCGAACTCGTCGCCGCGCTGAAACAGAAAGGCCTGCTCTAAGCAGCCGACCGGACAAGGAGACACCCATGAGCAAGATCCTGGTTATCGCCGAACATCTGGACGGCAAACTGAACCTTTCCACCGCACGCGCCGTCAGTGCAGCGACGGCGGTCAAACCCGAAGCCATCGACGTGCTCGTGCTGAGCGACAACGTTGAAGCCATTGCCGCCGAGGCCGCAAAAATCGAAGGCGTGAGCCGTGTTCTCACGATCGCGCGCACCGAAAATGCCCACCCGCTCGCCGCCGTGCTTGCGCCGCAGATTGCTAAAGCGGCAAGCAGCTACACCCATGTGTTCGTGCCTTCCACCACGTTCGGAAAGGACGTCGCTCCGCGCGTAGCTGCCCTGCTCGGCGTAGCCCAGGTCAGCGATGTGATGAGCGTGGAAGACAGCCACACATTCAAGCGTCCTATCTATGCCGGCAACGCCATCATCACCGTGCAAGCCGATGCCGCGCATGCCATCGTCGCCACCATTCGCACGGCATCCTGGCCTGCTGCCGCTAGCGGCGCCCAGGCAGCACCGGTTGAGGCGCTGAGCCTGGATGTGGCAGCGCCCACCCATACGCGCTTCGTGGAACTGAAGCAGGGCAAGAGCGACCGTCCCGACCTGCAAAGCGCCAGCAAGGTGGTTTCCGGCGGCCGCGGCGTGGGCTCGAAAGAAAACTTCGACATCATCTACAAATTCGCCGACAAAATCGGCGCAGCGGTGGGCGCATCTCGCGCCGCTGTCGATGCCGGCTACGTTCCCAATGAATTGCAGGTTGGTCAGACCGGCAAAATCATCGCGCCGGAACTGTATCTGGCGATTGGCATCTCCGGAGCCATCCAGCATCTGACGGGCATCAAAGACGCCGGCACGATTGTCGCCATCAACAAAGACGGTGAAGCACCCATTTTCGAAGTGGCGGACATCGGCTTGGTGGGCGATTTGTTCAAGATCATTCCGGAGCTTGAGCAGGCGTTAGGCTGACGGCCGACCCTCTTTATAAGCGCGCAAAAGCGCACCGTATTCATCGCATCACCTCCAATCGCGTCCGTCCTGACAGGACGGACGCTGCTCGATCATGTCCATCACCCCTGGAGGCCGAGCCCTGGCCGGGGTTCACGCTGAGGGCACCGAGTCAACACTAAGTGCAGATAAGGACAATGCCGATAAGGCACTTGGCATTTCACATGGCTGGTACTCAATGTGCCATCCCTGCTTAAAAGTCCCTTCACATCTGGCATTCGTGGGAATGCGTGGCATGATTAACACCCAACAGCATTCGGCTATCCTCAACTCCACCGCTTGGCCGTCGATTAGATCGTTCCGCGCCAAAGCTCGATCCGAGGGAGCGCAAATTTCAAGGATTAAGCAATGCATCACCGAGAGAATTCATTAGAATGGAAGCGTAAATGCTTTGCCTTTTTTCTTCTATGCGGTGGATTGCTTTCCACATACCTCGGCAAAGACGTCGATTTCGATCTTCTCAATTATCACTTCTACAATCCCTGGGCTCTTCTGCATGGACGCCTTTCTGTCGATGGCTTTCCAGCATCAACGCA
>DATJMR010000063.1:0-6860 GCA_035508595.1 Dyella sp.
CAACTCGCTCAACGCCAATGCCGAGGCGAACCAGCTGACCAACGCCATCTCCAATTCCAAAGGCGGCTCCTCCAGCGGCAGCGCCGACAGCACCTCGGCGGAAACCATGGTGCCGTTCCCTGCCATGCTCAGCTACACGAACAATCACACGCCGACCGAAGTGAACCACCAGGATGGCTTGGTGGCGGGCACCATTTCGTTCAACCTGCCGCCTGGCGGATCGTTGAGCAAAGCGCTGGTAGCCATCAACCAGGCTATGCAGGACTTGCGCATGCCGGCCTCCATTCACGGCGAAACCGCCGGCGCCGCACAGGTGTATTCGCAATCGATGTCGACAATGCCGCTGTTGATTCTCGCGGCGTTGGGAGCCGTCTACATCGTGCTCGGCATGCTTTACGAAAACACGGTGCACCCGATCACGATTCTTTCCACGCTGCCCTCGGCAGGTATCGGCGCGACGCTTGCGCTGCTCATTTTCGGCACGCCGTTTTCCGTGATTGCGATGATCGGCATGATTCTGCTGGTCGGTATCGTGAAGAAAAACGCGATCATGATGATCGACGTGGCCATCCATTTGCAGCGCGACGAAGGTTACGAGCCCACCCGTGCCATTCACGATGCCGCCGTGATGCGTTTGCGGCCCATCATGATGACGACCGCCGCCGCCGTGCTGGGCGCCGTGCCGTTGGCGGTCGGTATCGGTCAAGGCGGATCGCTGCGCCAGCCGCTCGGTATTACCGTGATGGGCGGCTTGATTCTCAGTCAGGTCTTTACGCTGTACACGACACCGGTGATTTATCTCTTCCTCGACCGTCTGCGCGCCAAACTCGCCAGGTGGTCCGCCACCTTGCCGTGGAACAGATCCGACGCGAGTACCTCAACATGAAGACTTTACAGACCGTTCTCGCCGCGTCGCTGGCACTGATGCTCGGCGGCTGCATGGTTGGCCCTGACTATCACCGTCCGCAGGTGCCGATGCCAACGCAGTTCAAGGAACTGCCGGGTTGGAGCGCCGCGACGCCCGAAGCCGGCGAAGCGCCGAAAGGTGATTGGTGGACGGTTTTCAACGATCCGCTGCTCAATGAACTCGAGCCGATGGTGTCGGTATCGAATCAAAGCGTGCGGCAGGCGTATTTCAACTACCAGCAGGCAGAGGCCGAAGTACAAGTCGCGCGCGCGTCATTGTTCCCGACCATAGGCATTTCCGGTTCGGCGGCCAAGCAACGCGGTGCCGGCGGCAGTACTTCAAACTCCACATCTGGCTCCAGTTCCCGACCGGCCATCAGCACTTCCGGCTCGTTGGAAGGCAACGCCAGTTGGGCGCCGGATCTGTGGGGCAAAGTACGCCGCACCGTCGAAGAGAGCAAAGCCAACGCACAGGCCAGTCAGGCAACGCTGGCCAACGCCACGCTTTCCGAGCAGATTGCGTTGGCCGATGCCGTGACCGAACTGCGCATCACCGACGCCGACACCGATTTGTTGCAGAAAACGGTCGATGCCTATACCGAATATCTGCGTGTCGTCGCCAATCAGGGCACGGCTGGCACGACACCGCCGTCCGATGTACTTACCGCGCGCACGCAATTGGAAAGCGCCAAATCCAGCCTGATCGCGCTAGGCATCGCGCGCGCGCAATATGCGCATGCGATTGCGGTACTGGTCGGCAAAAATCCAGAAGAACTCGACATCCCGCACAGCACGAGCATTCCGGCGCTCCCCACGGTTCCCGCTGGCGTGCCCTCTACTCTGTTGCAACGCCGTCCCGACATTGCCGTGGCCGAGCGCGATATGGCTGCGCAGAACGCAGCCGTCGGCGTGGCGGTAGCCGCTTACTATCCCGATCTGACATTGTCGGCGGCAGACGGCTTCACTCAGTCGCCCTTGGCCGGATTGCTACACATAGCCAATCACGTGTGGTCGCTGGGTGCGGACGTCAACGAAACCGTGTTCGACTTTGGCGCGCGTCATGGGCAGGTAGCGTCGGCCAAAGCGGCCTATGAAGCGACGGTAGCGAACTACCGCGGCACAGTGCTGACCGCGCTGGAAGATGTGGAGAACGATCTGTCGAACCTGCGTATCCTTGCGCAACAGGCCCAAGTACAGGGCACGGTCGTGACCGATGCCACACAGGGTGCGCAAATCGCCTTCAACGAATACCAGGCAGGCACGGTGGATTACACGACCGCCGCCACGGCGCGCGCCACGCAGTTAAGCGCCCAACAAAACGCTCTGAGCATCACGCAGCAGCAGTTGCTCGACACGATATCGTTGATCGGCGATCTCGGTGGCGGCTGGTCCGCCGACGAGCTCAACGCGCCGCAAAAATCCACCGCCAGCCGCTGACTCATCACCCGCATGCCCATCGATACCCACGCTCGCACTCTCGAACTCTCTCCTATCGTTGCCGGTCTTTGGCGTATTACCGATTGGCAACTGAGCGTGCAGGAACGCGTGCGCTGGATCGAACAAGCGCTGGAGCTTGGCATTACATCGTTTGATCACGCCGATATTTACGGCGATTACCGCGCCGAATCGCTATTCGGCGAGGCGCTCGACGCCTCGCCGGGTCTGCGCCAACGCATGCGACTGGTGACGAAATGCGGAGTGCGGCTAAAGTCCTCCAAACGCCCATACCGCATCAATTACTATGACACCGACGCCGCTTATGTACGGGCAGAGGTGGAGCAATCGCTGCGCAATCTGCATACCGAGCAATTGGATCTTGTATTGATCCATCGCCCCGATTATTTGATGGACGCGGCGGTGCTGGCGGAAACCTTCACCGCCCTGACACGCGAAGGTAAAGTGGCACATTGGGGTGTTTCCAACCACAGCACCAGCCAATTCGCGCTGCTACATCAACAATACCCGTTGACCACCCATCAACTGGAATTGTCGCCGCTGCATATGGGTACGCTGGACGACGGGAGCTTGGATCAAGCTCAACAACTTGGCCTGCGCCCGATGATATGGTCGCCGCTGGCGGGCGGACGGCTCATGACCGGTGAGGACGAGCAAGCGTTACGTGTTCGCGCGGAAATGTCCGACATCGCATCCCGTCTGGGAATTTCGCTTACCACCCTCGCTTTCGCATGGGTGCTGCGCCATCCTTCGCGGCCCTATCCCATCACCGGAACGCGCCGCATCGAAGGCCTGCGCGACGCGGTGGCGGCATTGAACGTGCAGCTCGATGCGCAAGACTGGTATGCCATCTGGACGGCGAGCCAAGGTCATTCGGTGCCTTGAGTGCAGTGCTCAACGCCAAGCACGGCCTTGCCGTCATTCCGGCGAAGGCGGGAATCCAGTGGCAATCACGTCTGAAGGACTCGATACAGATTTCGTGTGCTTCGCACAGCGTATCAAAGCGGGATTCCGGCCTTCGCCGGAATGACGTCGCGAAAGTGCGGAGCTTGGTAGCCGGAGACTAACTATCCGTTACTCACGCCATGCGGCACATGCCCCGTGGCCACATGCTTGCGCGCAGATTCGACATTGGCCGGCGAATCGTCAAAAAAGATATCGGCGCCAAACGCGTCCAGGAACGGTCCCTTGTCGCGGCCGCCGAGGAACAGCGCTTCGTCGATGCGAACCCCCCATCGACGCAATGTGAGAATCACGCGTTTATGCGCCGGCGCGGAGCGCGCCGTGACCAATGCGGTGCGGATCGGCGAATTTTCGGCGGGAAACGCCGCCTGCAAGCGGTGCACCGCCGTAAGAAACCCGCGGAACGGCCCCACGGATAGCGGCTCTTCCGCCAGCTCGGTTTCGGTGCGATGAAAGGCCTCCAAACCTTCTTCGCGTGACACGCGCTCGCCCTCGTCGCCAAAAATCACGGCGTCGCCGTCGAACGCGATGCGCAGCTGCTCGCTGGCGCGTGGCGGCGCCGTGGACGGCAAAATGGTGGCCGCGGCGACACCTGCTTTCAACGCGCGCCCAACATCTTCGGCATTGGCCGACAAAAACAAGTCTGTCTTGAACGGCGCAATGTAATCGGACGTGGGAGCGCCGCTGGTAAACGCGGCACGGCTGATTTCCAGGCCGTAATGCTGAATGGCGTTAAAAATGCGCAGCCCCGTGTCGCCGGAGTTGCGCGACAACAGGATCACTTCGACAGGCGGCACATCGCCGGCGAGCTTGTTGAGGCCGAGCAGCTTCTGCACCAACGGAAATGCAACCCCAGGCTGGAGAATCTCGTTTTCGTGGTCGATCTGGTAAGCGCGATACGCATCCAGGCCTTCCTGTTCGAACAGCGTATGACTGTCGCCCAGGTCGAACAACGCGCGCGACGAAATGGCGACAACCAGCTTGTTGTCGTGGGTGGCGCTCGGATCGTGCGCGGTTTTGGTGGGGCGAGTCATGGCTGTCAATCTAGCGCAAACCGCGTAAGCCGGGGATGTGCGGCGCTTGCGTCAACTGGCGATCAGTCTGCCGCGAATTGTTCGTCCAGAATGCGCTGTTCGAGATTGTGCTCGGGATCGAACAGCAATTGCACGCCCAGCTCGCGCGATTGGCGAATCTCTACCGAACGAACATTGCGCACTTCAAGAAAGTCCGCCGTAGCGCTTACCGGCCGCTTGCCCGGGTCGAGCACGCGCAGACTCACCAAGGTGCGATGGGGCAAGATCGCACCACGCCAGCGGCGCGGGCGGAATGGGCTGATCGGCGTGAGCGCCAGCACGTTCGCGTCCAGCGGAAGAATGGGGCCGTGCGCGGAAAGGTTGTAGGCGGTCGAGCCGGCCGGCGTGGAAACCAGAATGCCGTCACAGACGAGATTTGCCAGCTTCACCACATCGTTGAGCTTTACTTCAACATGCGCAGCCTGATTGGTCTGCCGCAGCAACGACACTTCGTTGAACGCCAAGGCGGTGCGAGCTTGCCCGTCGCCGTCGACCACGTGCATTTCCAGAGGAAACAGCTCCGCTGCGTGCGCACGCTTGATGCGCTCGGGCAGTTCCTCCAGATGATGTTTGTTCATAAGGAAGCCGACACGCCCGAGCTTCATGCCGTATACGGGAACGGCCATCGCGCGATGCGTGTGCAGGGTGCGCAACATGAAACCGTCGCCGCCCAGGGCCACGATGACCTCTGCCTCGATAGCCGGCACGTCCCCATAGCGATCCACGAGTTTGCGGCGCGCTTGCTGTGCAACGTTGGTTTCACTGGCGACGAACGCGAGGCGCATAAGATCCGTCTTGGTCATTGGCACCTCGTGAGCTTACGACACGACGAGGGGCAAGGCCATGACGCCTTGCCCCTTGAGAGACCGCTTCAACCCAGCCGATTTAGGTCACCGGCACCTGCGCCAGCTGCGCCAGACGACGCACCGCCACCGAGGCGATCGGGTAATCCGCGTTCTGCGTGAGGATCTCCGCCAGCATGTCGCGCGTGTACTTCAGCGTGGCATCGTCGCGATTGAGCCATGCCTGCACCGGCGATACATCCTTGCTCGTACCCGTCAGCGCGAGGATTTGCATGACCAGCGCACGATGCTGATGGTTGAGCTCATCCAGCAGCGAACCGCGCGCTTGCGCATGCCAATGCCCATCCACCGGCAACGCTTCGATCTGGCCGCGCAGCCATTCCAGATCGAGCACCTGACCCAGTTCGTAGAACGCCACGGCGACCTTGGCGATCGGCTGGCCGGTTTGTTGCGCCACTTCCACGATGTCGAGCATGGCGCGCAACTCCGGCAGCTTGGCCAAATGCAGCGCGAGGTCTTCGGGGAATCCAAGCCCCTCCCACTTCTCCTGGCTGGTGGCGAAGTCGGCCTTGCCGGCCGGCGTGAGCACGTCGGGAATCGTCGCGCTGAGTTCGGCGACCGCCGATTGATAACGCTCCACGTTCGCGGCGATTTCCAACGTGCCGCCCGGACGGTTGAGCAACCAGCGCGTGAGATGACGCAGCAGCGACCAGATATGCATGATGGCATCGACCTGCGTGCCCTCAGCCACCTTGCTGTCTTGCGCTTCAATCTGCGCCCACATATCGCGCGCCCCGAGGATTTCACGCGCCGCCGTATACGCCTTGGCGATGGCGGCCGGACCCTGCCCCGTATCCTCCTGCATGCGCATCATGAACGTGGCGCCCATGCGATTGAGGGTGGAGTTGGTGACCGCCGTGGCGATGATTTCGCGCTTCAGGCGATGGCGCTGCATGTGCGCGGCGTACTGCTCGTGCAACGGCCTCGGGAAGTAGCGCACCAATTCCTTGGAAAGGTACGGATCTTCCGGAACATCCGACTCCAGCAGCTGTTGATAGAGACGGATCTTGTCGTACGACAACAGCACCGACAGCTCCGGACGCGTCAAGCCATGGCCGCGCGTCTTGCGATCGGACAACTCGGTTTCGCTGGGCAGGTTTTCCACCTGACGATCGAGCAAACCTTCGCCTTCCAGCGTGCGGATGAAGTGCGCCATCGAACCGATGCGCTTCACCGACTGACGCTCCATCAGCGTGATGGCCTGGTTCTGGCGGTAGTTGTCCCATAGCACCAATTGGCCGACTTCGTCCGTCATCGACGCGAGCTGGCGATTGCGATCGTCCACCGTCATCTCACCGCGCTGCACGGCGTCACCGAGCAGAATCTTGATGTTCACCTCATGGTCGGAGGTGTCCACGCCGGCGGAGTTGTCGATGAAGTCGGTATTGAGCAGCACGCCATGCTGCGCCGCTTCGATACGGCCTTTCTGCGTGAAGCCGAGGTTGCCGCCCTCGCCCACGACCTTGCAGCGCAGTTCCCGGCCGCCCACGCGCACGGCGTTATTGGCGCGATCGCCGACCTGCTCGTTGCTTTCCTCTTCAGCCTTGACGTAGGTGCCGATGCCGCCGTTCCACAGCAGGTCGACCGGCGCCAGCAGGAT
>DATJMR010000064.1:0-6065 GCA_035508595.1 Dyella sp.
GATCCAAAAGCTGGAGCAAGTGGCGCAGTCGCTGCATGCCGCCGCCCAATCGGGTGGTCCGGCCGATGCCGGCCCGCAGCACGGCCCCGGCCCGGGCGGCTCCGCCCAACCGGACGACGTGGTCGATGCCGAATTCACCGAGGTGAAGAACGACGGCAAGTCGTGAGAATCTAAGCGGTAGAAGACGAGCGCCTGATCCAAGGCGCTCGTCGTGTTTAGGAGGGGAGGCGATGGATAAGGGGCGGCTCGAAGCCTTCAGCGATGGCGTGCTGGCCATCATCATTACCATCACGGTGTTGGAACTGAAGGTGCCGCACGGCGACAGTTGGAACATCCTGGCGCTGCAGTGGCCGGTGTTCCTGAGCTACGTGATGAGTTTTGTCTACGTAGGCATTTACTGGAACAACCATCACCACTTCCTGCATGCGGCCGAAAAGGTGAACGGCAGCGTGCTTTGGGCCAACCTCCATCTGCTGTTCTGGTTGTCGCTAACGCCGGTAACCACCGGCTGGATGGGCGAAAACCACTTCGCACGGCTTCCTGTAGCGGTTTACGGCTTTGTATTATTGATGTCCGCCATCGCATGGGTGCCTTTTCAAGCCTGTCTGATCGGCGCCAACGGCGGGAAATCGTCCTTGCTGGCGCGGGCGGTCGGCGATGACTGGAAAGGCAAGGTTGCCATCGCCATATACCTGAGTGGCATCGTGCTGGCGTTTGTGGCGCCGTGGGTGTCGTGTGTCCTTTACGCCACGGTGGCTGCGATCTGGTTCATTCCCGATCGGCGCATCGAATCGCGGATCATGAAATGAGCAAGCGTGACTACTACGAAATTCTCGGTGTCGATCGTTCGATCGGCGAAGCGGAACTGAAAAAATCGTTCCGCCGGTTGGCGATGAAATACCACCCCGACCGTTGCCCGGACGATCCGCACGCGCAGGAAAAATTCAAAGAGGCCAAGGAGGCCTACGAAGTTCTTTCCGATCCTGAAAAACGTTCGATGTACGACCAATACGGACATGCCGCATTCGAAGGCAGCATGGGCGGTCGCGGCGGCGCCGGTTTCGGCGACATGGGCGATATTTTCGGCGACATCTTCGGCGACATCTTCGGCGGCGGACGTGCGCGTCAGCGGCGCGGCGCGGACCTTCGCTACATCATGGAACTGGATCTCGAAGAAGCCGTGTTTGGCGTCGAGAGAAAGTTCGACATCCCCACGCAAGTCAATTGCCATCATTGCAACGGCAGCGGTTCGGAAGACGGCAAGACCGTGTCGTGCAAAACCTGCAACGGGCACGGTCGCGTGCGCATGCAGAACGGCATTTTCTCGATCCAGCAGGCGTGTCCGCATTGCGGCGGCAGCGGTCGCGCGATCGAGAAGCCGTGCAAACGTTGCCACGGCGACGGACGCCTGGAAGAAACGCGCACGTTGTCGGTACGTATTCCGGCGGGTGTTGATAGTGGAGACCGCATTCGCCTTGCAGGGCAGGGCGAGGCGGGTCCGGTCGGTTCCGAAGCCGGCGACTTATACGTTGAAGTGCGCGTGCGCGAACACGCCATTTTTCAGCGCGACGGCAACAATCTCTTTTGCGAAGTGCCGATCCGTTTTTCGCAGGCCGCGCTTGGCGCGGACTTGCAGGTGCCGACGCTGGATGGCGAGGTGGCCATCACCATTCCGGCCGAGACGCAGACCGGACAGCAATTCACACTGCGCGGGCGCGGGGTGAAGTCCGTTCGCGGCGGCCGCACGGGCGACTTGATTTGCCGCGTGATGGTGGAGACACCGGTACGCCTCACGCGCGAGCAACGCGAATTGCTCGAAAAACTCGAAGCCACTTTCAGCGATGGCGATCAACACACGCCACGCGCCAAAACCTGGGCGGATGGCTTGAAGCAGTTCTGGTCGCGCGTGACCTCGTAAGCTACCGTCTGTGCATGGGCACCCATTCTTCGTCGAGAAACGGTGCTGGGTGAAACGTAAGGGATACTCGCATGACGCAAGCCATTCGCGTTGCCATCAATGGTGCTTCGGGTCGTATGGGCCGGGCACTGCTTACGCTATTGCGCGACGATCGGCGTTTCGAACTGACGCGTGCCGTCGTCGCTGAAAGCTCGCACCACGATGGCGCGTCCGTGTTCGATGCGCTTTCCTATACCCATCACTGGGATGGTGCATCGACGACGGATGTGGTGATCGACTTCAGCGGCCCGGAAGGGCTTGCCTCCGCGTTGACCTACTGCACGACGCACAAAGTTGCATTGGTAACGGGGACAACGGGCATCGAGCGCTCGTTGGAGGCGCAAGTCATCGAGGCCGGCAAGCAAATACCTGTACTGCGAGCCGCCAATTTCAGCCTCGGTGTGGCGGTGTTGACGCGTTTGTTGCGTGAAGCGGCAGCGGCGTTGCCCGATTGGGATCTGGAAATCGTCGAAGCGCATCACAACCGCAAGGAAGACGCGCCTTCCGGCACCGCGCTGGCGTTAGGGCATGCAGCGGCCGATGCGCGCGGCACGACCTTGACGAAGGATGGCGTATACGTGCGTGAAGGCAGGCCCGGTGCACGTCGTGAAGGCACGATCGGTTTTGCGGCTGTGCGCGGCGGCGATGTGGTGGGCGAGCACACAGCGTTGCTGCTCGGTCGAGGCGAACGCGTCGAACTGAGTCATCGCGCCACCGACCGTTCCATTTTTGCGCGTGGCGCCATCGAGGCGGCCGCGTGGCTGGCGGGTCGCAAGCCTGGCGCTTACAGCATTGACGATATGTTGCAGGACCGCGGCCGCCGGGCGTGATACGCGAAGCGCGGTTGTTCGAAGCCTGCGAAGCTTGTAGCATCCAAAGTGTTGTCATTGGGGAGTAGCCATTCTCGACGCGTCAAGCCGCCAGGCTTTCATGCAGCGAGGAATCCGCGTCAACATACTTGAAGCCCGGTGCTTCATGGCGCGGATGGTTATCGCAGACGTTCTGTCTGCGATGGTCCGGCGAGACCTTTGGCCACGACGCGCTTACCCAGGCCGGGCGAGCCGCGTACGTGCGCCATTGGTTTTCGCTCGCCCGGCCCGGAATCGTCCATGCTTATTACGGCATTTCTGTTTCTGCTTTCGGCAGCCGTCATCTATGCGGCGTGCGAGTACTTCGTCAACGGCATCGAGTGGCTAGGGCAGAAACTCGACATCGGCGCTACCGCTACTGGCACGGTGCTGGCCGCGTTCGGCACGGCTTTGCCCGAAAGCGCCGTAACGTTTGTGGCGGTGATCATGGGTCGCACGGCGGATGTGCGCGATATCGGCGTGGGTGCGGCGATGGGCGGCCCGTTGGTGCTGGCCACGATTGCCTATGCGGTAGTGGGTGTTGCGTTGTGGGGCAATCACCGCCGGCTGGGGCGTTCGGATATGCGGGTGCAGGTCAAGCACGACCGGCTTGCGCGGGATCAGTCTTGGTTTCTGTCGATCTTCATCGTCAAATGCTCGCTTGGTCTGATCGCGTTTGCTTTCAAGCCATGGCTTGGCGTGTGGTTTCTCATTGCGTATGCGATTTACGTATGGCGCGAATTGAAAGACGACGACGATGCTTCGCATGACGAAGCGCTTGAACCTCTGAAATTTCAGCCTCGTACAGCGACACCATCGATGCTGGCAGTGTCGCTGCAGACCGTGCTTTCGCTAGTGGTGATTGCCGTGGCATCGCACGTTTTCGTATCGCAGATCGAAACCATCGGCTTGGCGATGCATCTTCCGCCGCATTTGGTCGCTTTGGTATTAAGCCCTGTCGCCACCGAGCTCCCCGAGACGATGAATGCGCTGATCTGGGTGCGGCAGGGCAAAGAGCGTTTGGCGTTGGCCAATATTTCCGGCGCGATGATGATTCAGGCCACGATTCCGAGCGCGCTGGCGTTGTTCGCGACACCTTGGATGTTCGACAAACCTCTGATCGCGTCGGGCATTGTTACCGCGTTAGCCATTGCCTACCTGTGGTGGCTATTTCGCAGAGGGAGCGTCGATGGGCGCAAGCTGGTGCCGGTGAGTTTGTTATATGGGGTATTCGTCCTGTACGTGTGCTGGCAGCTTCTGAACTAAGGACCAGCTCGCTGCGTCGGAATTCTCCCTCTTAAATCAGCAGCGATTCCTACAGCCCAATGGTGCCCGGATTGGCATACGTCTAAATGTTGCGTGCGTGAAAGTATCGAGAAGAAAAGTCGAGGGGCCGGTCCACGCCCCTGCGCAGGTCAGTGCTGCCGGCTTGGTCCGCATTGCGATGTGGACGTAACTCTCTCGTACGCACACAAAGGACGCTGTACTCATGAGCTTGGGGTGGAAGGCCGGTATGTTGACGGCGCTATTGATCTTGGCATTAGTCGGAGGTGAATACCTCGCTGGCTGGTTACTGATCTTCTGGCTGCATATTCCGGTGCAGTTGGGTCTGGGTACGTATTGGGAATATTTTCAAGCCATCAACCTACCGCAGCTCGTGCCCTATGCCGGCAAAATCAAGATTGCTGGCTACCTCGGCTTCGGCGTGCCGCTACTGGTGTGGCTGATGCTGCTGGTGTTGATGTTCAGGCCGCAGAAAAAAGCCTTCTATGGCGACGCCCGCTTTGCCACACGACGCGATGCAAGCAAAGCCAAACTGCTGCAAGACAGCGCCGAAGGCGTAGTTTTCGGTCTGTTCGGGCGCGAGTTTCTGCGGCTATGCGGGACCGAACACATCATGGTCGTCGCCCCGACCCGTAGCGGTAAATCGACCGGCATCGCCATTCCGGTGCTGATGACCTACGGTCACTCCATCGTCGTGCTGGATCTCAAGGGAGAGCTGTACCGCATCACCAGCGGCTGGCGCGCCCAACACCTGGGCCAGAAAATATTCGTCTTCGCACCTTACGACGCCACCCGTCGCACGCACCGCTTCAACCCGTTCACCACCATGTCCACGAACCCCGCTCTGCGCCTTGGCGAGTTGCAGACGATGGCCGCCATTCTGTATCCGGACAGCAACAGCAAAGATCCGTTCTGGATCAACCAGGCCCGCAATGCCTTCGTAGCCTTTGCCTCCTACATGTTCGAAAGATGGGACCAACTGGTCATCGCAGCCCAAAAGGAAAACATTAGGCTGGATGTCAACAAACACCTGCTTTTCCCGAGCTTTCAACGTATCTTCAAGTTGTCCACCGGGCCGGGTTACAAAAACACCAAGGCGATGGTCGATGCGTACCTCAGTCATCCCGACTACGCCTTCTTAAGCGACGAACCTCGCACCGCCTTCGCCAGTTTGGCCTCCCTGGCGGAGCAAACCTTTTCCTCTGTCATCGGCTCCATGCAAGAGCCGCTGCAGCAATTCCTCAGCCCGATCCTGGCGGGCGCCACCAACGCCACCGATTTCGACGTGGCCATGCTGCGCCGCCAGCGGATGACCCTCTACGTCGTCGTTCCGCCGGAAAAACTTGGCGAAGCCAGCAAACTGCTCAACATCTTTTTCTCGACCGCCATTGGCCAAAACCTGCGCCAAGCGCCGCAGGACGATCCCACCATCAAGAACCAGATGCTGCTGCTCCTCGATGAATTTACCGCCATGGGTCGCATCGACGTGCTGAGCAAAAACATCTCGCTCATCGCCGGCTACTGGATTCGTTGCGTGACCATCATACAAAGTCTCTCGCAGCTCGACTCGGTCTACGGCGAACACGACGCGCGCAACATCGTCACCAACCACTCGGTCGTCGTCGCATTCACCCCGCGCGAACAACGCGATGCGGAGGAATATTCCCGGCAAATGGGCGACACCACCGAACG
Source organism: Dyella sp. (assembly GCA_035508595.1). Lineage (GTDB taxonomy): Bacteria > Pseudomonadota > Gammaproteobacteria > Xanthomonadales > Rhodanobacteraceae > Dyella_B. Next base: position 5,782 of record DATJMR010000064.1, read on the forward strand.
TCGCCGCAACAAAACCATCGGGTCCGACGGGCGTCCAAGCTACACGCACAGCGAAGAGCGCCGCCCACTGATGCTGCCGCAAGAACTGAAGGTGATGCCGGACGATCAGCAGCTTGCGTTCGTCAAAGGCTGCCATCCGATCAAGAGCGGAAAAATTCGCTACTTCAAGATGCGGTTCTTCACGAAGCGCCTCTTGCCGAAAGTGGAAATTCCGGCCATCCCGGCCGACTTGCAACCCACAAGTGTGGTGCGCGTTGTTGATGAGGCAGGGGTGCGCCTGCTGA
>DATJMR010000065.1:0-10823 GCA_035508595.1 Dyella sp.
TGGGTATTTCCATCGTCACCGGGATCTGCATTACCGAAGCCGACCGTGCGCGTCTGGCCGTGCGCAACATGCGTCAGTATTTTCCGCAGCGCAGCTATGGCGTGGTGATGCGCAAAGGCAAATTTCTAAGCCAAGAAGCCAGGGCATTCATCGATTTGATCCGCCCGGGGTTGCTCACGCATCGCGATTACGACGAGTCCGGTCATTCCGAACGCTGATCACAAGCCGCGATAGACTTCGTTCGCACACCACAAAAGGCATCCTTCATGAACCTTCGCACCGTCGTAATCGCCGCCGCCGTGATGGGTGGCTGGTGGAGTTCCTGCAACGCCGCCGAGCAAGATGCCCGGGTGATCGAGCCGGTCCATCGCTTCTTCGAAGCGTTTAATCGACAGGACAAGAACGGCATGCTCGCCGTGGTGGCTCCGAACATCGACATAACCAGCATGCAGCAGAACGCGTTGCACCGGCTAAGCATCGAAAAGCTGGCAGCGAGCATCGCCGCGCATAAGGGAGGCGCCATGGCCGAGCACATCTATCAGCCCGTCGTGCATGTGGACAACGACCTTGCCGTGGTGTGGGCACCCTATAAGTTCACCGTGGACGGCAAGGTGCATCACTGCGGCACGGATGTGTTCACGCTTGGCAAAACCGCCGATCGCTGGGTCATCATCGGTATATCCGACAACGAACGAAAAGAGCATTGCGAGTAACCATCGTCGGTTGCATCGAAGGCGCGCGGGCGAATCGCGCGCCTAACTGCGCTGCTGCAGGGCGAGCTTCACGCCGAAAGCCACCAACACCGTCCCGCACAGGCGATCCATCCACTGACCGACACTCGGCCGCGTGGTCAGCAATCGGTGGATGCGTCCGCCCATCAATGCAAGCACCGTCGACCAGGTCAATCCGGTGCCGATAAAGCTCAATCCCAGCAGCGTCAACCCGAGCTGCGGGTGTTGCGCATGCATGGATACGAATTGCGGGAGAAACGCGAGAAAAAACAGCGCGACCTTGGGATTGAGCACATTGGTCAACATGCCTTGCCGAAACGCTGCGGCAAATCCTGTCCCGTTCGTTTCCGTTGGCTGGCGCGCGGCAGCGCGGGAAAACAGCATGCGCACGCCGATCCATACCAGGTAGGCGGCGCCGAGATACTTCAATACGCTGAAAGCGATGGCCGAAGTCATCAGAATGGCAGAAATGCCCAGCACCGCTGCCAGCGTGTGCACGATGCAGCCCGCATTGATACCGAGCGCCGCCGCCATGCCCACGCCGTGCCCTTCGCGACCGCTGCGCGTGAGGATGTAGAACGTGTCGAGCCCCGGTGTGAGATTGAGTGCGATGCTTGCGATCAGAAACGCATCGTAGTGCTGAATGCCCAAGGTGCTCATGCGCCTTCCTGGGGAGAGGGTTCGGTGTTGCGATGCTTGCCGCGATACGGGCGAAACATCGCGCGTATCGTTTCCATATCCGATTCATGGTCGTCGCTGGCGCGGATCAGCGGGCCGAGCGTGAACGTCTTGCTTGGATAGTCGATAAAGACCGGCTGGATCGGCACATGCGCTTCATGCGCAATGCGCAAAAAGCCCGATTTCCAGTGTTTGACGTGCTTGCGCGTACCTTCCGGCGTAATGCCCAGCCACATCCGTTCCTGTTCGTCGAAGCGCTTCACCATCTGACCCACGACGTTGAGCGCGGCGCTGCGGTTGATCGGAATCAGTCCGATCGGGCGCAGGATGACGCCGAGCGGACCGTCCAACACTTCGCGCTTGATCATGATGTTGATGTTGATGCCCAGGCCGATCTTCATCATCAGTCCCCACACGCCGTCCCAATAGGACGAATGCGGCGCGCCGATGATGATGAGTTTGGGGATGTTCGGTAGTTCGCCGAGCAGGCGCCAACCGGAGAGTCGCAGCAGGCCGCGCATCAACCATGGCCAGAAGCGGCTGTGAAGGGGCGGGGCTTGCGCCGGCGTTGCCGGAAGAATGGGGCCGCTCACTCGTGGCCCCAGGAACGCGATCGGTTTTGTTTGACCTTCGATCTTTGTTGCTTGCCTTGCAGACGCCGCTGTTGCGAAGCGCGAGTGGGTTTGGTCGCGATGCGTTTCTTTGGTACGACCAGGGCGCCGCGCAGAATTTCCGCCAGGCGCTCCCGTGCATCCTCGCGATTGCGGCCTTGATCGCGGAAGCGTCGCGCCTGGATCACCAGCACGCCTTCATCCGTCAAACGCCGATCACGGCGCGCCAGCAGGCGAGCGCGAATGTCTTCGGGCAAGGACGGCGAATGAAGCACATCGAAACGCAGTTCGACCGCGCTTTCGGTGCGATTGACGTGCTGGCCGCCGGGCCCGTCGGCGCGCAGAAAACGCACGACCAGCTCAGACTCGGGCAGGACGATAGAGCGGCTTATGGTCAACATGCCGCCAGTTTAGCTGGTCGACATGGCGTCTATGGTTTCAGTCGTGGGAAGTGCCCAGTCCAAGCGTGCCAGCAACGACCGGAACGCGGGATCGAGCGGCGCTTGGAGCATCATGGGCTTACTGTCCACGGGATGCCTAAAGCTTAGCCGCCAAGCATGCAGCAGCATGCGATGGCAGCCAAAGTGCTGTTTATACAGACGGTTGTGATCGCTGCGCCCGTGCTGGCAGTCGCCGATAACCGGGTGATGGATATGCGCCATGTGCTTGCGGATCTGTCGAAAGCGGCCGGTTTCCGGCTCGGCCAGCACCAGTGCGTAGCGCTGCTGCGGATAACGGCCCAAGGCAATGGGCACTTCCACTGTCGCAAGTCGGCGGTACGCGGTGCGCGCATCGCGTCGCGGTCCGGTATCGCGCGAGCCGGGCAGCGGATAGTCGACCACGCCCTCGGTCGGCTCTGGCCAACCGCGCACCACGGCAAGGTATTGCTTGTGCACGTCCCGGCTCATGATTTGTTCGCCGAGTGCCGCGGCGACATCGCCGGATCGCGCGATCAGCAGCACGCCGCTGGTGGCGCGGTCCAACCGATGCGCCAGAAAAACCGTGCCGCCGACTTGTTCGCGCAGCACGTCGATCAAAAACGTATCGGTATTGCCGACCATTTTCGAACGATGCACCGCCAGACCGGCGGGCTTGTTCACCGCGATCAGCGCGTCGTCTTGGTAAAGGATGTCGAGCATGAGGGTCCGCTTCGCCGGCAGCAGCGGCGCCTTCGCAACAGCCGGCTATCGCCGCATCCAGCCGAACGCAAACGAGATCAATCCAGCCACGCCCATGCCCAACGGCAGCCACGGTCCGTGTTGCGAAGCGAAGGTCCATAGCAGCGTCGCGCAGACAAGCAGTGTCGCGCCGAGCAACGTGCTGCCGATCACTTCCAGCATGCGGCGCACCATGCGGCGTTGATGCATGAGATGGTCGGCATCGTGCATCAGCTTTTGTTCGCCCGCGGCGATCTGGCGCATCGCATCGCGCGCCAGGTCGGGCCACTGCGGCACGTTATGCAGCCACTCGGGCAAGCGTTTGCGAATGTCGCGCAGCGTGCGCTTGAGGCTGTAGCGCTCGTGCAGAATGCGTTTGAGTACCGGATGGGCCACGGCCCAGATATCGATGTCCGGGTCCAGCATGCGGCCCACGCCTTCGATATTGAGCAGCGTCTTTTGCAGCAGAATCAGCTGCGGCTGCAGCGTCAGCTCGAACTTGCGCGCGGTCTGGAACAGCTTCACCACGAGTTCGGCCAGAGAAATCTGCGAGAGCGGGCGCGTGAAATAGGGCTCGCACACCGTGCGCACGGCCGCTTCCAATTCATCCAGGCGCACGCTCGAGGGCATCCAGCCGGCATCGACATGCAACTTGGCGATGCGCGCGTAATCGCGCTCGAACAGCGCGATGAAATTCTGCGCCAGCCAATACTGATCCGCTTCGGGCAGCGAGCCCATGATGCCGAAATCCAGCGCGATGAAGCGCGGTTCGGTGGTCCGGGTGGGATCGACCCAGATGTTGCCAGGATGCGCGTCCGCGTGGAAAAAGTTGTCGCGGAACACCTGTTCGTAGAACAGCCGCACGCCTTTGGCCGCGAGCTGCTTGCGATCGATGCCCGCCGCGTCGATCGCCACGATATCGTCGCAGCTGACGCCCGATACGCGTTCCAGCGTGAGCACGCGCGCGGTGGTGAGTTCCCAGTGCACTTCGGGCACGTAGAGATCCACGCCGCTGATGAAGTTGCGGCGAAGCAGGCTTGCGTTCGCACCTTCGCGCTGCAGATCCAGCTCGTTTTCGAGCATTTTCTCGACTTCGTTCACCACGTCGCGTGGGCGAATTTTGTCGGCATTGGGATGCCAGCGTTGCGCCAGGTGCCCCAGCGAGTGCAGCAGGCTGACGTCGCGCGCGATGCGTTCGGCGATACGCGGACGAAGCACCTTCACGACCACGGCGCGGCCGTCGTGCAAGGTCGCGGCATGCACCTGTGCGATCGATGCCGACGCCAACGGGGCCGGATCGAAGCTCGCATAGAGTTTGTCGACAGGTAGCTTCAGCTCGCGCTCGATGATGGCGCGCGCTTGATCGCCGGGAAATGGCGGCACCTGGTCTTGCAACAGCGCCAGTTCGTCGGCGATATCGCCCGGAACGAGGTCGCGTCGCGTCGATAGCACTTGGCCGGCCTTGACGAAAATAGGGCCGAGCTCGTTCAAGGCAAGACGAATGCGGGCGCCGCGCGAAAGCGGACGCACGTCCACCGCAGGACGTCCCAACAACGGGCGCACAAATTTGAGCGGTCGGAACAAGTGCGTGGCGTCGATCAATTCATCGAGCCGATAACGCACCAGAACGATGGCCACGCGCAGCAGACCGGGAACGACCTTCAGCGGCGTCACGCGTGCGATCCTCGCTGCAGACGTTCAAGCCGTGCCAAACGCGCTTCGAGCCGTTCCGTGCGCTCGCGCAAGGCATCCACGTCGTCGAGGAAACCTTCCACTTCGCCGGGCGCGACCGCCATCTGCGCTTCGTCGCGCAACCATGCCGCGCCATCTTGCGTGAGATGCGAGGCGGTTTCGCGCGCGTGTGCGAAACCTTCGCGCACGGCCTTGGCCATCGGCACGCCCAGCACATCGCCGAAGCTGCGCGTGAACACTTCTTCAAAATCCGGGGCGAATCCGCTGGCGAGTTTTTCCAGCCGGCGTGCCAGTTCCGCGTCGCCCGCAATCTCTACCTTGCCGGGCGCGAGACTTTCGTTGTGCCGGCGAAGCAACATCGACAGCAGGCTGCCAGGCGTGGCGGCGACGCGCAGGTCGCTGCTGTCCGGTACCGGTCCGACCTTCAAGCGATCGCGCTCGACGGTAACGGCAAGGGCCACCTCAACGCCCTGCAAATGCAACTGCACGCTGCGGCCATCAAGCGCGGGCAGCTTGGCTCGGGTATCCGGATCGAGCGACAGCGCATGGTTGAGCGCTGTCTCCAGGGCTCGGCCCGCGAGTTTGCGCAGTGGGCGAGGAAGCAGTGAGGGCGATGGGGCGGCAGTCATGCCGCAATTGTAGCCGGCCCGGCGGCGCCCTTGCCGCGATGGCGGTGATTACGGGTCGACGGCACCGGAAAAACCAAGCTGGCGCCACACTTCGTACACCGCCACGGCGACGCTGTTGGACAGATTGAGGCTGCGGCTGTCCGCGCGCATCGGCAATCGCAAACGCTGTTGCGCCGGCAGCGCTGATAGCACCGCATCGGGCAATCCCGCCGTTTCGCATCCGAACAGCAACGCATCGCCTTCGGCAAAACGCGCATCGACGTGCCAGGTGCGTCCGCGTGTCGAAAACGCGAAAACACGCGGGTGGCCGAGCGAGGCCAAGCAGGTGTCGAGATCGTCGTGCACGCTGACGCGTGCGTACTCGTGGTAATCCAGGCCCGCACGCTTGAGGCGTGCGTCGTCGAGTTCGAAGCCCAAGGGGCGAATCAGGTGCAGCGCGGCGCCGGTGTTGGCGCACAAGCGAATCACGTTGCCGGTATTGGGCGGTATTTCGGGGCGAAAGAGGATGACATGCAGCATGCCGCCATTATCGGACGACTGGGCGATCTTGTGGGCGGATCAGCCGAGCGCCTGTGCATGGCCGTTAGCCGAGGCGCCGTGCGCGCTGATGGCGGCAACGGCGTGGCCGGATGTTGCGGCGTTCGGCACCGGCTTGGCGGTCACCATGGCCATCAAGGTCAGGCCGCAGAGCAAAGCGCAAACGCCGAACAAGCCGCGGAGGAAAAGGGTTTCGAAGTTCATGGCGGTATTTCCTTTTGCGATTGAAAACGGGGTGATCAGATCACTGCACGCACGCAGATCATGTCGCCGATGCCCGGCAGCACACAGGTAGAAGGCGCGGCCGCCACCAACATGGCCATCGAACTGTTGGCGGCCACTTGGCTGGCCTCCGGCTTGCTCGTGATCATCGCGGCCAGGATCAGTCCGCAAACCAACATGCATGCGACAAACAAACCGCGAAGAATCACTGTTTCGAATTTCATGTCCGTATCTCCAATTCAGAGGAAGGGGACCTGCGTCCCTCACCCGAGAAAGAGCAATCCCCGTGCCAACCCATAACTTGTTTTCAATGCATTGATACATATGGATTTATTTGCGGATGGTCCGGCGCGCTAGGTTGTCCGCGGACACCGGACACCGCCGCGCGGACAGTGTCCGCAGCCGGGTGCGGGCGCCAGCGCGCTAAGCCGGCGTTCGGCGTTGAACCGCGGCAACGCGCTAGGATGCAATGCGGACGCACTGTTTCCCCTTCCTCGCTTTCATGGAGTTACGTATGCGCAAGACTCTGCTGCTGCTCGCGCCTGTTGTGCTGCTCGGCGGCTGTACCTGGGGTATCAATCCCGATCCGGGATCCAGCACTGTCCGCACGGTGTGGAGCGGCGATGTATCGGGTTGCCACGATCTGGGCAAGATCACCGTGTCGGTGATGGATCACGTCGGGCCGTTTGATCGCAATGACATCAAAGTGCGCGACGAACTGCAGGTACAAGCACGCAACAGCGCCATGAGCATGCATGCGGACACCATGAAGCCGCTGGGCGACCCGGTCGACGGCACGCAAGCGTGGGAAGCCTATTCCTGCGGCAACCGTCAGGTGGGGCCTTCTGAGCCGCCGCCCGTGCAGAACCAGAATCCAGGCTCGCAACCGCCCCCGCCCCAGCAAGGCGGTGGTTTTCAGACCTATCCCGCCAAAGGCGGTTGATCTAGTCCCCGAATACGCCATGCAGATAACCCTGCATGGCGTGCTGCATTTGCGCTAATGCGGCCTGTTTGCCCGGCATGCCCGGTTCGGCATGTATCGCCACGGCGCCTTTCATCATCTGCTGCACGACCACCGCGGCCGCGTACGTTTCGTCTTGGGAGCGATGCGGCGCGCGACGCGTCAGCAGTGCCTGCAATTCGGCGCGAAAGCGTCGGCGAATGGTCATCGCGTCGGCCGCAGGCGTTGCCGAAGATTCCACCAGCATGACGAAAGCGGGATGACGCTTGCGGAACGCGATCAGGAACGGACACAACTGCTCGGCCCACTTCTGCGTCGTCCAATGCGGCGATTGCTCCGCGAGCTTTCCCAGCTGAGCGTAAAAATCCTGCGCGTATTGCTCCAGCAACGCGCGCGCCAAAATCTCTTTGGTGGGAAAAAACTGATAAAGCGACCCGATCGCCGCGCCGGCGCGCGCCGCGACTTCTGTCATCGTGGTCGCTTCGTACCCCTTGTCGACGAAACACGAGGCGGCCGCTTCCAGCAGCGCCGCAACGCGCTCATGGCCGCGCTGGCGCTGGGGTTTGCGACGAGCGTCCGTTGATTTTTGTGAGGGCATCCTCATAAACTCCAAGGTGAGGATATCCTCACTTATTAAATTCGGAGAAGCCAGTGGAAAAGCTCGATCCGCGCCGTACGGCGCTTGTTCTTATCGACCTGCAGAAGGGTATCGTACCGTTCGCCGGCGGTCCTCACACCGCAGCAGATGTCCTGAACAAGGCCGGCACGCTAGCGCAGCGTTTCCGCGAACTGAGTGCTCCGGTGGTGCTTGTGCGCGTGGGCTGGTCTGCCGACGGGGGCGATGCGCTACGTCAGACCGTCGATCAGCCCAATCCGGCCAGAAGTCTTCCTGCCAACTGGTTGGAATTTGCCGATGAGCTGGGCGTGGTCGATAGCGACATCTGCGTGATCAAGCGCCAGTGGGGCGCGTTCTACGGCACCGAGCTGGAACTGCAACTGCGTCGTCGCGGCATCGAGCAGATCGTGCTTGGCGGGATCTCCACCAACATCGGCGTGGAATCGACCGCACGTAATGCGTGGGAGCTCGGTTTCGGCATCGTGTTTGCCGAAGATGTGATGAGCGCGGCAAGCGGCGAACATCATGCGTTCGCCGTCAGCAACATTTTCCCGCGATTGGGGCGAGTGCGTTCCACCGCGCAAATTCTCGACATGCTGAGTTGATCCAGACTCCACCGCATCGCCGTCTCTCGCGTGTGAGCTCGCGCGAGAGGCGTGTGGAATGTGCATCGATCAAGCGCGTCGCGCCCATGCGAAAACTCCCTGCGCACTAAAAATCGATCGCCTCATTTCGGTTTCTCACCGTCACCACGTCCTCGCGACGGGTTCTTCACGGCCATGGGTCAGGCCGGAGCCCGCTTCGGGCACTTCGAATGTTGCACTGCCGCGTCAGGGACGTGGCTTCGACGGACGCGATGTGATCGCCGTGCAGTGACAGTTGCCTTGCTTAGGCGATTTCCCGGTTTATTGCGCCGCAGCGTAAGAAGGTATTGCGACGCCTTTACAACTCGCCATGAAAACGTTTACGTTTGCGCCGCTGCTAGGGTTTCGGGTCATCACTTTCATAGCGGGATGCGTTCGATGACGACCAAAAGTGCAACTATCAGGGACGTTGCGCGCGAGGCGAAAGTCTCCGTGGCATCTGTGTCGCGTGTGCTCAACGGCACCGGAGGCGTGACGCCGGCGACGCAAAAAATCGTGCGCGAAGTGGCGGCGCGATTGCATTACGTGCCGGACAACGCGGCGCGCAGTTTGATCACCGGGCGCACGAATACCATCGGTGCGGTATTGCCCGATCTGTACGGCGAATTTTTCTCCGAACTGATTCGCGGCATCGATTTGGCGGCCCGTGCGCGCGGCTTGCATCTGCTGGTTTCCAGCTCGCACGACGGCGTCGAAGATGCCGCTGCCGCCGTGCGCGCCATGCGCGGCCGGGTGGACGGCATGCTGATTCTTTCCGAATACGTCGACGCGGCATTCCTGGAAGAAAATCTGCCCGAAAAACTCCCGGCGGTACTGCTGGACAGCCCCGTGAAAAGCGAGCGCTATCCGGTGCTCAATATCGATAGCCGTGCTGGCGCTGTCGCGATAGTGCGGCATCTGATCGAAACCGGGCGTCAGCACGTTGCATTTATCACAGGCCCGAAAAACAACTTCGACGCGCAGCAGCGCGAAAAAGGCTATCGCGCCGCGATGGCCAAGCATGCGCCGGGTGTGCCGCTCGCGATCGTGGCTGGCGACTTCTCCGAAGAATCGGGCTATCGCGCCGCGCGCGAACTGCTAGCGCGCAAAGAGCGCCCGCAAGCGGTGTTTGCTGCCAACGACATGATGGCGATCGGTTGTCTCTATGCCTTCAAAGAAGCAGGCGTCGATGTTCCGGGAGACATCGCTTTGGCCGGCTTCGACGACATTTTGATCGCGCGTTACGTCACCCCGCCGCTCAGCACGGTGCAGGTGCGTATTGCCGATCTGGGCCGCATTGCGCTGGAACGCCTCGCGGCCATGCTGGATCCGGCCGACAAGACGCCGGCATCGGTGCAGACGTTGGGATGTGACGTCGTCATCCGCGGTTCCTGTGGGGGAAAACCCGGCGCAGATGCTGCGCCACGCGAGCCTCGACGGTCGCGGCGACCATCACGCACATAACGACACCCGTCTAATTTTCGGGGAGGGGAGAACGATGAAAGCCGTATCACACTACAAAAAGCTCATGCTTGCACGGCTCATTGCGGTATCCATCACTGCTGCCGCAGCGCTGCCGACGATTTCCTTCGCACAAAGCTCCGATGCCACGCTGCGCGGTACGGCTGCCGCCAACACCACCGTGACGGCGAAGAACGTCGCCACCGGCTACTCGCGCGTCACCACGTCGGGTGCCGACGGCACGTATGCCTTGGTGGGTTTGCAGCCCGGCACGTACCAGGTCGATGCAGGCCCTGGCACGCAACACACGGTAACGCTCACGGTGGCATCCACCGCCACGCTCAATCTCGTAGCGCCCGCGCCCTCGGCCGCGCCAATCAATGCCAAGAATCTGGGTGGAGTAACCGTCACGGCCACCACGCTGCAGGAGATGACCACATCGGAAGTGGGCACGACCGTGACGCAACGCGAAATTTCCACGGTGCCGCAAATCACGCGCAACTTCCTCGAATTTGCCGACACCGTGCCGGGCATGGTGTTTACCGTGCAGCAGAATGGCAACACCAGTCTGCAATCGGGCGGTCAGGCACCGGCCGGCATCAACGTTTATATCGACGGTGTGGGTCAGAAAAACTACGTCGAAAACGGCGGCATCAGCGGCCAGAACAACACGCAAGGCAATCCGTTTCCGCAGTTGGCAATCGGTGAATACAAAGTCATCACCTCCAACTACAAAGCGGAATACGACCAGATTTCCAGCGCCGCGGTGACCGCCGAAACCAAGTCGGGCACCAATGAATTTCATGGTGAACTGTTCGGCGATTGGACCGATACGCGCATGCGTTCAGAGACGCCGTCGGAAACGGCCATCAACCAGAAGCAGCCTTCGCACGACAAGGAATACG
>DATJMR010000066.1:0-2749 GCA_035508595.1 Dyella sp.
CAGGCCTTTCGAACGGCAGCGTGACTTCTGTTCTGGCGGACGTCGATGGCAGCATCTGGTTTGCGACGCAGACCGGACTTTATCGCCGGAAAGACGGCGAGATAACGAGATACCGCGGCCACGAGCAAAAGAGTGAGCGGCCAGCCGCCCGGGAGATCATCGTCAAGGGGTTGCCGATCGATACCTCCGGCCCGCTCTACCAGGATCACCGAGGACGCATTTGGCTCGGGTCCCCTGCGGGGCTCGGCTACCTGCAGAACGACGGGTTTGTGGCGGTCCCCCGTGTGCCTGTTGGCGAGCTCACCTGCATTAGCGAGGATGATCAGGGAAACCTGTGGGTCACCCACCGCAAGCTCGGTCTGTTTCGTATATCTCCCGACGGTGACGTCCAGAAGTTTTCCTGGGGCGACCTCGGCATCGCCGAGACGTGGAGTATCGTTTTCGACCCATCGCGCCGCGGACTTTGGCTCGGCTCCATCCTAGGCGAAATTGCCTTCTTCAGAAATGGAAAAATTCTCGAATCCTACGCAATAAACAGCCCCGGCAAACGGGGCGTCAGAGACCTTCGCCTCGATTCTGATAATACGCTCTGGGCCGCCACGGAAGCTGGCCTGGTCAGACTGAGCAACGGCCATCTGGCGATACTGAACAGCGACAGCGGCTTGCCATGCGACATTGTCCACGCGACCGTCGATGACGATGCGGGTTCGACCTGGATTTACACGGCTTGCGGCCTGATTCGTGTTGAGCGATCTGACCTCAAAGCCTGGGGCAAAGGCGCACTCGGGAGGCAGGTGATTCGAAACCTGGTACTGAACGCCTCCGACGGTGTCAGGAGTAGCGATGTTTGGCACTTCAGTCCAAAGATCGCGAAGTCATCGGATGGTCGCCTGTGGCTTGCGAGTGCCACCGGCCCGATGGTAGTGGACCCTCGCACTCTTCCTCGTAATGAGCTTCCGCCGCCAGTACACATCGAACAGATCGTTGCGGATCGAAAGATCTACGATACGTCTGCGCCCGTCCGCCTGCTGCCGCTGGTGCGCGATCTGGAAATCGACTACACCGCGCTAAGCCTGGTCGCGCCTGAAAAGAACCAATTCCGCTACAAACTGGAGGGGGTCGATCCCGACTGGCGTGACGCCGGCAATCGGCGGCAGGCGTTCTATAACGACCTTGCGCCCGGCGACTACCGCTTTCGTGTAATCGCCAGTAATAACAGCGACATATGGAACAGCCAAGGAGCGACGCTCGCTTTTTCCATCGCGCCGGTCTACTGGCAGACGGGCTGGTTCCGCGCATTGTGCGCATTGACTTTGATCGCTTTGCTATGGGTCTTATATTTACTTCGAGTGCGCAAGCTCGCACGCCAGTTCAACATCACGCTTGAGGCACGCGTGAACGAAAGAACTCGTATCGCGCGCGAACTGCATGACACGCTATTGCAAAGCTTTCAGGGCTTGCTGTTGCGGTTCCAGACCGCCGTGGAGCTTTGGCCGACAGACAAGAGCAAGGAACTTCTTGCGAACACGATCGAACAGGCTGCCGAAGCAATAACCGAGGGCCGCAGTGCGGTGGAGGGTTTGCGCACCTCGACTACTGAAACCAACGATCTCGCCAACGCTATTCGACGGCTGGGGGAGGAACTTGCTAATGAAGCCATAGACAACGACGTCGTCGTGCGCATCGAAGTACACGGAGCATCACGGCCCCTGCATCCGCTTCTGCGCGACGAAGTGTTCCGTATTGCTAGCGAGGCCGTGCGCAACGCATTCCGACACTCCGGCGCGAAGCAGATCGACGTGGAGTTCCACTATGAGAAGCGATATCTCCAATTGCGCGTGTGCGACCGCGGCAGAGGCATTGCTCCGGACATCCTGAGCCAGGGTGGCCGTGAGATGCACTATGGTATGCGTAGCATGCGCGAACGCACCCGGATTATTGGCGGCGAGCTGATCGTGCGGAGCTCGCTTAATGCGGGGACAGAAATCGAGTTGATTGTCCCGGCTTCACGCGCGTACACGCCGTCGCATTCCACGTGGCGATCCCGGTTTTTAGGATGGTTGCGCTGAATAAACGTCGCCAGCAAATCGCGAACATCGGCACCAATCGCATTCGTGCCCCGTGCAGTTCGTTAGGATCGACCACTAGTCCGAAGCCTCCATCGGGATGCGCGTGTGCGGAATGTCGAACGTCTTTTTGATACAGCACATGAGATACGTTAGGTGCTGACCTTTGGATTATCTGCTCCTACGCTGACATAGCTTGCTTATGGGATCAGTACCGCCCGTCCCTTGATACCGCCCAGGCGCAGGCGCTGATAGACGTCCAGCGCCTGCTCAAGCGGAAAAGCTTCCACCAACGAATGAATGCGATTTTCAGCGGCAAGCGCGATCACTTCGATGAGTTCTGTACGCGAACCCCAGTATGGAATTGTCACTGCGCAGCCGTAGGGCGGTTGATTGGCTCTGTAGTGCACACAACCACCGCCGAGCCCCACGATGGTGATGCGACTGTTGCGGCCAACCACACGTGTGCACAGATCAATGGTAGGTTGCGCCCCGACAAAGTCGAGCGCGAGCACGGCTCCGCGAGGACCCGTCAATTGGCTGATCACCTCGGCCGCCACGTCGATATTGCGTGTGTTGATGGTATAACTCGCGCCGAGTTCGCTCGCATGCCTCAGCTTGTTATCGTCGATGTCACCAGCGATGACGGTGGCAGCACACAGTGTCTGCAACAACTGCACTGC
>DATJMR010000067.1:0-8943 GCA_035508595.1 Dyella sp.
CTTGGCTTGTTGGGCATGGTCACGGCGTCCATGTTGCGCGGATTTCCGAACGACATGTACTTCAAGATCGGCTTGGTGACAGTAATCGGCCTTGCTGCGAAGAACGCGATTCTGATCGTTGAATTCGCGGTGGAACAGCAAGCGGAAGGTCAGACGCTGTTCAATGCCGTGCTCACCGCGGCCCGCCAGCGACTGCGCCCGATCTTGATGACCTCGATGGCCTTCATCCTCGGCGTGTTGCCGCTGGTGTTGTCCACCGGCGCCGGCGCGAACTCGCGTCACGAAATTGGCACCGGCGTGATTGGCGGCATGGTGTTCGCCACCTTCCTCGGCCTGCTGCTGATTCCAGTGTTCTACGTCAGCGTGCGGCGCATGCTCGGCGACAAGATGGACGAGACCACGCACAAGCTGGCGCGTACCGATCACACACACTGAGATTCGTCGCAAAGCAAAAAGCCCCGGTTCTCACACCGGGGCTTTTTTTATGCATTGTTCTGAGGCCATGGTTCCGCGGAACCTGCCTTGACCGATCAACGCAGACCGGTTTCCGCGCGCGCGATCACCATACGCTGGATTTCGCTGGTGCCTTCGTAGATCTCGGTGATCTTGGCATCGCGGAAGTAACGTTCCAACGGCATTTCCTTCGAGTAACCCATGCCGCCGTGGATCTGCACGGCCTGGTGAGCGATCCACATCGCGGCCTCGGACGCGACCAGCTTGGCCACCGATGCTTCCGTGCCGAAACGGCCGCCGTTCCTTTCCGCCTCGCCCTTCGCCCATGCCGCGCGAAGCGTCAACAGCGTGGCCGCGTCGAGCTTGCACTTCATGTCGGCAATCTTGGCCTGCGTCATCTGGAACGTGCCGATCGGTTGACCGAACGCCTTGCGATCGCGCGACCACTGCAAAGTGGCTTCATAAGCCGCGCGCGCGATACCCACCGCCTGCGACGCAATGCCAATACGGCCGGCGTCGAGCACGCCCATGGCAATCGAAAAACCTTTGCCTTCCTCGCCCAGCAAATCGTCCTTCGGACAGATGAAATCGTTGAATTCGATTTCGCAGGTCGCCGAAGCGCGAATGCCCAGCTTGGGCTCGGTCTTGCCGGCATGAAAGCCAGGGCGCTGCGTATCGATGATGAACGCCGACACGCCTTTTGCGCCGATACCCGGCGTGGTGATCGCAAACAGCACGATGTAGCGTGCGACGGGGCCCGAGGTGATCCAGCTCTTCTTGCCGTTGATCACCCAATCGCCGTTCGCGTTCTTGGAAGCGCGCGTATGCATCGCCGATGCGTCCGAGCCTGATTGCGGTTCCGTCAGCGCGTAAGCGCCGATCCCGTCGCCCTGTGCAATGGCGCGCACGTATTTCTGCTTCTGCTCTTCAGTACCGTGCTTGAGGATGCCGTTGCAGAAGAGCGAGTTGTTCACCGACATGATCGTCGAGGTGGCGGCATCGGCCGCGGCGATTTCGATCATCGCCAGCACGTAGCCGATCGGGTCCATGCCCGCGCCACCGTATTCGTGCGGCACCTCGATGCCCATCAAGCCGAGTTGTCCCATTTCGCGGATGTTGTCCAACGGGAACTCGCCTTTGGCATCGAGTTCGGCCGCCACCGGCACGATGCGCTTCTGCGCAAAATCGCGCGCGATGGCTTGGATGGACAACTGGTCTTCGGTGAAACGGAAATCCATGGGGGGCTCCGGACTACAAAATGAAGGGGAAGCCCACCATTTTAGCGGGCCCAGGCAAAAGGCCCTGTGCGGTTGCAGCAGAAAACGCAGAACCTCCGAACAAACAAACAGCTAGATCGTTCCCCTTGACGCCAACACGGTCCGTCCCTACTCTAATCATCTCTCTATCGCGATATAAGGATGCACGATGGATTTGGCCACCGCCTCCAGCGTGTTGCGCCTGCTGGCCGACCCCACGCGCGTACGGCTGCTGGCCTTGCTTGAGCGAGAGGAGTTGACCGTGGCCGAACTGGCCGCGGTGCTGCATCTGGCGCAGCCGCGTGTCTCCACGCATCTGGCCAAATTGAAAGAAGCCGAACTGGTGCGCGACCGCCGCGCGGGCGTCTCGGCTTACTACCGTGCCAACAGCGAAGGCGACGAGCGCCAGCACGCGCTGATCCGCTCGCTACGCGAAAGCATCGACGACGCGTTGCTGCGCGAAGACGCCGCACGCCTGCCTGGCGTGCTGGCGCATCGCGCACGCGAAGAAAGCTGGGCCGATACGGTCGCAGGCGACATGGAGCGCCACTACTCTCCCGGGCGCACGTGGGAAACGCTGACACGTTCGCTGCTCCAGTTATTGGAAACCGGCGATGTGTTGGATATCGCTTCCGGCGACGGCGTTACCGCCGAACTGCTGGCACCGCACGCGCGCTCCATCGTTTGCGTGGATGCCGGCGAACGCGTGGTCGGGGCCGCCGCCAAGCGGCTGGAGTCGTTCAGCAACGTTCAAGTGCGTCGCGGCGACATGCACGCTCTGGCGCTGGACAACGAAAGTTTCGACTTGGTGCTGATGCTGCACGCCCTCACTTACTCCCAATATCCGGCCAAAGCCGTCGCCGAGGCGGCGCGCGTGCTGCGACCGGGTGGCCGCTTGCTCGCCGTTACCTTGGGCAAGCACGACCATCGCGCCGTCGTAGAGCCGTTCGACCACCGCAATCTCGGTTTCACGCAAAACGACCTAAGCACATTGGCCACGCACGCCAAGTTGGACGTCATCAGCTGCAACCGCCTGAGTCGAGAACGCAAGGCCCCCCATTTCGAAGTGATCAGTCTGCTCGCGCGCAAGCCGTAAGGAGTTCCCCATGAGCCATCTTCCCTGGCACCATCCCGATCGCGTCGCTTCGCTGGAAGCGGCGCTGCGCGAACGTATCCTGATTCTGGACGGCGGCATGGGCACCATGCTGCAAGGACATCAATTGGACGAAGCCGGCTTCCGCGGCGATCGCTTCGTGGACGGACGCGACAGTTCGCACGCACATACGCACGACCATCCCGGCAGTTGCGACCTGAAAGGCAACAACGATCTGCTTACACTCACCAAGCCGGACATCATCCGCGGCGTGCACGAGGCATATCTTGAAGCCGGTGCGGATCTGGTGGAAACCAACACCTTCAACTCCACACGCATCAGCCAGGCCGATTACCACCTGGAACATCTAGCCTACGAACTCAATCGCGAAGGCGCCAAGCTCGCTCGCGCGGCATGCGATGCGTATACCTCGAAAAACACCGCCAAGCCGCGCTTCGCGATCGGCGTTCTCGGACCCACCAGCCGCACGGCATCGCTTTCGCCCGACGTGAACGATCCGGGCTTTCGCAACGTCACTTTCGAAGAACTGGTCGACAATTACACCGAATCGGCCAACGGTTTGATCGACGGCGGCGCCGATCTGATCATGGTGGAAACCATTTTCGACACGCTCAACGCGAAAGCCGCATTGTTTGCGCTGAGCGAATTGTTCCGCGCGCGCGGCAGCCGTTTGCCCGTCATGATCTCCGGCACGATTACCGACCGCTCCGGCCGCACGCTGTCGGGGCAAACCGCCGAAGCGTTCTACTACTCGGTCAAACACATCCGACCGCTTTCCGTTGGGCTGAACTGCGCGTTGGGTGCGGCCGATCTTCGCCCGCACATCCAGACGCTTGCCAACATTTCCGAATCCTTCGTCAGCACGCATCCCAATGCAGGCCTACCCAACGCGTTCGGCGAGTACGACGAAACGCCCGCGCAAATGGCCGCCGTCATCGAAAGCTTTGCACGCGACGGCCTGCTCAATATGGTCGGCGGCTGCTGCGGCACCACGCCCGCGCACATCAAGGCGATTGCCGAAGCGGCAAGCCGCCACGCGCCGCGCAAGCTCGGCAACGAGGTCAGCGAGGCGGCATGACGCGCCTCGTTTTGCCGTTTCCCATCCACATGTCGACTTCGTCCTGCGAACAGGGCGAGGTCAAATACATCGATTCCGATCACGCATGAGCGCTACCCGCTATACCCGACTCTCCGGCCTCGAACCTCTGGTCATCACGCCGGATTTGCTGTTCGTCAACGTGGGCGAACGCACCAATGTCACCGGCTCGGCGCAATTCAAAAAGCTGATCAAGGAAGATCGCTACGAAGAAGCCGTCGATGTCGCGCGCCAACAAGTAGCGAACGGCGCGCAGATCATCGACGTGAACATGGACGAAGGCCTGATCGATTCCGAAGCGGCGATGACGCGCTTCCTCAATCTGATCGCCGCCGAACCGGACATCGCGCGCGTACCGGTGATGGTCGATTCGTCCAAATGGAGCGTTATCGAAGCCGGCTTGCGCTGCCTGCAAGGCAAGGGCGTGGTCAATTCGATCTCCATGAAAGAAGGCGAAGAGCTTTTTCTGGAACACGCCCGCAAGGTGCTCCAATACGGTGCGGCCGTCGTGGTGATGGCGTTCGACGAGCAAGGCCAGGCCGATACGTGCGAGCGCAAGGTGGAAATTTGTTCGCGCGCCTACAAGCTGCTTACCGAACATCTTAACTTTCCGCCCGAAGACATCATTTTCGACCCCAATATCTTCGCCATCGCCACCGGCATCGAAGAGCACAACAACTACGCGGTGGATTTCATCGAAGCCACGCGCGAATTGAAAAAGCGGTTTCCGCTGAGTCACATTTCAGGCGGCGTTTCCAACGTATCGTTCTCCTTCCGCGGCAACAACACGGTGCGCGAAGCGATCCATTCCGTGTTCCTTTATCACGCGATCAAGGCCGGCATGGACATGGGCATCGTCAATGCCGGTGCCTTGACGATCTACGACGACGTGCCTGAAGAACTGCGCGAGCGCGTTGAGGATGTCGTGCTCAACCGACGCCCCGACGCAACCGAGCGCCTGCTCGAAATCGCCGATCGCTACAAGGCCAAGAAGGGCGAGGCTGTCGTTGAAAATCTGGCCTGGCGAGACAAGCCGGTGCGCGAACGCCTCGCGCACGCACTCGTGCACGGCATCGATCAGTTCGCGGAGGAAGACACCGAAGAAGCCCGTCAGCAATCCAAGCGCCCGCTTGATGTCATCGAAGGTCCGCTCATGGACGGTATGAACATCGTCGGCGACCTGTTCGGCGCCGGCAAGATGTTCTTGCCGCAGGTGGTGAAATCGGCGCGCGTGATGAAGAAGGCCGTTGCCTATCTGCTGCCGTATATCGAAGCGGAAAAGCTGCGCACCGGCGATGTCGGAAAAAATAACGGCACCATCGTGATGGCGACAGTAAAAGGCGATGTGCACGACATCGGCAAGAACATTGTCGGCGTGGTGCTCCGTTGCAACAATTTCGAGGTGATCGATCTTGGCGTGATGGTGCCGACGCAAAAGATTCTGGACACCGCACGCGAACACAACGCCGACCTGATCGGCTTGTCCGGCCTTATCACGCCCTCTCTGGAAGAAATGAGCCAGGTCGCGCGCGAAATGCAGCGGCAGGATTTCCAGATTCCGTTGCTTATCGGCGGCGCCACGACGTCCCGTGCGCACACGGCGCTGAAAATCGAACCGCACTACAAATCGCCCACGGTATGGGTGAAAGACGCCTCGCGCGCCGTGGGCGTGGCGCAATCGTTGGTGAGCAAAGATTTGATCGACGGCTTCATGGCCAAGATCCGGGCGGAATACGCCGATATCCGCCAACGCCACAAACAACGCGGCTCCGCCAAGCCCTTGGTGCCTTTGGAGCACGCGCGTCAGCAACGCTTTGGCTGCGACTGGAACCCGTACACGCCACCGCAACCGAACAAACCCGGCCTGACCACGTTCGACCATTACGATCTAGCCGAATTGCGCGCGTATATCGACTGGACGCCCTTCTTCCAGACCTGGGAACTGGCCGGCCGCTATCCGGCCATTCTCGAAGACGACGTGGTCGGCAAGCAGGCCAGCGAACTGTTTGCCGATGCGCAGGCGATGCTCGACAAGATCATTGCCCAGCGCTGGCTGACCGCGCGTGCGGTGATCGGATTCTGGCCCGCTTGCCGCGTCGGCGACGACCTCGAGATCCAAACCTCGACGGGTTTGAAACGCCTTCATCATTTACGCCAGCAAGCCGAGAAGCCGGTCGAGCGTCCCGATTTTTGCCTCGCCGACTTCGTTGCGCCGAAGGAAGCAAACAAACCCGATTGGATCGGCGGCTTTGCCGTGACGGCCGGTATCGGTATCGAAGAACACTTGGCGCGCTTTCAAGCCGACCACGACGATTATTCGTCCATTCTGCTCAAAGCGCTTGCCGATCGTTTTGCCGAGGCGTTCGCCGAGCGTATGCATGAACGCGTGCGTCGCCAATTCTGGGGCTATCAGCCTGACGAGGCTTTGGACAACGAAGCGCTTATCAACGAAAAGTATCGTGGCATCCGCCCTGCTCCCGGCTATCCCGCCTGCCCAGATCACACCGAGAA
The DNA here is from genome assembly GCA_035508595.1 of Dyella sp. GTDB lineage: Bacteria > Pseudomonadota > Gammaproteobacteria > Xanthomonadales > Rhodanobacteraceae > Dyella_B. Next base: position 6,431 of record DATJMR010000067.1, read on the forward strand.
AGCGGCGCTATTCGAATTGCTCGACGCCACGCAAAACGCCGGCATCACCTTGACGGAGGGTTTTGCGATGTACCCGGCTGCAGCGGTTTCCGGCTGGTATTTCTCGCATCCTGACAGCCAGTACTTCGTAGTGGGGCGCATCACGCGCGAACAAGTGGAAGATTACGCCAAGCGCAAAGGCTGGACGCGCGACGAAGCCGAGCGCTGGCTCGCGCCAAACCTCGACTACGATCCCGAATAAGGACGGGTTACACCTCGTCGCCCGTCGCCGAGTCTTTCTGATGGCGCAAATGCACCACCAGGTTGTAGACGGAGACGAACACGGGGAAGAAATTGGAAAGAATGCCGACCGAATCGTTCTTGCCGAAAACGAAATAGGCCAACAACAGAGCGCTACCGGTCACCGACATCCACCAGAACGACAGCGGCATCACCACGCGCTTGTATTTGCGCGTGTAGTACAGCTGCACAAACCAACGTCCGGTAAACATTAGCGTGCCGGCAAAACCAATAGCCTTCCACGCGGTAAGGTGGAAATGCTGCAGAGACTCAAGGATGTGCGAAAGATCGAAATGCATGGGGCAGCCGCTTGGCGAAGGGGAACGGGGCATTTTAGCCGCCCAAAGGGGCCGCAACCTACGGAAAGGCAACGCATCTGCCCCGCCATGGTTGACCTTTTACCCTACGATCCGTATAGTTTCGCGTTCTCGGCGGGCGGTTAGCTCAGCGGTAGAGCACTGCCTTCACACGGCAGGTGTCACAAGTTCGATCCTTGTACCGCCCACCATCTCGATTTTAAAAAGGCCGCCTTCTGGCGGCCTTTTTGTTGCGCGAGACAACGCAAGTTGTTTCCTGATTTAGGCCGCCTATTGCTGCTGTTGCGCATCGTGGCAACGCTCTTCGTAGTGATAGGTGGTGGGCGGAACCATGTGGCTTTGCTCGCCGCTCTCGCCCCCATAGCCACCGGCCGTGGCGCCGCTTGTCGCGGCAAGGTCGGGATCCCTTCCGCCAGCCTGAGCCGCACCCATCGATCCGCTGGTCGCCATGCCCGTCGACGCACCCGCCGCCTGATGGCTGATGGTCGAGGGATTCGGCACTTTCACCCGATGGCAGACTTCGTGCGCACCTCCCGCACCGGTGCTTTGAGTATCTTGCGCGGTTGCGATACCGACGCCCGAAATCATCCATAAACCCATCAATCCAACGTTAACGTACATTCGCCTTTTCATGGCTCACCTATCGGCCTAGCGTGACATGCGCGCATTATTTTTCCGCAACCGTGAGGGAGGGGTCACAACTTCGTGAGCGCGTTCAGGCAGCATCCTCACTCGCGCCATGTCGCGCCTGATGGTGCGGCCATTCATGCGGCGAATTGGCAATGATCGCCGAGCGCAATTCTCGCGAGAGATCGTCCACCGTGAAAGGCTTGGTGATAAGCCGCACGTTCGCATCCAGCACACCGTTATGCACAATGGTGTTGCGCGGATAACCCGTCATAAACAACACGGTCATATCCGGCCGCGTGCCGCGAACATCATCCACCAGCTGCTTGCCATTGGTCCCCGGCATCACCACGTCGGTCAACATCACATTGATCTTTCGGTCCTTTGCCAGAAGCACGCGGGCCGAATCGGCATTGTCCGCCGCGATCGCGTCGTAACCTAGATCCTTCAACACGGCAACCACGAAATTCCGCACATCGGCGTCATCCTCGACGACCAGCACCTTTCGATTGGGCACAAACGAAGGAACCTGGATCGACGACTGCGCGGGCTTTTCCTCCACTTTCGACATATCGCGCGGCAGATAAAGCTTCACCGTCGTACCCATGCCCGGTTCGCTGTATATCTTGACGTGTCCGTCGGATTGTTTTGCGAAACCGTGCACCTGGCTCAACCCAAGACCGGTGCCCTGCCCGACTTCCTTGGTCGTGAAGAAGGGATCGAACACCTTGCTCATGATCTCCGGCGGCATGCCGCAACCCGTGTCGGTCACCGCCACCATCACGTATTCGCCTGGCGTGACATCGCTGTGCATATCGGTATAGGTGCGATCCAGGAAAACATTGGCGCTTTCGATCGTAAGTTTGCCTTTGCCATTCATCGCATCGCGGGCGTTCACGGCCAAATTTAAAATCGCACTTTCCAGTTGCGGCTTGTCGATGAAAGCCCGCCACAATCCGCCGCCCTGCACGATCTCGATTTGAATATTCTCTCCCAACGAACGACGAAGCATGACAGCGACATCATGCACGCATTGATTGACGTCAGTGCCCTTCGGCTGCAATGGCTGCTGACGCGAAAACGCAAGCAAGCGCTTGGTCAATTCCGCCGCCCGGTGTGCGCCGTTCAAGGCGTTGCCCGCAAGGGTGCGTTGAAGGTTCTCGTTCTCGGCAAGCCGCTTGATCAGCATCTCCAAGTTGCCAACGATGATGGCAAGCATGTTGTTGAAATCGTGCGCCACCCCACCGGTCAGCTGCCCCAACGCTTCCATTTTTTGGGCCTGCCTCAATT
>DATJMR010000068.1:0-7600 GCA_035508595.1 Dyella sp.
GAGGCCGCGCTGTCGCTGGGCATCCCGCAATGGAAGATGACCGTGCAGGTGCTGATGCGTGCGGCCACCTCCGGCATCGTCACCGGCGTGCTGCTGGCGCTGGCGCGCCTCGCCGGCGAGACCGCGCCGCTGCTGTTCACCGCCTTCGGCAACAACTTCATGACCGTGCACCCGCTGGACAAGATGGAAAGCCTGCCGGTGGCGATCTACCAGTACACCAACGACCCCAGCCCCGACCTGCACGCCATCGCCTGGGCCGGCGCGCTGCTGATCACGCTCTTCATCCTCGCGCTCAGCCTGCTGACCCGACTGCTGTTCTCCCGCCACAAGGTGCGTTATGACTGACCTCGCCGCCCAAGCCGCGGCCCCCGCGATCGCCGCGGCGCACACCAAGATCGCGGTGCGCGACCTGCACTTCTACTACAACGGTGCCCATGCGTTGAAGGGCATCAACATGGAGATCCCGGAAAAGCAGGTCACCGCGATCATCGGCCCCTCCGGCTGCGGCAAGTCCACCCTGCTGCGCATCTTCAACCGCATCTACGCGATCTACCCGAAGCTGGAGGCCAAGGGCGAGGTGCTGCTGGACGGCGAGGACATCCTCGACCCGAAGTACTCGATGAACCGCCTGCGCAGCAAGGTCGGCATGGTGTTCCAGAAGCCGGTGCCGTTCCCGATGACCATCTTCGAGAACGTGGCCTACGGCATCCGCCACCACGAGAAGCTGTCCAGGGCCGACATGGCCGAACGCGTGGAACAGGCGTTGCGCCGCGCCGCGCTGTGGGACGAGGTGAAGGACAAGCTCAAGCACAGCGCCCTAGGCCTCTCCGGCGGCCAGCAGCAGCGCCTGTGCATCGCCCGTGGCATCGCGCTCAAGCCCGAGGTGCTGCTGCTGGACGAGCCCACCTCGGCGCTCGACCCCATCGCCACCAGCCGCATCGAGCAACTGGTGGAAGAGCTCAAGCACGACTACACCATCGTGATAGTCACCCACAACATGCAGCAGGCCGCACGCGTCTCCGACCGCACCGCCTTCATGTACCTCGGCGAGCTGATCGAGTTCGATGCCACCGAAAAGATCTTCACCAAGCCGGGCAAGAAGCAAACCGAGGATTACATCACCGGTCGTTTCGGCTGATTCCATTATTGACCCCTCTCTCCATTGGGGAGAGGGTCGGGGTGAGTCCAACCTCGCGAGCACTTCATCGCGAAAACGCTCCCCGCCTACCCGAGTTCAAGAGGCCATCCCCATGAGCGGCAGCAGCAAGGAACACATCATCAAGAGCTACGACGACGAACTGATTCGCCTCACCGGCGAGCTGGTTCGCATGGGCGAGCTGGCGGTGAGCCAATTGGAAGCAGCCATCGACGTGGTGGATCGCCGCGACGAACGCGCCGCCCAGCACGTGGTGAACAACGACGACGCCATCGATCAGCTGGAGCAGGAAATCAGCCACGATGTCGTGCGCCTGCTAGCCTTGCGCGCCCCGATCGCCGGCGACCTGCGCAATGTCTTCGCCGCGCTCCGTATTGCGGCCGATATCGAGCGCATCGGCGACTACGCTGCCAATGTCGCCAAGCGCTCCATTCCGCTCTCCATGGCCGCGCCGCTGACGCCTACCGGCGGCCTTGCGCATCTGGCCGAGCTGGCCGCCGAAGAGGTTCGCGAGGTGCTGCGCGCCTATCGCGACCGCGATGCCGACCTGGCTTACAAAGTGTGGCAAGACGATGTACAGCTGGACGAAGCCTACACCGCGTACTTCCGCGAACTGCTCACCTACATGATGGAAGATCCGCGTGTGATCACGCCTTGCACGCATCTGCTGTTCATGGCGAAGAACATCGAACGCATCGGCGATCACGCAACCAACATCGCCGAAAACGTGTGGTTCCAGGTCAAGGGCGAGCCGCTGATGGCGCAGCGCGACAAGCGCGATCTGACCTCCAGCCCCGAACCCGTAAAGCTGGGCAACCGCCCGGACTGAGCACCCGCCTATCGTTTGGCGCCAAGGCCCGGGCGAATCGCCCGGGCCTTTTCGTTCCGGCATCCCTCGCGTACTGTTCACCCGTTCCACGCGCGGAGTAAGACACTCCCAGTATTGCGATGCGAGGATGCCAATCGTTGAGTACCCGCCAAACCGCCAGCCCCCAAAACCCTGCCCAGTGGCCCGGAGCGCTTTACGCGCTCATCGCACTGGCCGGATGTGCGTTCGCGTTTATCGGTCTGTCCAGCAACAGCTTCTGGGCCGATGAGCTGTACACGATGCAAGCCGTCGGGCATCACCAGGGATTTGGTGAAGTGCTTCGACGCGTACTCGCTGACGTACACCCGCCGCTGTACGATTTTCTTCTCTACGGCTGGATCGAGACCGTGGGCACCAGCGAGTGGGCGGTGCGTCTGCTCAGCGCGATGCTGGCGGTCCTGAGCCTTGTCGTCTTTGCCTTCGGCACGCGGCGGCGGCTCAGCCCCACGGCGATCGCTTTTGCATGCGCCGTCGCGACCACTTCCATGTTCTGGTATTCGCAAGCCCAGAACGCGCGCAATTACATGCTGGCGGTTTTCATTTCATCCGCGCTGCTCGCTGCGGCTATCCATTTCCACCGGCACGCACGTTTGCACGCACGCCTCCCGGTTGGAGCCTGGACCTGGCTTACTTTGTTCAGCATCGCAGGAAGCCAAACACATCCTTACATGCTGCTCACCGTGGGCATGCTCCTGCTGTTTTTGCTGCTTACTTCGCGTACATGGGCGTTGCGCATCGCGATCGTGGTGTCAGGCATCATCGTACTGGGGCTCTACGTGGGGTTCCTATGGATGATGACGCACGCCGCCGCGCACGATTTCCACGACACCTGGTTCAGCAACAAACTCTCTTTCTTGCTATCTCACCTGCGACGGGTGTTCTTCCATTTCATGAGCCGGCAGGCGCTGCTGGTGATCGTCGCGATGTTGTTGGCCATGTGGCTGCGGCGCTCGCGGCCTATCCGTCACTTGCCAGATGAAGATGCGCGTGAGGCAGGCTGGACGGCTGCGCTATGCGGCGTGGTTTGCGTGGGGGTTATTGTCAGCGGTATTGCCGTGTCGTTATTGGTGGCGCCTTCGTTCTCGTATCGCAATGTATTGGTCTGCGCACCGTTTGGCTGGTTTCTGGTAGCGAAGCTGTATGACGCGGCGGGCCCGCGTATCGATACGCGGCTTGGCGCGATCGGTGCGGCAATGATTGTGCTGCTGATCGGATCGCAATCGATCGCGCTGATGCGCGGTCGATTCCTGCCATCGAACGAACCATGGCGCGCATCGGCAGCTTATGTGCAGGGCCTGCCTGGCTGCGATAGCGCCACCTTGCCTGTGGTGACGTTTCCAGGCACGTACGGCGTCGGCATGACGCCCGGCGTGCACGACATGATAGAACGGCACTATTACGGCTATTACCTTCCCTCATCGTATCGACCTTACGCTTATCTGCCGGACGATTTGGTCAAGCAGTTTGCCGGGGCGACGCCCGTTTCGACCACCTCGTGCCCCGTTGTCGCCTGGGCTCTGCATGACTTTTCCAGCGAAGACAAAGCGCTGGCGTTGGCGGAAAAACTCGCCAGTCAGCCGGGTCTGGCCGGCCACCAAGTCGTTGTGCAGGAGTTTGTGACCTACGACTTGAACTGGCTTTCGTGGAAAGCTCAGCCAAGCGCGTTTGTGTTTTTGCGCGCAACGCCGGCCACGATCGATACGCCGGCGTCGCTAGCCCATGGCACCGGGACCGATCGCAAGTATTCGGTCGGCGATCGCTTGCTGGTGACGGCGGTGGCCTCGCCGCAAATGCCAGGCGTTATCCCGTCGTATCGCATACGGCGCTGGCACACCTCCCAAGGCATCACGCACGATACGACGACAACGGAATCGGCCGCATCGCAACATCGATGATGGCGACCGGAGCCCGCCATCGCGCTTCTAAAAAGCGCGATCTAGTGTTCGAGGCGACGCGTTTCCCTGCGCAAGCGCGCACTACGCCCGATGCCGTAGATACCAATGAGCAGCCACGCCACTTCCATGAAAAACGCCGACGCATTGAACGAACCGAACACCAGCGACAACATGACACCGAGCGCGCCGAGCACATTCATCAGTTGATAGACCAGCCCATTGCCATGCAGCTTGTGCGCCTGCATAAGCAGGTAAGCCAGCAGCATCAACGCAACGCCGATGTAACCCGCCCAGTCGTGCCAGTGAAACGTCATCGCACACCTCTTTGACGCAAGGCTTCAAACAGCACGATACCGGTGGCGACCGACACATTGAGACTTTCCATGCTACCCAGCATGGGAATTTTCGCCACGAAATCGCACGTCTCACGCGTAAGCCGGCGAATGCCCTCGCCTTCGCTGCCCAGCACCAGTGCCACCGGGCCTTTGAGATCGATGCCATAGATCGATTGCTCGGTATCCCCGGCCAATCCGGTGATCCACACCCCGGCATCCTTGAGCGCACGCATCGCGCGCGCAAGATTGGTTGCGGCTATCAGCGGCACACGATCCGCACCGCCGGCCGATGCGCGTCGCACCACCGGTGTGAGCCCCACCGCACGATCCTTCGGCACGATCACCGCGGTCGCATTGGCCGCCGCCGCGCTGCGCAGACATGCGCCGAGATTGTGCGGATCGGTCACCCCGTCGAGCACCAACACCAATGCGTCGCTGCCCGCTTTCTCGAGCAGTTCGGGCAGATCTTGTTCACTCGCCAAAGGCGGCGCTTCGTAGAGCGCCACGATGCCTTGATGGCGCGCCTCGCCCGCCACGCGATCGAGTTGCTCGCGCGGACGATGGTGCACCGGGATCTTCAGTCCCTTCGCTTTCTCCGCAAGCTCATGCACGCGCGGATTGCGCTGGCCGTTTTCGACCAATACCTCGCGCACGCGTTGCGCGTCGTTGTTCAACGCGCCTTCGACCGGGTTTATCCCTACGATCCAACTGTCGCTCATCGTTTACCTTTCGATTTCGGCGGACGGCTCTTGGCTATCCGCAACTTGCTCTTGTTCTTCGCTTTGCCAGGCGCTTTGTCGTGACGCTTGCCGTCCTGCTTGGCCGCGGCTTTTTTACCGGACTTGGCAGCCCCGTGGTCGCGTCCGGGCAGCGGCGGCAGCGAAGGCAATGGCTTTCTGCCGGCAGGCAAGGAATAGCGTTCGCCCGCCGCGGCGTAATGGTAAGCCCGCGAGGTAGACGGCGGCGCGGCGGCGTTTGTTTCGTCGGATTTTCGCTTGCCCGGCGGCACCAGGCGGAAGTCGATCTTGCGGTCTTCCAAGCTGGCACGCAGCACCTGCACGTGCACGTGATCCCCGAGCCGGAATTGCACGCCGCTGCGCTCGCCCTTCAACAGATGCCGTACCGGATCGAAGTGGTAATAGTCGTTGGACAACTGGCTGATATGAACGAGCCCCGACACCTTCGATTCGTTCAATTCGACGAACAAACCGAACGATGTCACGCCCGTCACAACGCCCGCGAATTCTTCGCCGACGTGCTTGGCCATCCATGCGCAGCGGAAGCGTTCGTCCACATCGCGCTCGGCCTCTTCCGCACGCCGCTCGCGCTGCGAGCAATGCACGGCCATTGCCGCCATCGCCGTTTCGGAATACACGTACGCGGAGGGCTTGCCACCCTTGAGCGCATAGCGAATCGCACGATGTACCAGCAAATCGGGGTAACGGCGAATCGGCGAGGTGAAGTGCGCGTAAGCGTCCAGCGCCAAACCGAAGTGCCCACGGTTGTCAGGCTGATAGGCCGCCATGCTTTGTGCGCGCAACAACACCGATTGAATCAGCTCGCGTTCGGGACGATCGCTCACCATGCGCAACACATCCGCAAAATCGCCCGGTGTCACATCCTCCACCGGCGGCATGCGCAGTTTGAACTCGCGCAGGAATTGCTGCAGATCCTCGTACTTCTCTACCGGCGGCGGTTCGTGCGCGCGGTAGAGGGCGGGAATTTTGCGCTTGGAAAGAAACAGTGCCGCCTGGACGTTGGCGGCGATCATGCATTCCTCGATCAGTTTGTGCGCGTCGTTGCGCACGACCGCGCCGACGGTCTGCACTTCGCCCGTCTGATCGAGCCTGAACTTCACTTCCGGCGTTTCGAAGTCGATGGCGCCACGCCGGCGGCGCTGCTCGGCCATCGCCTTGTACAAAGCGTGCAGATGCTCAAGCTGCGGCAATACATCGGCCACTTCGTGCCGCACGTCGGCCTCTTTCAGGCCGATCGCCTGCCACACTTTGTCGTAGGTGAGCCGCGCGTGCGAACGCATGACCGCATCGTAAAACTTGGATTTGGACACCTCGCCCGTCTCATCGACATGCATGTCGCAAACCATGCAAAGGCGTTCGACCTTAGGGTTGAGCGAGCAAATGCCGTTGGACAAGGTTTCCGGCAACATCGGTACGACGAAGCCAGGGAAATACGTGGACGTACTGCGTTCGTAAGCTTCTTTGTCCAACGCGCTATCGACCGGCACGTAATGCGAGACATCGGCAATCGCCACCACCAGCCGCCAACCGCCGCCGCGTTTGGGTTCGGCGTAGACGGCATCGTCGAAGTCGCGCGCATCGGCGCCATCGATGGTAACCAGCGGCAGCTTGCGCAGATCGACCCGTCCTTCGCGCTCCGCGGCGGTGACTTCCGGCTCCACTTCTTCGGCTTCGCGCAGCACTTCCGGTGGCCATTCGTGCGGCAGGTCGTAGCTGGCAATGGCCATGTCGACCAGCAGCGAAGGCTGCAGGCGCTCGCCGAGCACGGCGCGTATCTCGCCCAACGGACCGCGATAGGCGGTGGGCGGATCGGTGATTTCGGCTACGACGATCTGGCCTGAGCTGGCGCCACGTTCTTTGCCGGGAGCGATCATCACGTCTTGGTGCAAACGCCGATCGTCCGGCACGACCAATGTCACGCCGTTCTCGACAACCACCCGGCCGACCAGCCGCGAGGAACGTCGTTGCAGCACTTCCACAATGGAACCCTGCCGTCGTCCGCGGCGATCCAGGCCCACGACACTGGCCAGCACGCGATCACCGTGCAGCACGCTGCGCATTTGATACGGCGAGAGGTAAAGGTCGTCGCCACCTTCGTCCGGGCGCAGAAAACCGTAGCCTTCCGCATTCGCCAGCACGACACCGGGGATCAGATCCAGCTTGCGCGCCGGGGCGTAACCGCCTCGGCGTCCCAGCAGCAACTGGCCGTCGCGCACCATGGCAGTGAGGCGCTTGGTCAAGGCGGCGATGCTGTATTCGTCCAAGAGCTGCAGCGCCTCGGCGATGCGCGCCTGGGTCAGCAACTCTCCGCGCTCTTCGAGCAACGCCAGGATCGCTTCGCGACTGGGAATGGGGCGCTCGTAACGTTGCGCCTCACGGTCCGCGAAGGGATCGTGCTGTCGTTTCGGTGGAGCTTCCACCAAACCGCCACCGCGTCTTGCGGATTTCGGTACGGCGGCACGGGCCTTCGACGCCTTGGCTGGCTTGCGCGGCGCCTTCTCTTTGCTAGGTTTCTTTGTTTTAGTCACGGCCTAGTATCGCCTCGATGAATGCCTGGATAAATGGCTTGACGTTCGTTGATCAATGGC